>JBDRLU010000036.1:0-55832 GCA_043812795.1 Chloroflexota bacterium
ACTGCCAGGCCTGCTTTCCGAGAGATGACTTCTTTCGCCAGGCATCCGCAAAAACCTTTCGAGACAATACTTGTCTGGAAATATTCCAGATTTGCCCGCTCACGAGAAGACTCGATAGTCTACAAGGCTATGCTAAGGAAGAACGGGGTACAGGTCATTTCCATCAACGAACCTCGCGATGACAGTCCGACAGGACGTCTACTGGAGGCTATCATCGAAAGTCTTGATGAATTTTACTCGGATAACCTTGGAGAAGAAGTCACCCGTGGTATGCGTGAAAGCGCTTCTCGCGGGTTCTATCTCTCCAGCAAACCGCCCTATGGCTATGTCAAGATCCGTGCCAGGGATGGCGAAAAGGAGCGCACCAAGCTCCAGATCGAACCCAACCAGGCTGCCATAGTAGCCTCCATATTTCAGGACATTATCGCCGGAAAAGGAATAACCGAGATTGTCAAAGGCTTGAACCTGAAGGGTATTGCTTCCCCCAAAGGGAGAGGGTGGGGTAAGTCAGGTGTACGCATTATCCTGAGAAATGAAGCCTACACAGGCACTCTTGTTTACGGGCGTAACAGTAAGCGTGGCTTGGAACCTTTGAGAAGCGAAAATGCTTGCCCATCGATTATCAGTCGGTCAGTATTCAACCAGGCGCAGGAACTAATCAAAGAGAGGACGTTCAAGGCTATTCACCCGAAAAGAGCTTCAAGTCCGTTCCTTTTAAGCGGAATCACTTTCTGCGGTCATTGCGGTAAAGCTTTGACTGGCCAGGTTGCCAAGAGCGGCAAGTTCGCCTATTACGTTTGTGGGACTCTAAACAAGAAGGGTGCCGGATCATGTCCTGCTCACTACCATAATAGCCGAGTTTTTGAACAGAAAGTGATACAGACCATTAAAGACAATATTCTGACAGAAGAGAATCTAACGCACCTGGCTGAAGTAGTAAATCAGGAAATGGATGAAAACTCGAGGCAGTTTCAAGAAGAACTGAATGCAATCAGCGACGAGATGACTAGCGTTAATCACCGGCTAGAGAGACTGTATGATGCCGTCGAAACCGGGAGCATACCTATGGCCGATCTCGCCCCCAGAATTCGCGAGCTCCGAACAAGACACGAAAAGCTGCTCGAGAGAAAGATTCAAGTCGAGCAGCAATTATCTGATAGGCATATTGAACTGGCAAGTCCGGAGATCCTGAGTCAGTACGTTAACGACCTTCGTAAGATACTTACAGTAAGTGAACTCGCCGAGAGAAGAGCTTTCATCCGGAGCTTTGTTCAAGATATTAAGGTTGTTGGCGATGATGCGACTCTGACCTACATCATGCCACTCAATGGTCTATTGGAGCAGAAGATAGGAGTTCTGCCTATTGGGCAGTATGGTGGGCGGTAAGGGACTTGAACCCCTGACCTCTGGTGTGTGATACCAACGCTCTAACCAGCTGAGCTAACCGCCCGCAGTAAGTGTATTCTAGCCCGAAAATTCGGCTTTGTAAAGGCACTCGGCTGCACACGGTTGGATAACTACTCGGTTTTGGCAGCCCGTTGTTCGTGGCCGGATTAGGTACCAACCGCTAGTCGGTACGGAGTAACCTTTCGAGATATTGCTTGAGCCGGGGGCCGTTTTCAGAGTCCCGCAAAGTCATGGCGATGGTCGTCTCTAATAGTCCCCAGGGCGTACCGCCATCGTAGCTTTCACCTTCGAATTCATAAGCGTACAGCGGCTGGTTTTGTCGCATGCGTTGCAAGGCATCGGTAAGTTGTATTTCCTGATTGTGGCCCGGGGCAGTACCGGCCAGTGTGGCAAAGATTCCCGGGGAAAGAACGTACCGTCCCATCACCGCCAGTTTCGACGGCGCTTCGGCCGGCGCCGGTTTTTCCACTAAATTCTTGACCTCGTAAATACGCTCGGCGACTTTCCTGGGCTCGATAATGCCGTAGCGGCTGAGTTTATTATCAGCGACCGGCTTGACGGCAAGAACGCTGCTCTGGTACTGCTCGGAAATTGCCACCATCTGCTTTAAGACTTGCTCGCCACACTCGAAAATGTCGTCGGGTAAAAGAAGAAGAAAAGGTTCGTCCCCGATTAATTTGCGGGCGGTTAGCACGGCGTGCCCCAGCCCGAGTTGCTCCGTCTGGCGGACATAACAAATATCCGCCAGGCTGGAGAGACGGCGTATTTCGGCCAGTTGCAGGCTTTCGCCTTTTTGCTCCAGTACGTGCTCCAGCTCGAGAGAGCGGTCGAAATAGTCCTCGAGGGCCCTTTTACCCATGGAGGTGATGATGACAACCAATTCGGCACCGCAAGCGGCGGCTTCCTCGACGCTATACTGGATGAGAGGTTTATTCAGCAACGGCAGCATTTCTTTGGGCAGGGATTTGGTCAGGGGTAAGAAACGGGTGCCCCACCCGGCCGCCGCAATAACTGCCTGCGTATTTTCAATTTCGCCTCCCTTCAGTTGGGTTATCTGTCGGACTAAGCTAGTCGTTTGTTTAGAGTTGCGATGCGGTCGGACACTGCCTTGGCCGCTTCAACTTTACTCTTCACCTTGGCCAGGTCACGGGCTAGCTTCTGGTCGCCGATAACATCTCTAACCCAGTTGCTGAAGTCGCATTTTTCCTGGTTGCAGTGGCCGGCAAAGGTCTCGTCGCTCATGGTGACCAGACCTTCCCCCAGTTCCTGTATGTTTTTGAAGATGCGGCCGTCGATGCACCAGAAAGTAACTTCTTGAGGCACTGTGCCCAGATATTTCTTGGCGTCTTGCTTCGATTTTGTGTTTTGCCTTGGTTTTGGTTCCGGTTTTGTTCTTTTAGGCATAGTTGTACCTCCATTATTGATTTATTTATACCATCGCTGGCTGTTTTGGTTCATAAAGCGGCGGCGGCTTTTCCGGGTACTCATCAGTTAGCGACTCGATATCGGGTATGGTCTCAGGGAGAGCGAGCAACTTCTGGGTCCGAGCTTGATGCTCCAGTTTCTGGACCAGTGTCCTGATGACCTCTTCCCAGGTAAATAATCTGGCCGTCTGCTTGGCGGCCTGGCGAATCCGCTCCGCCTCGGCGGGATGAGTTTTCAGGTAAAGGATGTTGTCTTCGATTTCCTCGGGCTCGGCTGTTTCGAGGACAATCGAATTGTGGAACGGAATAGCGTAGTCCTCGCCACTGCCCCCGGTGAAGGCGATGCCACCGGCGGCCATTGCCTCCAGGCCGACCAGCCCGAAAGGCTCGTGGCTACTGTTAGCCAGCACCGCATCGGAAGCGTGGTAAAGCAGGCGCAGAAAGTCCTGGGAACAGTGGCTCCTTATGTTCAGGATATCCTCTCCGCTGTATTCGCCAACAGCGCTCAGGTAGTCTTCTACCCGGCTACCCTTCGCGGCGATATCCCTGATGGTGAGACCGAGAGAACGGGCGTTGTCCAATACTTCTTCGCCGTGCGGCTCGATCCCACCGCGTGCCAGCAGTACTGTCTTCATACCTCTGGTTTTCAAGCTAGCGGCGGCTTCCACGGCGGCAAGCCAGCGTTTATCGGGATGCCAGCGGCCGACTTTGGTCAGTATTAAATCGGCCTCGAGGCTGCTTCTGATTCTGGCGGCAGCGGTGGCGTCGACTTTCCTGAGCAGACTTTTGGGAATGCCATTCGGGATGACCAGCGGATTTACGCCCACGTCTCGCATGATTTGTTTCATATAACGGCTGACCGTAGTAATTATCGAAGTAGCAGCGAGGCGGTGCCAGTTGATGCGGTCGAAGCCAAATGTATTATTGGCGTTCCAGAAAAGAACGGCCCGGTCTCTTATCCCTTTGTCACGAAGCTGGTCGCTGAGGCGGCACACTGCCTCGGCGGTGTGCCATTCCTCGCCGAGGACAACGAGCAGTTTACCGGTAGCTACGGCCGGTCGGGCAATATGTTCCACGATAAATGGAGGTGCGGACTCATTGAAATCGTAGAGCTTTTCGTTTTCCCCCTGGTACACGCCGTTAGGATAATATTCACTAATCCACTGGCACCAGCGGTGCAAAATAAATTTCCGGTCGATGAGGCTCTCTTCGCCTTTGCCTCGAGGGTCGCCAACGAAGAAGAGCTGGGTAGGGAAACCCGTTTGGGCTAAAGCCGTGCCGAGCTGCGTCACCCTTACGCCCAGCCCACCGGCCAGGGAATAGAGGTCGGGGCCTTCAAAGGATAAAATGATAAAGACTGTATTTTCCGGAGTGATGTTTGTCTGCTTCATCGTACTTTTTATTGAAACAGGGTTTACCTGATGTTTGTTACCGAAAAAGCCCTGCCCCACTTACCTCCTTCCCTTACTTAATCAAGCGTCCATGCTCCGGTCTCTGTCCAAGAAAGGATACGGGTACCAAGGAAGGTTACCATGCCGGCGATAAAAGAGTCATAACATTCAGGGGTAAAAAATAACAAAGTTATAACACTGCGCTGGTTTGCCGGTGGCGGTGCGGGGTTACACCCGGAAAGACTTACTCGTTGGGAACGATGCTGATCGTTCTGGCTACTCCCATATTGCCCTCCCTGAACCGCCACTCAGACCCAGATGAAAATCACGATGCTTGAAGTAAGCGGTCTAAGGAACATTTCAATTTTAGCGCTTTTGATTAATAACCGTCAACACCAAAAACCGGAGGTTTTTAACAATACGATTTGCCATTCCGTGCTTGACACGGAATCCATCTTTCTCTTGAAGGACAGTCGGCAAAATATGGTGGCGGTATTCCTGGATACCGACGGAAGTCGGTATGGGAGAACATTGCTAAGCGACCTCGAAACTTATGATTCGTGTTCGGCGCCGGTTGGCCGTTGTGAAGAGTGCTTGGTGGTGATAAAATATACTGGAATGTTTTGTGGCATGGGTGTCTTGCGGTGGAAGCATTTACCACTACGGCTCTGTTCCTTTTCAGAATTGACAAGGAGATACTTCGGGCGGTAACGCTGTTAATCAGTCCCGGAGTGTCAGGATAAGAAGCTGGCAGTGGTCTTGAGGAGGAGTGATTGGTGGCTGGGAACGAGCAGGTCTATTATAAATCAGTGCAGCAGGTAACCACGGCACTCAATGAGAAGACCGATTTAAAGACGCTCCTGAACATGGTAGTGCGGAATATCGCTCTGGCCATGGAGGCCGCTGCCTCGCTGGTGGTAAGGGATGCTACCGGCAAGAAGCTGCTTCACGGTGCCTCGTGGGGGCTGCCGGAGTGGTACTTGAAAAAGGGCGCGATGGATACCGAAAGGAGCATGACGGAAGTCCTCACCGGTGAGCCGCAGGCTATTACTGACGTCAGTCAGGATAGCCGGATACAGTTCCCGGAGCTGACGGTGAGGGCGGGCATCGCTTCAATATTGGGTGTCCCGCTGATTGTTGGCGGTGCCGTCGTCGGCGCCGTACGAGTCTATACCAGGAAACGTCGCGAATTTACCAGTGCCGACGTCGGGTTCGTGACTACGATGGCGGGACTGGCGGCAACCGCAATTCACAACTTTGAGCTGGAGCAGAAGAGGCAGGAGCAGCCGCCAGAGACGGTCGACGCAGAAGATGCTATCGCTATCCTGCACCAGGCTCAACCGGTTGTTTTTGCCCATCCCAGCGAGGCGGAATTTGCCCGTATCCTAGATTTTTACCGGGTAGAATGGGCTTATGAGCCCCGTTCTTTCCCGTTAAAGTGGGATGGCGACCGGGTTACCGAGATGTTCACCCCGGATTTTTATCTGCCCGGTTTCGACCTTTATGTTGAGCTGACTACCCTCAAGCAAAGCCTGGTCACCGAGAAAAATAGTAAGCTACGACGCCTCCGTGAGCTTTACCCCGAAGTCAAGATTACATTGCTGTACCGAAAGGACTTCGAGCGCCTGCTGGCCAAGTATGGCTACGGCCCTCTGGCTGAGGCGAGAGGACGCGGGGTTAATCAGGTGCTTTTCTCAAAGATGGATATCCAGCAAAGAGTACATGAACTCGGTGAGCAGGTGTCCCGGGACTATGCCGGTCGCCGCCCCTTAGTTATCGGCGTGCTCCGGGGGGTTTTCTGCTTCATGGCCGATTTGGCCCGTGAGATGACGGTACCTATCGATATCGATTTCATGGCCATCTCCTACTATACCGGTTACACCGGGAAGGATGGCTCGGCCGTGAAGGTGACCAAAGACATCAGCCTGAGTGTCGAAGGCAGGGATGTACTCCTTGTTGAAGATATCGTCGATACGGGCATGACGCTGAGCTATATGCTGAACCACCTTAAGGCGAAAAAACCGGCCAGCTTGCAAGTCTGTGCTCTGCTGGACAAGCGGGCACGGCGTCTGGTCGATGTGCCGCTCAACTACGTTGGCTTTGAGGTCGGTGACGAATTTCTGGTGGGCTACGGCCTCGATTATCAGGAAGAATACCGGAACCTGCCTTTTATTGGCATTCTCGAACCCGCGAGAAAAACCACAGAGAAGTAGGCTGGAACCCTAGGAGGGATATCTTCATAAAAAGATAGCTCCCGGGTAACCTTCGCACCTGACATCCTCCGCTTCCGTCACCTTTCGGCGAGCGCCTACTCGGTTCACCTTCCCCGATGATGCCTGCACTCCAATTACCTGGGAGCCATTCTTAGTATGGCATACCAGCTAAAGGGCTGTCAAAGACATAGAAAGTCATGGAGGAGAATTGGTAGGTATATCATGGTGATAGCCAAGTTAAAATGCTTAAATACTCTGTTTTTATCTATTATTCTTTGATATACTGTATTAAACGATGTTGCCAAGTCCGATTAAAAGATTTGCTCTTTGTTGACACTGGATAGGCCAAAGACTATACTAAAATTGTAGGTCGGCAGTCACTTCAAAAGGCCCGCCAATCTACAGGCGAAAGAGGTGGTGAGTCTGGCAGGGTAGGGAGGCTGTTGTGAGCAACCAGACTGTAGTCGATTTCAGCGAGTCACTCCACGCTCTGAAGAAGGCGCTGGAAGAAAAGAAGCGGCCAATTCAGGCCGGTGTTCTTCTGTGGGTAGCTAATAATCCTCCTCAGTACCCCTGGCGCCAGCCGGGGAAAACGCCTTATGAAGTCTTCATCGGTGAATGGTGGCTAAAGGAAGCACCTCCGGCCATAGTGCTGCATATCTATGAGCCTTTCCTGCAAAGTTTTATTACTATCCAGGCCTTAAGTAAAGCCAGGGAGGAGGCACTATCTGCTTTCCTGGCCCGCTTCAACCTGGAGCCGATGGCGGGCCGTATCAAAATAGTGGCCGAGGACTTGTTGAAGGCCGGACGGGGAAGTCTGCCACAGGATTCAAAGGCTCTGGCTAAAGCCTCCGGGCTGGGACGTCATAGTGTTATGGCCGTCATGAACTTCGGCTACAATATTCCCGTCGCCGTGGTTGATGCTAATGTCACCCGGATGTTGTGCCGGCTCTTTTGCCATGCTTTACCCTCTCGCCTGGTAGCCGGGCTGGTTTACGCCTTGGGTGAAAGTTTGCTGCCGCAAACGAATGTCCAGTGCTACAATTGTGGCCTGCTCGATTTAAGCGAAACGGTCTGCGGTGAAAGAGCACCGCTTTGCCCGCGCTGTCCTGTGGAGAAGGTGTGCGACCATGCCCATTCGTCTTAGTCAACTCGTACCGAGAGCAGCGCCCCCAGCGATTGGAATTGACTGAGCCACTCGGCGGCGGAATGGTCTTCCCCCTGTGCTTTTTGCTGCATCTGGGGATAGAGCGTCTTCAGCATTTTGTAATAGAGGTTCTGTACCTGGCTGAGGTTCATCGTGAATGGTGCGGAGCGGGTAAGCTCCACTGCCGTTACCAAGTCTTTTAAGAGAGATGGTTCCGATGGGGCGGCAGTAAACCTGGCCATCATCTTCTCCAGGGCCTGTTGAAAGAGATAACCGAGCCCGCTCGTGTCAAGATTAATCTTCCACATTTTGGCTTCGTCCAGTAGATGGCTGATACGTGCCACTTCCAGGGTACCGCTCTTGAGCAGGGTGCTCAGGTCGTTATTGATGATGAACTCGGCGGCGGAAAGGAAGGCGCGGGGTGGGGGAATGTCGGCTTCGGTGAGGTGGCGCATCAGCGGATAGTGGTGCTCGTAAATACCGCGGTAGGCGGTTTCGAACTCGGCCAACGCCGACTCAAGAATCCGGCTCAAAATCCGGCGTTGCTCGTCGCGGAAGAGAGACGTCAACGAGTAAGTGGAGGTGAGGAAGTGTTTGTCCATGAGCCGGATAACCTGGGGAAAGTCGGCGCTGCGGAAAGTGCCGGTTATCTCCTGCACCATGGTCTGGTAGGCCGTCTCGCCCTGATACTCCCGTACACCGGCGTTTACACTGTGATTACCCAGATAGAGTACCCCGAAGCTCATCACGGCTGATTCCTGCGTGATTTCAGAAGTGACTTTAACGCGCCCGAGGGACAGTTTGGCCGTGCCGCCCTCGAAATTCTGCCGGTCTTCGACGTCGATGGTATAGCAGTAAATCTTATCCTGCTTATTGTATTTTTCAAACATGGAATTGACCGCATAGTGGGCGGTGACCCTGGTCAGGTCGATCCTGGCCGGTCTGATTAGCTTCTCGTAGATACGGCGGCCGTCACCATACTCGGGCAGGTTACTCTTGGCCGCCGCTAGGAGCTCTAAAAAGTACGGCTCGAGCTTGTCATCGAAAAGCTCTTCGGCCAGTTGCACGACCCTTGCGGCATACTGCATATTCTGTACGGTCTCTACGCCCGATATTTCATCGAAGAACCAGGCGTCGCTACCGTACATCAGCATGGCGAAGCGCTGCAATTCGAGGAGTTTGAGTACTTTTAGCTGCTCCCCTTCGTCCAGAGCGCGGGTAGCCTGCCGGTGCAAGAATTCCTGCACGTTGTGCGGCGAATGGTCGAGCACTACTTCGATGTACTCGTTGCGGGCAGCCCAGGGGTCTTTCAGTAATTGGGCAGCCATTGTTTCGTATCGTGCAACGGTGGCGTCGCGCAACCAGTCGAGGGCTTGCCGTAACGGTGACCGCCACAACTGGTTCCATCCGGGATGGGCACCACTGTTATCACCGCAGTTGCTCCGCCACCGCTCGACCCCGTGGGCACAGCTCCAGGCGGTATTTTCCAGAATTTCCACGTCGTGGGTAGGCGGGTGTTTTTCCAGGTATTCGCCATAAATGGTGATGCGGGCGATGTTATGAGTCTCGATGTAATGCAGAGCGTAGGCCAGTGCCATTTCACCGAAGCGGTGGTGGTGCCCGAAAGTTTCGCCATCGGTGGCGATGTGGACCAGTTGTGCCCAGTTACGCGTTTCGGCAAAGGCATCGGCGAGGCGGCGGACAAAACGTTCGCCGCTGTTGAGCAAGTCTTCGAAGGCAACGACGCGGGCAATGGTATCGTCATAGAAGAAAATGTTTATCTTGCGGCCGGACGGCAGGTGTAACTCATAAGCCATCGTCGTGTCAATGTGTCCCCCCTGCACGTCCTGCCAGGCATGAGTGCCAATGGGACGGACCCGGCTTGCCTGCCTGGGGGAGAGGATAGTGAAGCTTAGCCCGAGTTGGGCGAGTATATCGAGTGTCTTGAGGTCAACGGCTGTCTCCGGCAACCACATCCCTTCCGGCGGTCGCTGGAAGCGGTGTTCGAAGTCACGTACCGCCCATAAGACCTGCGTGTATTTGTCACGATAGTTAGCCAGCGGGAGGATGATATGATTATAGGCCTGGGCTAAAGCCGAGCCGTGCCCGGAAAAATGCTGCCGGCTCTCCCGGTCGCTATCAAGGATAAGCTGGTAAGTCTCCGGTGCGTTCTGCTCCAACCAGGCAAGTAGAGTCGGGCCGAAGTTAAAACTGATTCTGGTGTAGTTATTGACAATCTGGATGATGCGGTCCTGCTCGTCCAGAATACGGGCCGCCCCATTCGGGGCGTAGCATTCGTTAGTTATCCGTTCGTTCCAATCATGGTACGGGTAAGCCCCCTCTTGAAACTCGACCCGTTCCAGCCAGGCGTTATTTCGTGTTGGTTGGTAGAAATGGCCGTGAATACAAATGTAGCGGTCCATTTACTTTTGTTGACCCCGGCCCATTCTTAAGCAGGATGATAGCCAGGGGTGGCAAGGTGAGCTTAAGAGAATAGGGGCGACCGTGGGCAGGTACCGTTTCGGCCTCGACGCCGCCCAGATTACCCAAGCCGCTGCCTCCATATTCCCGGGCATCGCTATTGAGGAGTTCTTTCCAGAAGCCACCCTGGGGAACGCCGACCCGGTAGTTGAGGCGTGGGACCGGCGTGAAGTTACCAGCGGCAAGGATGACATCGCCGGTCGATTTACCTCTCCGGATGAAGCTGATAACGCTGGCATCGGGGTCATTCCAATCGACCCATTCATAGCCGGCCGGGTCGCAATCGAGCTCGTGAAGTGCCGGCTCGTGCCGATAAAGGTGGTTCAGGGAAGTCGCCCATTCCTGTATCCCGATATGCTGCTCGTATTGCAGCAAATCCCAGTCCAGGCTTTCATCGTGGTGCCATTCCCGCCATTGTCCGAATTCATCGCCCATGAAAAGTAGTTTTTTACCGGGCTGGGTGTACATGTAGCCGAGGAGAAGCCTCAAATTAGCGAGCTTCTGCCAGTCGTCCCCGGGTATTTTACTGAGCAACGCCCCTTTACCGTGGACGACTTCATCGTGGGAAAGGGGCAGGACAAAGTTTTCCGAAAAAGCATAAATAATACGGAAAGTCAGGTCGTGATGATGGTATTTGCGATGGACGGGCTCTTTGGTGATGTACTCTAAGGTATCGTGCATCCAGCCCATATCCCATTTCAGGCCGAAACCAAGGCCGCCGACGTAGGTCGGCCGGGAGACCATCGGCCAGGCGGTTGACTCTTCAGCAATGGTCTGCACGCCGGGATAGCTCCGATAGACCTCTTCATTGAAGCGGCGCAGGAAATCGATAGCTTCCAGGTTTTCTTTGCCACCGTGCTGGTTAGGAATCCACTCGCCTTCTTTACGGCCATAGTCCAGATAAAGCATGGAAGCCACGGCATCGACACGCAGCCCGTCGGCATGGTACTTTTCCAGCCAGAAGAGAGCGCTGCTGATGAGAAAACTCCTTACCTCATTGCGGCCGTAGTTGAAAATAAAGCTGCTCCAATCGGGATGAAAGCCTTTCCTGGCGTCGGCATGTTCGTAAAGATGGGTGCCATCGAAGTAGCCGAGCCCGTGCTCATCGGTGGGGAAGTGGGAAGGCACCCAGTCCAGAATAACGCCGATGCCGTGCTGGTGCAGGTAATCAATCAGGTACATGAAGTCCTGCGGCGTGCCGTAGCGGCTGGTGGGTGCGAAGTAGCCGGTGACCTGATACCCCCACGAGCCGTAGAAGGGGTGCTCCATCACGGGCAAAAACTCAACGTGGGTAAAGCCCATCTTGAGGACATATTCAGCCAGCAAAGGGGCCAGCTCGCGGTAAGTAAGGGGGCGGTTTTTTTCTTCGGGGACACGCCGCCAGGAGCCGAGATGTACCTCATAGATGGCGATGGGGCTGTCCAGTTTATTACGTTCGCGCCGTTCGGTCATCCAGGCCTGGTCGGCCCACTGATAGTCCAGGTTCCAGACGATGGCAGCAGTCCGGGGCGAGACTTCGGTGTGGCAAGCGAAAGGGTCGGTCTTGTCCGCACGGTAGCCTTGATATTGAGAGACGACGCGATATTTGTAAAGAGTACCGCTGGTTACTTTGGGTATGAATCCCTCCCAGATGCCTGATTGCCCCCGGGGGGACAAGGAGTGACTCTTTTTGTTCCAGCCATTAAAGTCACCGGTGACCGACACCTGTTCGGCGTTAGGTGCCCATACGGCGAAGTAAGTCCCTTTCTGACCGTCGATTGTCACCGGATGAGCGCCCAGTTTCTCGTACAGCCTGAAGTGCGTACCTTCGTTGAAAAGGTAGAGGTCGTGGTCGGTAAGCAGATTCACCTTAGCTGCTGAGGACTTGCCCTCGTCGCCCTTTTTACGCGTTACCGTAACGTCTTGCCTCCCTTCCTGAAACCATTAACCTTTTTCAGTGTACCAGTAACCTGCGGCATTTGGCAAAACTCTTCGAAGCTGTAGCGTGACTTACGCCGCCAGTTCGGGCACTCAACGGTTGTACCCGGTACGTTCTGCGGTTGTTCCTCCTGCCAGAGGTCTTCAAGGTTGATGAGTACCATCCGCGCCTCGCTGGCACTCAGAAAGGCGAGGCAGGCGGCAATAATCGCATTCAGGTCGGTATCAGGCTTATCCATTAAGCCTTTTTGTTGGAGAAAAGCGGTGAGGGCTTTTTTTACTACCTGGCGGGACCGCTGGTCTCGTCGGGCTACTTTGGGGTCAAGCAGGCCGAGTTCGACCCGTTGCTTGATATCGAGACCTTTCCAGAAACCGGCGAAAGGGGACATATCGTGGGTATTGAGGCTGGCAACCGTATTGGGAGGGGGGGAGTGGATGGCCGCCGCCGGGTTGCCGGTCAATTCAAAGGTGGCGATGTGCATCCGGTCAAAACCATGCCGGGCCATGGCCGGCCTGACTGCCGGTGGCACGGTACCCAGGTCTTCGCCGACGAGAACCACCTTATTACGATAAGACTCCAGGCAGAAAATGGCGTAAAGCTCGTCGGCATGATAGCGGACATAGACGCCCTGTTGGGCATCAAGCCCACGGGCAATCCAGAAGAGCCGGTGGAGACCCATGACGTGGTCGATACGGAGAACGCCAGTATGCTGGCAGTGGTGACGGAGATAACTGATAAAGTATTGATAGTGCTGCTCCCTCATTTTCTCAGGGTGAAGGGGTGGGAACCCCCAGTTTTGCCCCTTGATGAAGAAGGTGTCCGGTGGAGCGCCGGCGGATACATCTCTGACAAATATATCTTGGTGGCGCCAGACGTCATAGCCGTCAGGATGCACGCCTAACGGTAAGTCGAGGTAGAGACTGACCCCTTTATCCTGGGCAGTTTGGGAAACGGCCTGCACTTGTTGAGAGCATAGCCACTGTATATAAAGGTGGTATTGTCTTGCCTCTTCATCATAGTCCCCTTCCGTCAGGTGACCCTGGCGAAGAGAATCCGGCCATAATTGCCACGGCTCGTGTCTTTTTTCGCCGGTGGCGCGGAAGCGAGCGTAGTCTTCTACCACGGGATGTACCTTGAGGAACTGCTCGAACTCAGCACGGCGGTGTGGGACATTGGAAAAGAAAAAGCGGCTCAGTAAGTCCAGAATCCGGCGCTTGACTGTCATCTGGCGCCGGTAATCTACCAGGGGTAAACTGCGTAGGTCCTGAAGCTCTTTCCGGAAGGATGAGAGCAAAGCCTGCGCCACGAGGCATTCATTCAGTTCGGGAATGGCGGTGATATCCAGATAGAATTCATTCCATAATAAACGGCTGGCTGGAGCGTAGGGACTCGGTTCGAAGATGTCATTCAGGAACGTAGCGAGGAGAGGCAGGGTAGCTACGGCACGCCCCCCCAATCCGGCCACCCATTCGACCAAGGTAGTTAAGTCAGAGTAATCACCGCTCCCCCAGCTTCGCTGGGTGGCGAGAGCGTATAAGGGGAGAAATGCTCCCCAGGTCCGGCCTTCCGTGCCAGCCGTCGGCGTATAAGCCATCGACGGTGCCGAAATGATGAAGGTCTCTTCCAATTGTCCGGCTATGTCCAGAACGAAGCGGTGATAACCGAAGGGAAGGCTGTCTCCGATGGGTAGCCGTTTAACGACGTAGCGGATGCCTTCGATTTCGGCGGCCTTGAGCACCGGCCGCCCGGCGCCAAGCCATACCCAATTCTTCTGTCCGCCGTCCTCCAGGATAAGCCGGCCCTGTAAAGTGGCATCCGCCAGTTTCGCCGGCAGCCGCACGGTAATGCGGGGTACTTGCCCATCCCAAACGATGGTAACCGGTTCGAGAAACCGTTGCCATAGAGCCTGCCGTCGCTCCCGGCAAGCTGAAGATACCTCGTCAAGGTTGGCCAAGGGCGCTCCCAGCGAGCGCAGTACCGTGAGTAAGGTTTCCGGTGAAATTTCCTGCCGGATATTGTTCATATCACGGTAGGACGTCTGGACACCATAGAGCCGGGCTAAATGGTCTAGCCAGCGCTTCTGGTCAGGGGAGTTCATTTTTCCAGCTCCGGCGGTAGCTCCAGCGCCAAACGAAGGGCGGGCATATAAAACTGCTGGGTATATTCTTTGAGCATGCGCCGGGAGCAGAAGAAGGGGACTATCGAGCTAATGGACTGCTTGACGAAGCGGGTCCAGCCGTGAGGGACACCGCTCCGGTCCCGTTCGTAGTAAAGGGGGGCAATCTGTTCTTCCATCAGATAGTATAATGCTTCGGCGTCCGCCCGGTCTTCCTGTGCCGCATCCATGGTACGCGGGCCATCGCCGATAGCCCAGCCGTTAGTGCCGTTGAAACCTTCCTGCCACCAGCCGTCGCGGACGCTGAGGTGAAGGACGCCGTTGAGCGAAGCTTTCATGCCACTGGTGCCGCACGCTTCCTGAAGACGGCGGGGCGTATTCAGCCAGACGTCAACACCCTGGACCAGATAGCGGGCCATGTGCAGGTCGTAGTCCTCGATAAAGACAATCCGACCGCGGAATTCGCGGTCAATGGCCAGCGAGTACACCTGGTGCAGGAAATATTTCGACGGGAAATCAGCCGGGTGTGATTTACCGGCAAAAATAATCTGAACGGGCCGTCCTTGATTTGTTATGATACGTTTCAGACGTTCCATATCATGGAAAACCAGGGTGGGCCGCTTATACTCGGTGAAACGGCGGACAAAACCGATAGTGAGAGCTTCCGGGTCGAGCAAGGAACCGATGGCCAGGACTTGCTGGGCAGTAGCCTCACTATCAGCCCAGCGGTTCTGGGCCCGCTCGCGTATGGCAGCCATCAGTTTGTTTTTCAGTGTCACGTGGACGGACCAGAACTCTTCGTCCGGTATGCTCAGTACCTTCTGCATGAAGGCGGGGTCATCATGCTTGTCGCGCCAGTCCTTGCCCAAATAACCTTCGTAAAGGCCTTCTAATTCAGGAGCGACCCAGGTGGGTACATGGATACCGTTAGTCACGTGTCCGATGGGGATATTTTCTTCGGGAAGTTGCGGCCAGAGCATGTGCCACATCTTTCGGGCTACTTGTTCATGCAGTTGACTGACCGCATTGTGACCTTCCGACATTTTCAGAGCGAGTACAGTCATATTAAAAGCCTGGTCGCCATTGCTTTCGTGTTGCCCCAGCCTGATAAATTCATTCCGGTCAATACCCAGCGAAGGCCAGTACTGGTGAAAATATTTGTCGATAAGCGGCAGCGGGAAGGCATCATGGCCGGCGGGTACCGGCGTATGAGTGGTAAAGACAGTGGCAGCCCGAACCTTTCGTACCGCCTCAACGAAGCTGGTACCTTTCTGTACTTCTTCCCGGACGCGCTCCAGCATCATAAAGGCAGTATGCCCCTCGTTAATGTGCCAGATTGACGGCTCGATACCGAGGGCGCGGAGGACACGAACACCACCGATGCCCAGGACAAGTTCTTGCTGGATGCGCGACTCAGGTTCGGCGATGTAGAGGCGGGCCGATAGCTGACGGTCCTGCAGAGCGTTTTCCTCGATGTTGGTGTCGAGCAAATAAATGGTCGCGCGGCCGAGCTTCACCTGGCAGACGCCGATATAAAGCGTCCGGTTCTCCAGTTCTACTCTGGCTAAAGGCCGGCCCCCCTGGGCCGATAGGATAGCTTTAACCGGCGCCTGATCGAAATCAAGCTGCTGATAAATTTCTTCTTGCCAGCCTTCAGCGGAAAGGTGCTGATGAAAATATCCCTGAGGGTACATAAAGCCGACGCCAACGAGCGGTATGCCCAGGTCGCTGGCCTCTTTACACAAATCGCCGGCCAGCACCCCCAACCCGCCAGCATAAATGGGTAAAGAATTATGGATGGCAAACTCAGCCGAAAAATAGGCAACCGGCCCGGGTAGTTTGTCTGGATGCGCTGTCGTGAACCAGGTGTCATCGCTGGTAGTACTGTCATCGAAATGGGACATCACCGAGTCATAGAGAGAGATAAAAGCCGGGTCGGTGGCGGCAACCTGTAACTTATCCGGGGCAATTTCGCGCAGTTGCTTCACCGGATTGTGACCGCTCGTTCGCCACAGGGGATAGTCCAGCGCCCGGAACAAGGCCCGAGCGTCAGGATGCCAGCTCCACCACAGATTGTAGGCCAGTTCTTCCAGTCGCCCTATCCGCGGGGGTAACTTCAGACTTAAGGATTCACCTGTCATCTTATCTTTCTTGCTAAGCCCCCCTTTTAGCTTATTTTCATTATAACAGATAGCCGAAGACAAGAAGAGAGCGCCCTGACTTGATAGAGACTATACAAAGTGGGTCTGGGGCCGGTCAATGAAAGCTGCTTTGTCAGCAGATTCTCGGCAGTAATTCACCGACGAGCACATCGACGATGCGGGAGGCACCGAGGCGTGTTTTCATGACCACCCGGGACGGGTGGTCCGTCACCACTTCGCCGATAATGGCTGCCTCGCGCCCGTACCGGTTACGTTTCATCACGGCGAGCGCTTTATCTGCATCCGTTGCTGCTACCACGGCAACTAATTTACCCTCGTTGGCCACATAGAGAGGGTCGAAACCGAGAAGTTCACAAGCGCCCAGTACGGCCCGGTTGACCGGAATGTCTGGCTCTTCTATCTTGATACCTACCTTCGATTGCCGGGCAAATTCGTTAAGAGTGGTAGCCAGTCCCCCGCGGGTCGGGTCGCGCAGGCAACGGATATCAGCGCCGGTAGCCAGCATCTCGGCCACCAGTCGGTTGAGTGGAGCGCAGTCGCTCGGCACCGGTATCTGGAATTGAAGCCCCTCGCGCTGGCTCAATACGGCGATACCATGGTCGCCGAGAGTGCCATTGACAATAACCTTATCACCCGGCCTGGCGTTAGCCGCCGATATATCTATCCCCAATGGTACCAGCCCCACCCCTGAGGTATTGATGAAGATTTTATCGGCACTGCCCTTGTTGACGACCTTAGTATCGCCGGTGACAATCTTGACCCCAGCTTCGGCGGCAGTCCGGCTGATTGAATTGACTATCTTCTCCAGATCGGCCAAAAGCAGGCCTTCTTCGATGATAAAAGAGAGGCTCAGGTACAGGGGAGTCGCCCCGCTCATGGCCAGGTCATTGACCGTGCCGCACACGGCCAGCTTGCCGATGTCACCGCCGGGGAAAAAAATAGGGCTGACGACATAGCTGTCGGTGGTAAAAGCCAACCGCCCGCTGAGTTCGAATACCGCCGAGTCATCCAGCTTATTCAATATCGGGTTGCTCAGCGTGTTCACAAAGCTCTGCTGGATTAAGTCATGCATGAGCTTGCCGCCGCTACCGTGGGCGAGCAGGACTCTATCCGGCATCGGTGTCTCCGTAATGGTAGTAGGCAGCACAGCTACCTTCGGAAGATACCATGCAGGGGCCGACCGGATGTTCCGGGGTGCAGGTAACGCGGAAAAGTTTACATTCCATCGGGGTACTGACCCCGCGCAGAATACTCCCGCAGAGACAGCCCTTGACCTCACGGGCCGGCCCGGGGTTGATGGTAAAGTTAGCCTCGGCATCGAACCGCCGGTATTTTTCTCTGAAATGAAGCCCGCTCGAGGGCACCACGCCGATGCCTCGCCAGTTAGCGTCGCCCACTTCAAAGACGGTATCCATCATTTTCAAAGCCGGCAAATTTCCTTCCGGCTTCACACCGCGGCGGTAAGCGATTTCGACCTTGTAGTCTGCCTGTTCAATCTGGTTCACCAGCATATCGACGGTGAGGAGAATGTCCACCGGCTCGAACCCGGAGACAACGCAGGCAATGTGGTAATCATCGGCAATAAACTGGTAGGGATGAGAACCGATAATGGCGCTGACATGCCCGGGACAGATGATGCCGTTCAACCTGACTTCACCCACGTCGAGGATAGCTTTCATTATCGGCGGACAGAGCTTATGGAGTGGTAAAACATAAAAGTTCTTCATCTTTTCGGCTTCCGCCTGTAAGACCGCCGCCGCAATTGTCGGCGCCGTCGTTTCGAAGCCGATGCCGATGAAGATAACCGATTTATCCGGATTAACACGGGCGATGGAAAGCGCGTCCAACGCCGAATACACTACCCTGACATCGCCACCTTCTGCCTTGGCCTGCTGTAAAGTGGAGTAGCTGCCCGGGACGCGAATCATATCACCGAAGCTGGTCACGATGACATCGGGTAGTTGCGCCAGGGCAATGGCTTTATCCAGGTCAATGGTCGCGGTAACACACACTGGACAGCCGGGGCCGGAGAGCATCTCGATATTAGCGGGCAGTAGCTGGCGGAGACCGTTCTTCAGGATGCTCACCGTATGCCCGCCGCAGAATTCCATTAGTCTTATCGGTTTCGTGGAGCAGCGGTGAATCCTGTCGAGCAGCTTCCTGGCCAGTGCCGGGTCGCGGTACTCGTCAACAAACTTCATTTATTTCCCTCAATAATTTCAGCGTCTCCTCGGCTTCGAGCGGGTCGATGACGTTAATCGCGTAGCCGGTATGCAGTAACACGTAATCACCCACTTTAGCTTCTGGAGTAAGCTGAATACTCGCCTGCCGGGTCACACCGGCAATATCGACTTCGGCCAGGCTCCCCTTTATCGATTTAACCAGAGCGGGAATTGCCAGACACATAAGAACACCTCTTCATCTTATTTTGCCCAGACGGCACCAGACAAACTCGGTAGCTTTTCAGACTCATTCACCATTCTTATTCGTATTCTATTACCCTCACACCGCTTTGACAACATACCCAGGGGTCAGGAAGGCTTTTGACTTAACGACGCATTAGCCATAACCGCCTGTCCCAGCGAAATACCGCCATCATTGCAGGGCACCTGCCGGTGAGTAAAGACCTCAAAATGCTCGGTCTCAAGCAAGCTGACGGCTTTCCTGAGCAGCAATCGGTTCTGGAAGACACCCCCGCTCAATACCACCTGGGTCAGGCCCGTTTTACCTGAAATAACCTGGCACAAATTTAATATTATCCGGGCTATGGTATTGTGAAACTTAGCGGCAATGCTGGCCTGCGATTGCCCGGCGGTTAAGTCCGCAATTACAGCGGCAAATAATTCCCTGATTTTAACGATGTTCACATCGCCCTGCTCAATGACGGAGAAGGGGTAAGAGCCCGTCTCATCAGCCGCTTCGTAAGCAACCATCTCTAATTCAATGGCTGCCTGGGCTTCGTATTGTATCTCACTCCTGACGCCGATTAAGGCCGACACAGCATCGAAAAGACGCCCGCAACTCGAAGTCAGCGGTGAGTTGATTTTTTGCGCTATTTGCCGTCGGATGATATCTATTTCACTCTTATCAACCTGTTTCAGGAAAGATAAGTCATGCTTAAAGGCATCTTCCCCAAGTAATGACGTCAGATAACCTATAGCTGTGCGGTAGGGTTTCTTGATGGCGAGGGCACCGCCGGGCAGGGGAAGATATTCGAAATGTCCGGCCCTGGTAAATCCCTTGTAGTCAGCGATGAGAAATTCCCCACCCCAGATGGCACCGTCGGGGCCGTAGCCCGTCCCATCCAGGGCCACCCCGATGACCGGCGTGTTTATTCCATTATCGGCCATGCCGCTGACGATATGGGCGTGGTGATGCTGTACCGGTACCAACCGTAAACCGGGCTTGCTGGCGGCCAGTTCCTGGGCGTACTTGGTAGCCAGATAGTCGGGGTGCATATCATGAGCGATAACCTCAGGCTCGATGCGGAATAACCTCTGGTAAAGCTCGATGGTACTGGCAAAATGCTCCAGTGTTTCCAGGTTTTCCATGTCGCCGATATGCTGGCTGACAAAGGCGTATTCGTCTCGGGTGAGACAAAAAGTATTTTTTTCTTCAGCGCCGCAGGCGAGTACCGGCTGGCTTTTAAAGTTGAGGCGTACCGGATAAGGGGCATATCCCCGGGCGCGGCGGAGGAGCTGCGGCGTACCTCTTTCCACCATGGTAACGCTGTCATCGTAGCGGGCATAAATATCCCGGTTATGCACCAGGAAATAATCGGGAATGGCGGCCAGCCTTCTGACCGCCTCATCATTGTCCTTGGCGATTGGTTCTTCACTCAGGTTACCGCTGGTCATGACCAGCGGTAAGGCCGCTTCCCGGAGCAAAAGGTGATGGAGGGGGGTGTACGGTAGCATCACGCCGAGATACTTCAGACTAGGGGCAACCGCCCGGGCAATCGGGGAACGGGCTTTCCACCTTAACAGTACAATCGGACTGTAAGGAGAACTGAGTAACCTGGCCTCCTCTTTATTGACATAACAATACTTTCTGGATTCGGCAAGCGATGTTACCATAATGGCAAACGGCTTGAACGGGCGTTGTTTTCGTTCACGGAGAAGATTGACCGTGTTTTCATCGGTAGCATCGCAGGCAAGGAGAAAGCCGCCCAGTCCCTTGACGGCAATAATTTTTCCGTTCCGCAAGAATTGACCGGCGGCAACGATAACATCATCCACGGCTAACGGATGGCCCTTCGCGTCCAACAAAGTTAATTGCGGGCCACACTTCGGGCAGGCATTCGGCTGAGCATGGAAGCGGCGGTTAAGCGGGTCGTCGTATTCCTGCTGGCATTCGGGACACCTCCGGAAATGGCGCATGGTGGTACGGGGACGGTCATAGGGTATATCTTCGATGATGGTGAAACGGGGGCCGCAGTTGGTGCAGTTGGTAAAGGGATAATGGTAGCGCCGGTCGTCGGGCGAGAGAATCTCTTTCAGGCAGTCCGGACAGGTGGCGATGTCAGGTGAGATAAGCTGGTATTTACCTTCTTCGGCGACGCTGTGGCGAATTTCGAATCCCGTATAATCAGCCGGGCGATGATGCCTGACACTGACATGCTCGATGGTCGCTCGCGGCGGGGCTTCTTTGCGTAAAGCTAGTAGGAACTGCTCGATGGCCGTCGGCTCTCCCTCGACCTCAATTTTGACATCTTCGGAGGTATTGCAGACCCAGCCTTTGAGGTTATATCGGGTGGCGAGCTGATAGACGAAGGGCCTGAAGCCAACCCCCTGCACCACCCCCCGCACATTGACATGGACTGAATCGCGAGCGATTACCTTCGGCATGACTCCTCAGCCCTTTTACTTGCGGACTCCCGGCTTTTTCTTGCGGCGGAGCTCACTCTGGAGCCACCTGAACCAGGTGTCAAGACCATCGCCTGTTTTACAGGAGATAGGGAGGATTTTGGCCTCGGGATTCAGCCCGCTCACGGCCCGGCGGAACGCATCGAGATTAAAATCGATATAGGGTAACAGGTCAACTTTGTTGACCAGCACGACATCGGCCTCGGTGAACATCAGAGGGTATTTGTGCGGTTTATCATGGCCTTCCGGCGTACTCGCCAGCATCACTTTCCTGTCCTCGCCAAGGGCGAATTCAGCCGGGCAGATCAGATTACCCACATTTTCGATAAGTAGCAGGTCAATCTCGTCAAGCGGCAGATTATTGAGGGCGCTCTCCGTCATATTGGCATCGAGGTGGCAGCCGCCGCCGGTATTTATCTGGATTACCGGCACCCCTTGTTCGTGTACTTTGTCGGCATCGATACGGGAAGCTACATCGCCCTCGATGATGGCGACTCTGGTCTTGGGCTTCAACCGTTGGATTGTTTGCAGAATAAGGCTGGTCTTCCCGGCTCCCGGCGAGGACATGATATTTACGGTCAGAACGCCGTACTTGTCCAGCCGTTCCTTATTTTTTCTGGCGATGGCATCATTGGCGCCCAAAATGTCCTGTAAAACCTTTACTTTCATTCGTCAACCTCGATACTACTAACGTAACATTCACGTCCGGACACGATTTCCACTTTCTGTTCCCGGCATTGGGGACAGGCCCAGTCCAGGTCTTTCGGCACGAAAGTCGTGGCACAATTGCGACAACGCAATTGTGCGGCCGGCTGTTCGAAGGAAAGCGTGGCGCCGGCGGCGATGGTATCTTTGCTCAGGATATCGAAGTAGAGTTGGACACAGTCGGCAACGACACCGGTCAGTTCGCCGATAGTCAGATTGATACCAGTTATTTTCTTCGCCGGGACCGCTTTAGCTTTCTCCAGAGCAATCGACAAGATATTCTCAGTTATTGCCAGCTCATGCATAGTCTATGCTTATTACAACCCTAAAACATTATAGGTTATTTGCTCTGCGTGTTCAAACTGACGTGGTGAGGTCGTTTAGTAATGTCTTTGCGAGTCCTTCTATGGAAGAATTCCGCTGAAGGACGACGCAGCAATCTTGGTCGGCTTTGTTTGACGTAACGCATGAAAAAGTTGTAGTATAGGTATGTGGAGTTAAGCGTTAAGATAGACGGCCGTTCTATCCGTGGTCGCGAAGGAATGACCATTCTTGAATTAGCCCGAGAGAACGGCATTGATATTCCTACCCTGTGCTACCTGAAAGAATTGTCTCCGACCGGCGCCTGCCGCATTTGCGTGGTCGAAGTCGAAGGGTCGCGCACGCTCGTTGGTTCTTGCCATACTCCTATTACCGAGGGCATGGTCATTCAGACTGCTTCGCCCAAAGTGCTCGAAACTCGAAAAGTATTAATCGAGCTATTACTGGCCAGTCACTGCGGCAACTGTTTCATCGCCTGCTCGAAAGCGAATACCTGCGAATTGCGCAAGATTGCCGCCGACCTCGAAGCTAATTTGCCCCGGTTCCAGAATCCCAAGCGCTACTATCCCATCGAGGATATCAGCCCTTATATCCAGCGTGACCTGTCGAAATGCATCCTCTGCCGAAAGTGCGTACGGGCGTGCAACGAAATTGCCAAACAAAACGTATTCGCTATCGGCTATCGCGGCTTTGACTCCAAAATTGTGGTTGACTCCGACCAGCCACTGAACAAAGAGGTGTGCCGGGACTGTGGCATCTGTATCGACCACTGCCCTACTGGAGCGCTGAGCCAGCCGGGCAAGACAAGCCAGGACAAAAAAGCCAGCCTGCTACTGATACGCAAGTAACCACTTTCCGGGATGGGGGGAATTGGATGAGTAAAAAAAAGGAAGCCGCCCGGCGGCAACAGCCAGCCAGCATCCTTCTGTTGCTGAAGGAAGCACAGAGCCAGTTCGGCTACGTACCTGAGACAGCCATCGCTGAAATAGCTGAGTCTTTGCATGTGTCCGTTAGCGATGTTTATGGGGTAGCCACCTTCTATTCTTTCCTCGCCACCAAGCTGCCGGGCAAGAATATAATCCGGGTCTGCCAGAGCTTGCCCTGCCACATGAAAGATTCCACAACAGTCATCGACTCTCTCTTCAATATTCTCGGCATCAAGCCGGGGGAGACAACGCCTGACAGACGGTTCTCCATGCAATTGACCAATTGTATCGGTGCCTGTGACGAGGCACCGGCCATGCTGATTAATAACGACCTCCACACCAATCTGACCGCCGATAAAATAGCCAAGATTCTGGAGGGGTATAAGTAAAGGGAGGTCAGTAAAGTGCCGGAAAAGCGCATTGTACTGAGAAACTGCGAAGTCATCGACCCGGGAAATATCGCTACCTATTTAGCTGCTGATGGGTTCAAGGGGTGGCAAAAAGCCGCCGGGATGACTCCCGAGCAGGTAGTGGCCGAGATAAAAGCCTCCGGGCTGCGGGGCCGCGGTGGGGCCGGTTTCCCCTGCGGTCTGAAGTGGGAAATGACCCAGAAAGCCCCGGGAGATGAAAAATACCTTATCTGTAATGCCGATGAAGGCGAAGTCGGTACTTTCAAAGACAGGTACATCCTGACCAACGACCCCTTTAATCTCATCGAAGGACTGGCCATCGCCAGCTATGCCATCGGCGCCAGGCAGGCTTATCTCTACTTACGGGCCGAATACCACTATTTGCTGGATGCCTTCAGAAAAGCCGTTGACCAGGTGCGAGAAAAGGGCTTCTTAAAGCATGTGAATATTACTGTTTATGAAGGTGCCGGAGCTTACGTCTGCGGGGAAGAGTCAGCCCTGATGGACTCCATCGAGGGGAAGCGGGGGGAAGTACGCTACCGCCCACCATTCCCACCGACCAGGGGGCTCTGGGGAAAACCGACCGTCATCAATAACGTGGAAACGGTCTCCAATATTCCACAGATTATGCTCAATGGGGCGAACTGGTTCAGCCAAATCGGGACGGAACGGAGTAAAGGCACCAAAGTTTTTTCCGTTAACGGCGATGTGGCCAGGCCGGGAGTCTATGAACTGGCGCTGGGCACTCCATTGAAAGAACTGGTCACGGGCCTGGCTCAGGCACAGAAGGTCAAGGCAGTGCAGATGGGCGGGGCGACGGGCCGGCTGGTGCCTTCCGCCATGCTCGACACACCACTATCCTTCGAGACCATCCTCGGGGCCGGTGCCGTCACGGTGTACGACGAAAGTCGGGATATAATCGACGTTGTTTATCGGAGCGAGCGGTTCCTGGCGGAAGAGTCCTGCGGCAAATGCTCACCCTGTCGGGAAGGCACGGAAGCCCTGGTGCACATTCTGGAGAAATTTATCAAGGGCGAAGCCGGGGAAAGGGATATTCAGGTGCTGGAAGAATTGTCCCGGGCGATGACACTTTCGGCATTATGCGGGCTGGGTCAGGCGGCTCCGGTGCCGTTGCTCGATAGCCTGCAATATTTTAGAAACGAATACGAAAACCAAATCAAACAAAAGCAAGGTGGAGCAATAAAATGATAACTGTAACCAAACAGAAACCGCTGGAAGAGGTCGTTCAATCTCTCGGCGACTGCCGTAAAGTATATATCATCGGCTGCGGGACCTGTGCCACGACACTGCACACCGGAGGCAAGACTGAAGTCCTCGCTATGAAAAAGAGCCTGGAGGACGACGGCCGTGAGGTTACCGGCTGGATGGTAATCCCGACCGCCTGCGACGAACTGACGAAAGAGGCCCTGGCCGAAAATGCTGGGGACATCGAATCCAGCGACTGTATTTTGGTCATGTCCTGTGCCTTTGGTGTACAGACCGTCCGCCTTCATTGCGATAAAGCAATTTATCCGGCTTTAAATACATTATTCGTGGGTAAGGAAGAAAGCCCGGGCTGCTACGCCGATATCTGCATGCAATGCGGGAATTGCGTCATCGCCCGTACCGCCGGTATCTGCCCCCTGGTCAAATGTGCTAAGGAGCTGTTCAACGGGCCCTGCGGGGGTTCGGTGGGGGGCAAATGTGAAATTGACCCGAACACGCCCTGTGCCTGGCAACTGATTTATGACCGTCTGGCAGCGATGGGCCAGTTAGACCGGCTGGAAGAAATCGAACCGGTGAAAGACTGGAGCACCAGCCGTTCCGGTGGGTCGAGGAAGATTACTATCGAGAGTTAGATGATTAGCAATGGGGTAATAACAGACCCAGTTGAATACACCCCCGAAGAAGCTGCCTTACTGATGCGGCTACGGGTATTCGTGACCATGAGATGGCTCGCGATTGCCGGCATTATCATCGCTACTTTGGTCGCTTCCCGGGTTTTCCAGATTCATTTTGCGGCGCTCCCGGTCTATATCGTCTGTATCTTCATGGCCCTCTATAACTGGATATTGCTCCGGCAGTTGCAGGAGCTGAAGGAAAAACCACCTGACTTTGTCATCAGCCGGGCAAGGACCTATGGTAATATCCATATCTTCCTCGACCTGCTGGCGCTCACCACCATTCTTCACTTCACCGGAGGTATCGAGAACCCGTTCCTTTTCTATTTTGTCTTTCACATTATTCTGGCCAGTATCGCGCTCCGTTATACGACAGTGTATTTGCTGGCCACTTCCGCTATCCTGTTGCTCGTCATGCTGGTGGTACTGGAATATACCGGCATCGTACCGCATATCAATCTGGAAGGTTTTGTTCCAGCGGAACTCTATCGGCAGCCGAGCTATATTTTGGCTGTCCTTGCCAGCTTAATTACCCTGCTTTTTGGCTCGGCCTATATGGCTACTGCCATCTCCGGTGAGTTAAGGAAGAGGCAACGTCAGGTGTTGCAACTCAGAGAAAGCCTGCTCCAGCAGAAAACGCAGGAACTGGAGAAGTCCTCGCAGGAAGTAGCCCGGCTGGCCGAGGAAAAGACCCGTTTTCTTCGGTTCATCGGTGTCGCCGCTCATGACTTAAAGGCACCGCTGGCGGCAATTCAGAGCTACATTGGCGTGATGCTCGGCGGGTTTGCCGGTGAGCTTACTGAAAAACAGAAAAGCATGCTGCAGAGGAGCAGCATCCGAATTAACGAGTTGCTGAATTTGATTAGTAACCTGCTCGATATTCCCCGTATCGAAACCGGCCAGATTGTGCAGGAAATGGCCGATGTTTCTCTGGATGCCATCGTTAAAAATTGTCTGGAAGAGCAGTCTAACCTGGCTAAAGAGAAGGGTCTGGAGTTTCAGGTGGAGCTATGCGAGACACTGCCCCAAATTTATGCCTCGAGCCCCAGACTCCAGCAGGTGATAACTAACCTGGTCAACAATGCTATTAAGTACACCCAGCAGGGTACCGTTTCCGTCAAAGTTAAGGATGCGGATAATGAAGTGCAGGTAGAAGTGATGGATACGGGCATCGGCATTCCGCCCGAGGAGTTGACCCGCGTTTTTACCGACTTTTTCCGCGGCAGTAATGTTGACGTCAAGGGGACCGGTCTAGGACTCTCGATAAGTAAAAGAATTATTGAAGCTCATGGGGGTAAGATATGGGTGGAAAGCCCCTGCTCAGATACTAACACGGGGTGTAAGTTCACCTTTACCCTGCCTAAGAAAAGTGAGGTGCAACAAGTAAAATGAAAGCAGGAACAAATCTTGAGAAGGTATTAGATAGCGGACGATTTGCCGTGACTGCCGAGGCCGGTCCGCCAAAAGGGACCAGTGCTGCTGTAATAAGGAGAAAGGCTGACCTGTTGCGGAACTATACCGATGCCGTCAATGTCACCGATAATCAGACGGCTATCGTGCGTCTGTCCAGCCTGGCCGGCTGCGTTTTGCTCAAACAACAGGGCGTTGACCCGGTGATGCAGATGGTGACCCGGGACCGTAACCGGATTGCCTTACAGAGTGATGTCTTGGGTGCCATTGCCATGGGTATCGGTAATATCCTTTGTCTCTCCGGTGACCACCAGAAATTCGGTAATCATCCCGCCGCCAAGGGAGTTTTTGACATCGACTCGATACAACTGATTCAGACCCTGAAAACAATGAGAGACGAGAAAAAATTTCTCTGTGGGGAAGACATCTCGGGAGAGGTACCATTGTTTATCGGTGCGGCGGAGAATCCCTACGCCGACCCCTTTGAATTCCGGGTAGTGAGACTGGCCAAAAAGGTCAAGGCCGGGGCGGACTTCATTCAGACGCAGGCGGTTTACGATGTTCCCAAATTTGCCAAGTGGATGCAGATGATAGCTGACCGCGGTCTGGACAAGCAGGTGCATATCCTGGCCGGAATAATACCGATACGGTCAGCCGGTATGGCCCGTTATATGAGGGACTACGTTGCCGGCGTGACTATGCCGAATGAGCTGGTGACCCGGATGGAAGAGGCCAAGAGTGCCAAGGAAGAAGGAGTAAAAATAGCCCTGGAAATTATCGAGCAGGTCAAAGAGATACCGGGAGTGCATGGAATTCATATCATGGCAGTCGGCTGGGAAGACATCGTCCCTGAAGTTGTCGAAAAAGCTGGATTATTACCGCGACCAGTATTATAATGCAGATGGAGGGAAGACTATGCCGGAAAAGATTTTAGTAGTCGATGACGACCCGGACATTCTGGAAGCCTTGACGATGATTCTGGAAGCCAAGGGCTATACTGTTGTTACCGCTAAGGACGGCGTCGAGGGCTTGTCCATACTACGTGCCGAAAGCCCCAGCCTGATGATTCTTGACCTATTGATGCCGAAGATGGACGGCTTCGCGGTCTGCAAGGAGCTTCAGGATCCGAGGTGGGCGAAGTTCCGTGATATTCCCATCCTGATTTTAACCTCGGTCAGAGAGGAAGCCAGCCGCCGCCGCTATGAGTTGGAAACCGGTCTGGCCCTTGACGTGGACGATTACGTGGAGAAACCCGTTTCACCTGACCTGCTGCTGGAAAGAGTGACCAGACTGATTAAGAAGAGACAGGAAGTTTAAATCGGCCCAAGAAGACGTAAGGAGGGAAAGATGGCTAAGAAAGCCCGGATTTTACTCATTGATGACGATGCCGATTTTGTTCAGGCGACCAAGACTGTTCTGGAAAGCGAAGCCTACGAAGTGCTGGTAGCTTCCCAGGGGGATGAGGGAGTACGTAAGGCGAGAGACGTAAAACCAGACCTCATTCTCTTAGACGTTATCATGCCGGTGAAGGATGGTTTTTCCGCCGCCGAGCAGTTGAAAAAAGACCCCGAGCTTCAGAAAATCCCGGTACTGATGCTGACTGCCTTCTCTGCCGTTGGCTCAGGCAGTTCTATCCCCCGTGGTCGCGGTCTGGGCTTACAAACTGAGGACTACCTCGAAAAGCCGATTGCCCCTAAGGAATTACTCGCCAAAGTGGCCAAATATCTTAAGAAATAACTTCAAGCTCTCGGAGTTTTACGCTTTTCGAGGAAAGGCCACCTTTTTTGTCCGGTGAGTAAGACCTGTTCTACCACTCTCAACCTGACGCCAATAGTGTGCGAAAGGCTCTGGAATACTTTGTAACCAATGCGATAGTCCTGCTCAAAGAGAGCCAGGAGTTCCGCTCCGCTAATCTTTACTACCGTCGAGGGTGCACTGCACACCGCCGACATGACGTAAGAGTGAGGCTTGACCAGAGCCGACCACCCGAAGAAGGAGCCGGTAGTAATTCTCTCTACCACCACCTGTTTCTCTTCCGAAGGGACCTCCATCATCAGGTCCAGCCGCCCCTCTTTCAGCACATAGATGGACCTGGCTTCGTCACCTTCCCGTATGATGAGGTCGCCCGCCTGGTAGGTCTCTTCCTGACAGGAAGGTAAATCCGCTATCTTACTCAACTCGCTATCATCCAGGCCAAGGAATACTTCGGCCCTCTTTAAGGTCTTCTCAACACTCATAATCAGTCTTTTATACTCTACCATTAAAGAGCAGGCATTATCAAGACGTTGTGGTTGCTTCGAGGGAATTACGTGGCAATCCCAACCGGGTAAATCCCAAATCCTGAACTCCAAATATCAGGATTTAGAAATTAGTGCTTAGGATTTATCCTTTATGTCGTTGACACTTTGTGTTATATTGTATCCGTGACCACTCTCATCAAGACTGACTTACCGCTCCCCCTTTTTATTCGCGGTAAGGTGCGCGATACTTATACCCTCGATGAACGGCTGCTCATTATTGCCACCGACCGTATTTCGGCCTTCGATTTCGTCCTGCCCTGCGGCATCCCGGACAAGGGCCTGGTGCTTAATCAACTCTCAGCCTTCTGGTTCGAAAAGACACAGCATCTCGTTCCCAACCATGTGGTCGAAGTGCTGGATGATGTCCACCATCTTGATGGCTACCTGTCTAAAGAGAATCGCTTTTCTTACCCGACGTACCTGGCCAGGCGGTCGATGGTGGTCAAGAAAGTCGAGCGCATTCCGGTCGAGTGTGTGGTGCGTGGCTACCTCTCCGGTTCGGCCTGGACGGAATACCAGCAATCGGGCACTGTGTCCGGACTATCTTTGCCTGCGGGTTTGCGCGAGAGCGAGGAGTTACCCGGACCCCTGTTCACTCCCACCACCAAGGCCGACACCGGCCATGACTTACCATTGACGCTTGCCGAAATGAAAAAGTTAGTCGGTGATGCCATCGCCGGAGAGATTAAAGAGAAGACTATGGCCGTCTATAACTACGCCCGGGAGTATGCCCGCAACAAGGGCATTATCATTGCTGATACCAAGATGGAGTTCGGGCTGGACAAAGGCCGGGTTATCCTTATCGACGAGCTATTGACTCCAGACTCATCCCGCTTCTGGGACACCAAGCAATATAAAGTCGGGCAGTCGCAGCCCAGCTATGATAAACAGCCCGTCCGCGACTGGCTGACCCGGTCCGGCTGGAATAAAGAACCGCCGGTGCCGACACTCCCCCCCGACGTTATTGAACAAACCACCCGGCGCTACCGTGAAGCCTACGAACGGCTGACCGGCAAGAAACTGGGATAGCCATACCACATTTCCCAGGTTACTTTTCCAAGAATTCTTTGGTGGTGGGTAACGTACCGGCAATCCGTGTATCGATACGGGTGGCCTTGTCCAGGGCGCGCCCCAGCGCTTTAAAGAGTGCCTCGGCTTTATGATGGTCGTTCTTGCCGTAAAGCACGCGGGCGTGCAGATTGATTTTGGCCTCGGCCGCCAGTGACTCGAGGAAGTGCCGGATAAGGTCGGTAGAGAACCCGGCCATATCATTCTTCCGGAAAGTTAGTTCCAGTACCGTATAACCCCGTCCGCTGAGGTCCACTGCTACCATCGCCAGAGCATCATCCATGGGTACCGTTGCGTCCGCCATGCGGACGATACCCCGTTTGTCACCCAAGACCCTGGCTAAGGCCTGGCCGAGGCAAATAGCCACGTCTTCGCTCAGGTGGTGCGGGTCATCACCCGTTGCAGTTAGTGTTAAGTCGAAACGGGCGTGTTGTGTTACCTGCGCCAGCAGGTGGTCGAACATGGTAATGCCGGTATTTATTTGCCACCGGCCAGTACCGTCGATATTCAGCTTGAGGTTGATGTCGGTTTCTTTCGTTTTCCGTTTGATGCTGGCTGCTCTCTTCGCCATCTACTTACCCCCTATTTCCCGGAGTACCTTAATCAAGATGTCGGTGTGCTCGGGTTTGCCCACGCTAATCCGGATGCAATTCTCTAAACGCGGCTGGTCGAAGTAACGGACTAAAATACCTTTCTCCTGCAGTCTTTGCCAGAGGTCTTTGCCCTCACCCTTCAACACCGAACAGAGAATGAAGTTCGCCTGCGAAGGAATGGGTTTCAACCATTTGATTTGCTTAAGCTTGCCGAAGAGTCTCTTCCTCTCCTTGACGATAGCTTCGACCTTGCCTTTCAAATAGTCCACATCCTTGAGCGATTCCTTAACTGCGACCAGTGCGGCTACATTGACGTTGTAAGGTGTCTTAATACTCAACAGATATTCAGCCATTTGCTCCGGGAAAAGACCGTAGCCGACCCTCAAGCCGGCCAGTCCTGCCCATTTGCTGAAAGTACGCAATACTATCAGATTGGGGTATTGGCCGACCAGGTCCGCCACCGTCTGTTTGCCAAATTCGTAGTAAGCCTCATCGAGTAACACCGGAATGCTGGTGTCCAGAATGGCCAGCAAGTCCTCCCTGGGTGTCATCGTGCCCGAAGGATTATTCGGATTAGCCAGGCAGATTACTTTTGTCCTTTTGGTGACGGCCGCTTTCACCGCTTTCACATTGACCGCAAAGTTTTTATCTCTGGGTACCTCCACCAGACTACCGCCGCAGAGTTCGGTACTGAAACGGTAGAGGCCGAAAGTGGGGACGCAGTTAATCGCTTCGTCACCGGGATTAAGCAGCAGGCGCAGGACAAGGTCGATAAGCTGGTTGCTGCCGCTGCCGGCAACGATATACCTGGCAGCGACACCGGCATACCTGGCTAATAATTTCCTGAGTTCCATCTGCCCGTTATCCGGGTAGATATTAAAGTAACGGTAATTGGCCAGGGCGCGGTTGACCCGTGGCGAACAGCCGTAAGGGTTCTCGTTGGCGTCCAGCTTGATGATTTGCTCGACCGGCACCTCGACCTTTCCATCCAGTGTTTCCGGGGACGTGGCGGCGGCATAGCCGCCGAAAGCCGCCAGGTCAGGGCGGATATATTTTTCCATACCAGAACGTTTAGCCATGTTCGTTACCACAATACAAAAGGTTAGACAACATTCTAGCATTATTCTTCGGTATTTCAAAGACGAACTGAAAAGTTCTACCTATGATATCCCAGCTCCACCAAAGGGGATTCGAACTAGCGAAGTCGACTGAGTTCGGATAGTCTGACTTGTTTCACACGTGTTAAGAATGGGACAAGTTGTCAGATTATCGGTTCGGCTTCTCTATCGATGGAAGGGGGAGAGAACTAATCTTCAAGCCGCATGGAGATAGCCCGGGCGTGAGCGTCCAGGCCTTCGGCGAGAGCCATTATCTGCGCCGCTTTGCCCAGCTTTACCAGATTAAGCTTATCAGTATCGATGACATTAGTCAGCTTGAGAAAGTCGAGCACGTTCAACGGTGAGCTAAACCGTGCCGTCCCGCCGGTGGGTAAGACATGGTTCGGTCCGGCGACATAATCGCCGAGCACCACCGTCGCTTTCTTGCCGGTCACGATGCAGCCGGCGCCGGTCAGGCGGTCGAGATAGTAGGCCGGGTCTTTCACCAATAAACAGAGGTGTTCCGGGGCGTAAAGGTTAGCCAGTTCAATGGCCTCATCCCGGTTAGCTACCACGGTGATAACCCCACGGCTCTGTAACGATTCGGCACTGATTCCCTGACGGCTTAGCTGCTTTTGCTGGCGTGCCACCTCCCGATTAACCGCTTCAGCCACCTTGCGGGAAGTGGTTACCAGAATGGCCGAAGCCAGCGGGTCATGTTCCGCCTGGGCCAGCAGGTCGGAAGCACAGTATGCGGGATTAGCCGAACCATCGGCGATAATCAAGACCTCACTCGGCCCCTGCAGGCCGTCGATACCGACCACGCCATAGACCATTTTTTTGGACAGCATGACGAACAGGTTACCCGGACCGCAGATTTTATCCACTTTGGGGACAGATTCGGTACCGAAGGCCAGCGCGGCAACGGCCTGTGCCCCGCCGACGACGAAGACGCGGTCGACACCGGCAATATCGGTGGCGACCAGCGTGAGCGGATGAATTTGCCCGTTACGTCCCGGCGGTGAGGTCAGAATGACCTCTTTGACCCCGGCCACCCGGGCGGGGACGGCGGTCATTAACACCGTGGAAAACAGGGGGGCCGTGCCACCGGGTACATAAACACCAACACGTTCTATCGGCCGGATAAGCTGGCTCAGGCCGGGCCGGGTTGCCTTCCGCCAGACTGCCTTCTTCTGGGCAGTATGGAAGGCACGGATGCGCTCGGCGGCGAGTTTGATAGCCGATATCAGTCGGTCATCCACTTCCCGGTAGGCGTTTTTGACCTGTTTTTTCGTAATTTCCAGCGAGTCCAGCTTGACGCCGTCGATTTGTCGGGTGTAATCATAAAGTGCTGCGTCCCCGCGTTGCCGTACCGTATCGATTATTTGCTTCACCACCAGTTCCGGCTCATTGACACCGAACATCTGTTTCAGCCGCCGGCGTAGCGAAGACGAAACAGTAATGTCCGTAGGTATTTGACGTGACAAGGCGACTTTAGCCGCCGCAAAACCTTCGATTATCTTCAAACTACTTGCCCTCCACTGCCGACCGCAGCTTCTCTACAATCGACCCTATTTTGTTACCTTTAGCCGGACTGATGACGCTATCTTTATTTCCAACCAGGCATGCTGTTGATTCAAAAAGAGTGTCGATAATTTTGAGGTTATGCCGGGCAATAGTGCGGCCGGTCTCGGTATTCTCAATGAGTAAGTCGGCATCTTCCGGCAGGAAAGCTTCGGTGGCGCCCCAGGTGGGAATCACGCGGTACATGCCGAGACGGTTATCCTGCGCGTATTTATCGGCGATGTTCGCATACTCCGAAGCAATTCGTACCGGCGTCTTGCGACTGGCACAGCACTGCTGCAGACCGTAGGCATCTGTCACCGGCAGGTCGTTACTCACCACGGCCACCATCCTTACCCGGCCTGATTTAAGGTCGAGAAGGTCGGTTACCGGGCTGGAGGGGAACTGGTCCAGGTGCTCGGTCAGCCAGTCCCGGCCGGTAATGGCCAGGTCGAAATTACCGTTGGCTACCTGGAGCGGCATATCCTGCGGCCGGATGACTTTCACCGTGACTCCCGGCAGGCCAATAGCCGGGCGGCGGTTGCCTGTAGCCGACGGATAATCCTTAATCTTGATACCGGCTTCGGTCAGCAACTGCAGGGTGTGCGATTGCTGGTGTCCATCGGGTAATGCCAGCCGGACGGTATCGGGTGCCACTTTCGCCGGGTACGGGCGGGGTGTTTTTTTCAGTTTTGCCGTTCCTGAAACGGGACATTCCGTTACGGCCGGTAGCTTCCCTTCCAGAGACGCCAGAATCCGGCTCAGGTCTTTGTTTTCCCAGCTATATTTATTGGCGATGATACAGGCACTGAAACCGAGGACACAGTCCACGGCAACGAGGCCGTGGTTGAAAATCTCCGCGCCCTCTTTACCGGCCAGTAAGGCCAGGTCGGCACTCTCCGGCGGATAGGCCTCAGCGGCGCCCCATACCGGGAAGACGCTGAAACGCCGTAAGCGGAGTTGCAGAGCGAAGGACTCGGCCAGGTTAGGGTACTCGCTGGCGAGACGGACGATATCTTTCCGCTGCATCGCTGCCAGCGCCGGCACTGTTTCGGAACGGCTGGCGACGGCAAAGATAGCGCCCTGTCCGTAATCCAGATTCTTTAACTTGACTAGGGCCGAACTCGGGTATTTCACCAGCAGTTCTTCCACCCAGTCCAGCCCGCAAATGCCGAGGTCATAATTCCCCACCGCCACCTGAATCGGGATATCTTTCTCCTGGAATACTTTGGCCAGAATACCGGGAAATTTTCGGGCGCTGAGCCGGTAGGAGCGCATTCCTTCCTGGTAATCGCTCCGTCCCCAGCCGGCGCTATCGAGTAAAGCCGCCGTTTCAGTGAGCAGACGGCCTTTCGGCAAAGCTATTTTAAGTTGTTCGACCACATGGACTCCTCAAAGGTCTCCTTTTCACAGGAGGGCAAGAATCGATAAAGGCGTAACTGGCTAAGTTTTAGTCGGTTTCTTCGCCATCAGCCGGGCCAAGACCTCGTCCCCGGTTCGAACCGCAAACCTCCGTCGGCCGACCCGGTCGTTCAGCACAAAACGGGGGGCTTTATCCTGAATATCAAGCGTCCATCTGAAACCCGCCGGCTCGCGGCTACCGAGGTCTAGTTCAGCCACATACCCGGCATCGTGGAGAAAACGGGCCATTTGAGAACACTCCTTAACGGTCTGGGACTTGTTCGATTCTGTCCTGATGAGAATTTTTTGAGCGGAAGATTTAGTCAGCTTACCCGGCACTAGATTCATCAAACAGTCGAGATAAAGAGCAAAGCCGGAAGCGGGCGTATCCCGTCCGCCCAGCAACGGAATCAGGGCGTCATATCTGCCGCCTCCGCCGACATGCTCGCCGTCAGCGAAAAGCTGGAACATGAACCCGGTATAGTATTCGAAGCCGCGGCCGGTGGCCAGGTCAATCTGGTACTCAATCTGAAGCGCCTCAAGCAGGGAAGTGATTTCGATGAAGTTTGTCAGCGGCCCTTCAAGCTCGGGTAAGTCTTTCTTCAAGAGCGATTTCATGTTTTTGAGGAAGCCCGCCGATTGCCCTTTCAATTCCAATAGCGCTCCTAAGGTGCGTACCAGTTCCGGCCGCTCGGGTTGGAGACAGGCCAGCGCCCCCATTTCACCGTCCAGAATCCGGTCGAATATTTGGGTCTGCTCCTCAGGGCTGAGGCCGAATTTGCCCAGCAACGCCCGTATCAGACCGGCGTGCGATAGTCTTAGTTCGACTCCGGGCAGGCCTAGTTTCTGCACAACTTCCAGGGCTAATGCGACCAGTTCCGCGTCGGCCCGGGCCGACCCGGCGCCGATAAGTTCGGCACCACACTGCCATTTCTCCCGTGATTCTGTGCCGGTCTCCTCGAAGGCAAAGACGTTGGTTACGTAGAAGAGCTTGGCTAGCTCGCGGGCAGACATCGTTTCGATATACAGGCGGGCAATGGGGATAGTGCCATCAGGCCTAAGTACCACCCTTTCGCCGCTCCAGCCGTCCCAATCAAGGAAAGAATATACTTTGTGCAACCGGCTCGGCGTCAGCGTGCCGGTTGAGGTAAACAAATGCAGGTACTCGAGCGTGGGCGTCTGCACCTCTTCGTACCCCCACTTAGTACAGCAATCGCAGAAGGCGCCCTCAATCAGACGAAACTTACGCATTTCGTCGGGAGACAGGTCTTTAGTCCCTTTACACCGTTGTGCACTCATTGAAATACCCGATTACTGACAATGGCTAAATTCTACACTACCTCACTCAGCTATTCAACTTCCTTAGAGCGGTTATGAAAATACCTTCTGATAAAAGAGAGACGCCCATCCCCCTGTCCCTTCAGGGAGAACCCTCAGGGTGAACCCCTTCCCAGCGGGAAGGGGGAGTTGAGTAAAAGAGAGAGGGGCAACAGTCCCTCTCTCTTAAAAACACTTTTCCCCCTCGCTTTATAGGTGGTAATCCCCTTGCCAACCGAGACTGAGGAAAACCCGTAGTCTTGTCTTCCTGAGGTAGTGCACAATGTATGTCTGCTCAAACTCTAGCCGTGGTCGCGATAGGGTGGTATGATAGAGGAAAATCGAACGTGGAGACAAACAGTGCATATTAAGCTACATTTTCTGGGAGCATCACGGAATGTTACCGGTTCGCGGTACCTGCTGGAAGCTAATAGTACCCGGATACTGGTGGACTGCGGTCTTTACCAGGAAAGAGAGTTCAGCCAGCGGAACTGGGAACCGTTCCCCATCCGGCCCCATAATATCAACGCCGTCCTGCTGACCCACGCCCATGTTGACCATTGTGGCCTGCTGCCCAAGCTGGTGCGGGAGGGCTTTGCGGGTAAAATTTACTGTACCGAGGCTACCGCCGAGATTGCCAAAATTATCCTTCTGGACGCAGCCCACCTGCAGGAAGAAGATGCGCAGTACAAGAAGAAGCGGCATGAACGGGAGGGCAGAAAAGGCCCCTTCCCCGAGGTGCCGCTCTATACCACCGATGACGCCAAGGCTTCTCTTACCCACTTTGCCCCGGTGAAATACCGTGAGCCAGTGGCTCTAGGTGACGGTATCGAAGCAATCTTCCATGATGCCGGCCACGTTCTTGGCTCGGCGATGATTAAAGTCACCGTGAAGGATACCGGGGAAGAGCGGGCCGTTATCTTCTCCGGTGACGTCGGCCGGTGGGACCGGCCGATACTACGAGACCCGAAGGTCTTCAGCCAGACAGACTATATTGTGGTCGAGTCCACCTACGGTGATAGACTGCATGAAGACCCGGTGAAAATCAGCGACAGCCTGGCCGAAATCGTAAACTCGACCCGTAAAGCCGGCGGCAATATCATCGTCCCCAGTTTTGCCCTGCAGCGGACTCAGGAAGTCCTTTATTATTTGAACGAACTGTTGCGGCAAGACCGTGTTCCGCATTTACTGGTCTTTCTGGATAGCCCGATGGCCATCGCCATTAACGAAGTCTTCAAGCGCCACACTGAGCTCTTCGATAAGGAAACAACCGACCAGGTGCGCAATCACGAGTCCCCTTTCGATTTCCCCGGTTTGCACATGGTGCAGACCGCTGACGAATCAAAGTCGCTCAATCATATTAACGGCACTATCATGATAATCGCCGGCTCGGGGATGTGTACCGGCGGCCGGATAAAACACCATCTGGTTACCAATATTTCCCGGCCGGAGAGCACGATACTCTTCGTCGGCTACCAGGCCATCGGCACTCTGGGCAGACAAATTGTCGATGGCGCGACCGAGGTGAGAATACTGGGACAGCGCTATCCCGTGCGGGCGAGAATAGCCCAGATACAGGGCCTGTCCGCCCATGCCGACCGGGACGAGTTGCTCCGGTGGCTCTCCGGGCTAGTCGAGGCTCCCCGGCACGTATTTGTTACTCACGGCGAAGCTGAGACAGCCGATAGGTTCGCTGAATTCCTGAAGGAAAAGACCGGATGGGAAGTATCGGTACCCGGTTATGGCGACGAAGTCGTGCTGGAATAGCCTTTAAATGTTTGCCGCGCCACTAACTCAAAATGTGATAACTTTGTAATCTTTCCGCGCCACATTTTATGACTTTTTAAGTATCTACCTGTCATAGTAAACCCAGAATATACTCAGGAGGAGAACAAAATTAGGTAATGCGGCGCCTACCTGAAATACGGTTAACGGCAGGAAGGTGGAAGTGTCAGACAATCCTATACTGAAGCGTGTCGCCCGTACCAGTGCCTGGCTGCTCCTTTTCAGCATTTTTATCTCGGTTATCTCAGGCTGGGGCATCACGCAGACTGGCATAATTTACCAGGCTTCGTTCGGGCTTATCGATCGTGGTGCAGCCAATGCCATTCATCGGGGTCTGCAAATACCGATGGCGGCTTTTTTTCTGGTACACATCCTGACCAACGTGAAAATCGGTCTCGCCGCCCGCTACAAACCAGTGGTGGTTAATGCCGTGCTTATCATAGTCGGTATCCTGCTCTTAATCGGAGTAATCTACATGGAGACCAGGTGAACATCAAAGCCAGGCTGGTATTGGTATCGCTGCTTGTTCTTGTGCTGGCGGGCGCCTGCCGGCCCTCTTTCACACCACTGCCGGGAGAGGTCGAGGCCAAGGAATATTTGGGAACCAGGCTGACGCCGATTGCCAACCAGAATAATAATGCGCTGAAAGGTACTCAGTATATCGACAAAGATACTTACCGGCTGGTTGTGGACGGGTTGGTCGAGAATACGTTAATTTTGAGTTATGCCGACCTGCTCTCACTGCCGATGGAATCCCGCCTAGTGAAATTTAACTGTGTCGAAGGCTGGACCTTCACCGCCAAATGGACGGGGCCGACCCTGGCTTCTATCTTAGATAAAGCCGGACTGAAAGCCGGGGCTAATACGATGATTTTCCATACCACTGATGCTTCCGGATATACGTCGTTAGACCTGCAATATATCTACGATAACAATATCATTATCGCTCTCAAGTTGAATGATGTCACTCTGCCGGCCGATAGAGGGTTCCCCTTTCAGGTGGTGGCCGAAAGTAAGTTCGGTTACAAATGGGCGAAATGGGTGGACCACATTGAAATATCAAGTGAAGAAAATTTCCGCGGCTACTGGGAAAGTCGGGGATATAGCAATAACGCTGACATTAACGGCCCGGCCTGGGACTATCCGCTGTATCCCTTTGAATAGGGAGGTATATCGAAGAAGCCAGGCTTACCATTCTTCTGGTCACGCCTGAGGGTTTATTGGGGCGATATTTCCCGGGTAGGCTCTTCTGCCCGCCGCCGTCCGGCCAGTAACTTTATCGATAGAGCTCCTACCAGGATGAAGAGACCGCCAGCGACACCAAAAACCGGCTTGAAGCCCATCGCCCGTGTCAGAGTACCACCGAGTATCGGGCCGAGCCCACCGCCCAGTGAGTTGGCACTCTGTGCCATTCCGAAAGCAACGCCCTGCTGACTCATAGGCACGGACAACCCGATAAGAGCGTTCGAGGAAACCATCAGACCGCCCTTGAGCAGTCCGGTCGTTGCCATAAAAATCACCAGTTGAGCCGTTGTTCCTGACCAGATGGGCGGCAGATAGAGAAGTCCGGTGCCGATGCACGAAAACATGAGCATTCTCTTGAGATTAACGTGCTGCCCCAGACGGCCGGCCACCAGGCCGGACACGGCGGCGACTACTCCCATGAGACTAAAAGCCAGTCCTGCCGTAGCGGCTGCTTCCACCTGAGGGTTTTGCTCCCTGATATACAGCGGAAGTATAGGCGATATTAGCTGCGGACCTAGATGCAAAGTGCCCAGCACAAGTAGCAGCGGCAAAATGTCCCGGGACATAGCCAGGCGAAGCAGGCTGCCCAGCGATGTACCCTGCCTTTGCTGAGGCCGCTCGAACTTCTCCCTGACCAGAAAAAGAACAACTAGGCCACCCGAAAGAAGGATGCTGCCAGTAACAAAAAAAGAAGCCTGATAGCCGATACTATCCGCCAGCACGCCGCCGAGCAACGGCCCGAAAGTCTGCCCGCTGAACATAGCCAGCGTGATAAGTCCCATGGCGAAGGGCATTTTGTTGCGAGGAGTAACGCCGGCTACCAGTGCCGAAGCCGCCGCAATGGTACCGCTGAGCACGCCGTGGGCAAAACGCAGCGCGATAAGAACCGGGATATTGGGGGCAATGCCGGTCAGGGCAGTGACCAGAGCGCCCCCGAACATCGCCCGGAGCACCATGGGTTTTCTGCCCCAACGGTCAGCCACCATACCCCACAGCGGGGCGCTGAAAAACATGGCGATGCCACTCGCCCCGCTGGCAATACCTGCCCAGAAGGCAGCCTCCCGGTCGGTGAACCGGCCAAGGTCCTGAATGAAGAGTGGCATAAAGGGGTTAACGAAGCTAAAGCCGGTTAAGACAATAAACTCGGCAACGACTATTGCATAAAGATTTTTCTGCCAGGATGGTTGGACCATACATACACATGCTTTCTCTGCCTGCCCATAATTTGAGTGAAACGGGGGTAAGGGCATGGTTACGACGATAAACCTGTAGTATATCTCTTACCTCAATAAATAGCAAGGCAAATGGCATTGAGAGCGGTTATCAACCACTCGTGGCGAGCTAATGGCCTGTCTTGAACTCGTTCACTCTGACGTATCGGAACGAGCCGAAGGAAACCATGAACGGTCTTAAAATTGAGACGACGCCCTTCGACAGGCTCATGGTGAACGGAGGGGAAGATATATTCCCATCTATACCCCACGGCTCCGTCGCCTTGACAGTGTACCGACGGCAATGTAATATTGCCACCAATATTGCAGTGGGGACTATTGAGGCGGGAATAGTGAATCTTACCCATTTGCTGATGAGGAGGCTTAGCGATGACTGAGGCCATGAGTGAAGAAATTGCACAGGTAGTGAAGGCGTTAAAGACAAATTTCTTTGCCCCGGTCGAATTTGTCGAGACAGCCGAGGCGGCGACCGAGTTGGTCCTCGACTTGATACCGCTGGAGGCTAAGGTAGGGATGGGTGGCTCGACCTCAATCAGACAACTCGACCTGCTGCCCCGGTTACGGAAGCGGGGCACAATTATTCTCGATACGGATGAGCCGCGGGACTTGCGCCGCGATGAGCGTTTCCGGCGCAGCCTGTACGGCTGCGATGTTTTCCTGGCCAGTAGCAACGCCATAACCCTGGACGGCAAACTGGTCAATATCGATGGCACCGGCAACCGGGTTGCCGGCATGATTTTCGGGCCAAAGAAAGTTATCCTAATCGTCGGGAGAAACAAGATTGTACCGGACGTTAACGCCGCTATCGACCGCATCAAGAACGTGATTGCTCCCTACCGTAATATGTCCCGGGGACGAAAGCTGCCGTGCGCCGTTAAGCTGCGCTGCACCGACTGCAAGGCGTGGGACCGTTCCTGCCGGACCACGGTGATTATGGAGAAAAGACCCCGGTTTACTGATATCGCCATCGTGCTGGTGAATGAAGACTTGGGTCTGGGCTGGGACCCCGCCTGGCCTGAGGCGCGCAAAGAGAAGATAGCTTCGGTTTATCTCAAGCTGGTTACCCCGGCCGAACCGGTGCCGCGGTCTCTTTAGTGGCCGAAGTTTACCGGCGGCTACCAACAGTTCTATCATTGATAAGCATGGCTGCGAAAGAAAAGAAGATAGCTTGCTGACTGAAGGGAATTCCAGGGATAAAAGCCGTCGTTTCTTCTATGGCTATATTGTCGCTGCCAGCAGCTTTCTGATAATGGCCCTCTATGGCGGGCTGATTTATGCCATCGGCGTCTTCTTTCTACCCGTCGCCGAAGAGTTCGGCTCAAGCCGGGCGACCCTCTCCATCGCTCTTTCCCTCAGCAGTTTCGTCATGGGTATCTACCAGCTTCTCGCTGGAGAAGTAAACGACCGCTGGGGGCCGAGGTTAGTCCTTTCTGCCTGCGGTGTCCTTCTCTTCGCTGGTTACTTTTTGATGTCCCGGATTGGTGCCGTCTGGCACATTATTGTCATTCAGATGTTATTGACTACGGCCGGCATGAGCGGCCTTGTCCCGATGAGGTCGACTATCGTCCGCTGGTTCGTCAAGAGGCGGGGTATGATGAGCGGCATCGTCACTTCGGGTATTGGCCTGGGAGGTATGATTATGCCGCCGCTGGCCGCCTGGCTTATTACCAGCTATGGCTGGCGTACTTCCTACGCTGTTATCGGCATTGCCAGTCTGGTCATGGTCATCGGCTTCGCCCAGTTTCTCCGTGGCGACCCGGCACAGATGGGACTGTTACCGGACGGCGCCCCGGCTGAACCAAAGGCGGATATACCCCGACCGAAACCGGCGGTTGCCGACTTCTCGCTCAAGCGGGCGGTCAGGACGAACCAGTTCTGGCTGATTACCATCATGTGGTTTGCGGTCAATGTCGGCTACCGGGCGGTGATGGTGCACATCGTGCCGAATGCCATCGACCTGAATATTACGCCGGCCGTTGCCGCCAGTATCCTGACCGTTATCGGTGCCGCTACGATGACGGGCCGGGTGGCCATGGGTAGCCTCAGCGATAAAATCGGCACCAAGGCGGCTTTTATCATCAGTAATGCCCTGATGACGGTAGCTTTGTTCCTGCTTGTCGGTGCTAGGGAGTTATGGCTGCTCTATATTGTGGCGGCGGTTTTCGGCTTCGCCAACGGTGGCGGAGTGTCACTCCTGGCGCCGCTGGTCGCCGCCTTATACGGCTTGAAGTCTCACGGTCTGATTTTGGCCAGTATCTACTATGGGATGTACATCGGGAATTTCGTCGGTCCGGTGATGGCCGGCCGTTTGTTCGATGTTACCGGCAACTACCGGCTCGCCTTTCTCATCACGGCTATCCTCAGTCTGACAAGTTTGATACTCATGGCGCTGGTCAAGATGCCGGGCAGGCAGAAAGCCGCTGACAGTCAAGAAACAGTACCAACTGTCACCAGATAGTGCCTCGGGTAAAGACAAAAGAATGCTGGCCGAAGTAAAATATACTGAAGGCAGCAAAATGAGTAAGGTCAGGTTAACCCATAAGAAAGGCAGCACACTGCACGATTTCCCTTATACCGGTGTCGGTCGCAAGTGTCCCCACTTCTGGATTATCAACGTCACCCCACCCGGGCCGGCCCACTGCGTTCACCACTGTCTTTATTGCTACGCCCGCCAGGCCATCTATTCTGACTATTCGTCGGAAACTATTATCTATGACAATCTGCCGGAGCTGGTTGAGAAAGATTTAAGGCGGATAAACCTGTGCCCTCCCATCTCGATATCAAATGCTTCTGACCCCTGCCAGCCTATTCCGGAGCTTCGTGCTGAAGTCAAGCGTCTAGTTCGATTACTCATGGATTACGGAGTCTCTTTTTCCGTCACCACCAAAGGCAACCCCGGTTTTCTTCTGGACCTGCCCGGCTTTGCCGGGTATCAGCCTAAGTTCGTGGCGGTGACGATAGAGGGTACGGTTGATATTCTCGCCTTAGTCTCCCCCGGTGCCCCGCCACTGGTCAAGCGGCTTGATACCGTCCGCCGCCTTTCGGCACTGGGTATCGATACTCTGGTACGGTTTGACCCGGTTTTTGTCCACCTCTTCCAAGCACTCTACGGTGATACGTGGTTCGAGGTAATAGAGAAACTAATTGAGATTTTTGCCACGGCCGGGGCCAAGCATATCGTGTGCAGTACCGGCCGGCTTTCGAAAACAGCGCCGCCAGGTGGCGGCTCCAGCCTCTGGCAGCGGATTTACGCGGTAATCGAAAAACAGTCGAAGGAAGTCGCCCGTTGTTTTGAGCGAGAGTACGGTTACGAGCGCGGCGGCACCAGCCAGGGGTACCTGTGGCGGCACGATCTTAGGCTCGCGTTTCACCGGAAGCTACGGGAAGTGGTCGAAGCCAGCGGTATGACTTACGCCACGTGCCAGGAACTCAGCGCCTTGGAGTCTGATTCGCCGGGGCTGTCTCATTGCGAACGCTTCCTGCTGCCCTTCGCCCGCAAGCAAAGTAATGGTCGGTTCCAGCCCATCGAAGGCTGCACGGCCAACTGCCATGTATCGTGTCATGACTATGGATTGCCTCCGTGCGGACAGCCGAAGTTAATTACGCCTCAACCCTACAAATTGAGTTATCTGAAAGAGCCCGCTCTAACCTACGCTCCACGATTGGTACAGGGAGATTGACAAAATACGGCACTTTCGCTTATTCTCTCATTACTTATATAAATAATCGGAAGTAGGGGACTGATATTGGGGGTTGACAGATAATCGGGGGCATTGAGACTATTGCATAGTAGCTTCGATGCCCTTAATTTTTGAGTCAAAAAGGACAGCGATAAGGCTTCATCGGGCTAATTTATCATAAGGAGGAAAAGGAGGCAGCAATGGATATCGGATTTATCGGAGTCGGGCAAATGGGTGGCCGGATGGCGCAACATTTAGTCGCCGCCGGCTACGGGGTGACGGTCTATGATATCAACAAGGCGGCGGCCGCTCCCCTCTTAGACAAAGGGGCTAAATGGGGGGATACACCGAAAAAACTGGCTGAATCGTGCCCGGTGGTGATAACCATGGTACCCGGCCCTCCCGAGGTCGAGCAGACTGTCTATGGGGCTGAAGGGCTGATGGCCGGGTGGAAGAAGGGTGACATCTACCTCGATATGACTACCAGCCTGCCCAGTCTCACCCGCCGGATTGCCAAGGATGCCGTGGCCAAGGGCGTCACCGTCCTGGACGCGCCGGTTACTGGCGGTATCACCGGGGCGCAGGATGCTACTCTCACCATTTTTGTCGGTGGTACGCCGGAGAATTTCCAGAAAGTCTCCGATATTTTGAAACACATGGGGAAAGTAATAATGCACATGGGTGACACCGGCTGCGGTAATATTACCAAGCTCGTGAACAACCTGATATCTATCAGCGTCAGCAGCATTAATGCCGAGGCGATGGTCCTCGGTGTCCGCGCCGGCATGGACACGCGTAAACTGTGGGAGGCGGTTACCAATGGAACCGGCAATAACCGCAACCTTCAGGTGACCTGGCCGAGGACGGTGCTGGCCGGTAACTTCGAACCGGCGTTTCAAATGAACCTGGCGGCTAAAGATGTCGGGCTGGCGTTAGCCCTGGCAGAGGAGTATTCGCTACCGCTGAACGTGGCGGCGGCCGTCAAGCAGCGCCTCATCGAGGCCAAGGGCGCCGGCCTCGGCAAGGAATCTTCACAAAGTGTTATCTGGCGGCTGGAAGAACTGGCCGGCGTGAAAGTGCGTTTCCAGAAATAAGAGTAATGAAATATTTACTTGAGATAAGGAGTTAGCATGAAAGTTATCAAAGTTAGCCAAGTACCCAAAGAGCCATCGACTAATGCCAAGTTATTCACCGGCCCGGTTACCAGCCAGGTAATCCTCGACACCGAAAACATCCGTATCAGACAGGTTAACTTCAGTCGTGGGGTCAGGAACAAGTTCCACAGCCATAGTTCGGAACAAATACTCATTATTACCGAGGGCAAAGGTATCGTGGCTACGGAGAAAGAAGAGATAACCGTCGTCCCAGGGGATGTCATTATCTTTCCGGCGGGAGAGAAACACTGGCACGGAGCGACCAAAGATACCACCTTCTCTCATCTCTATGTCATCGGGCCGGGCCAGCAGACGACGCAGCTCGAGGACTAAAATCTAGCTGCTAATTGGGCACCGCGGGTAATCATTTCCGTTCGCCCTGAGCCTGTTCAGTCTGACATATCGGAACGAGTCGAAGGGTTAGGCACTAGAATTTACCTTCAAGCTTGCGATAGGTGTCGGTCAGAGCCTCGGGCAGCACCTTGGCGTCGGCGACGACGGGCATAAAATTGGTATCACCCGACCAGCGGGGCACGATATGGGTGTGGATGTGGTCGGCCAGGCCAGCCCCGGCGACACGTCCCAGATTGATGCCCAGGTTAAAGTTGTTGGCTTTGAATGCCTGTTTGAGTACTTCCACACCCAGGCTCACCAGTTTGAAGTGCTCGAGTAGTTCGTCGTCGGTCAATTGAGATAAACTGGCGATGTGGCGGTAGGGGGCGACTAACAGGTGTCCGGGATTATAAGGGAAACTGTTCAGGATGATGAAATTTTTATCGCCGCGGTAAAGGATATAGTTCGCTGCATCGTTGTCCTGCTTCGGTTTATCGCATAAAAAGCACCCTTTTTCTTTGTCCATCTCGATATATTGCATGCGCCACGACGCCCAAATTCGTTTCATATCGCTCTCCTTAGTCCGTTTGCCATCGCTATTTTAGTGGGATACCGACGGTGAGTCAAAACTATGCCTTGGAACTTATAGTTACACAGCCCTTTACAAAAGAAAGGGTTCAGGTAGAATGAGAAGGGTAAAAGCCCATCTCTCACACGAGGCTGGTCGGAATGATTAAGAAACGGGTCATTGTTATCGGTGCCGGGGCTGGCGGCATGATGGCCGCCGCCCGTGCTGCCGAATCGGGTGCCGGGGTGCTGTTGCTGGAAAAGACCGAACGTGCCGGTAAGAAAATCCTTATCAGCGGCAAAACGCGCTGTAACCTGACCAATACCAGGGATTTGAACGACTTTATTGCCATGTTCGGGCCGAACGGTCGTTTTCTCTACAGTGCCTTCAACCGCTACTTTCGCGATGATTTACTGGCACTGATGAGACGCTACGGCGTCGAGGCCAAAGCCGAACGCGGCGGCCGAGTCTTTCCGGCATCCGATGATGCCCGCGATATGGTCGAAGTCCTGGAGCGGTACCTGGCGGACAGTGGCGTGAAAATTAAAACTGGTGTACCGGTCACGGAAATATTGGTCGAGAGGGGGCATGTCACCGGCGTACGGACTGAGCGGCAGACGTACCCTGCCGCAGCGGTCATCCTGGCTACAGGAGGTGCTTCATATCCGGTAACTGGCTCAAACGGTGATGGCTACCGGATGGCGACGGCGCTCGGCCATACCGTTACGCCATTGCGCCCGGCCCTGGTGCCGCTGATTGTCTTCGAGACCGAGCGAGCGAAAAGTATGCAGGGTGTCAGCCTGCGTAACGTGCGCCTGACGGCGTTCCAGTGCGCCGCCGACGATATTGACGCGAGATTGATGCCATCGAAAGACACCGGACGGGGCATTCCCGGTAAGCGTCCGCGCCCGCCTGTCATCGAAAGCCGAATGGGGGAAATGATGATGACTCATTTCGGTCTCGGCGGGCCGGTGATATTGCAGATGAGCCTGGCCATCGTCGAGGCACTCGAGCGCGGGCCGGTGAGCGTGTCCATCGACCTCAAGCCAGCGTTGAGCGATGAGAAGCTGGACGAACGTTTGCAGCGGGATTTTGACCGGTACAGCAAACGAAGCTACCGTAACTTACTGAAGGAGTTATTGCCCCAGAAGATCATCGAGCCGTTTATCGGGATGACCGGCATATCACCGGATAAACCGGGCCATCAGATTGTGGCCGCCGAACGGGAGCGGGTGCGGCGCTTACTGAAGTCGCTCCGTTTCAATATCAAGGCACCGTTGCCCCTAGCTTCAGCGATGGTGACAGCCGGGGGTGTTTCGTTGCAAGAGATTGACCCGCGCACGATGGCCTCGCGTTTAGTGGAGGGGCTGTATTTTTGTGGTGAGGTAATGGACATCGATGCCGAAACGGGTGGCTACAACTTGCAGGCGGCCTTTTCTACCGGCTATATTGCTGGGGAGTCGGCTGCTCGGAATCTTACAGGACACTGATACCGAATTCTTTCAGAGCTTCCGTCAAAGCGTTTATTGGCAGGCCCATGACGTTGAAATAATCGCCCTCAATCCTTTCGACGATAACCGCGCCCAGTCCTTGAATGGCGTAGGCCCCGGCTTTCTCCAGAGGCTCCTTCGACCTGACATAGGCATCGATTTCCGGAGGGGTCAGTTTCTTGATATAGACTCTAGTTTCGACGGCTCTGGATAACTTTTTGCCGGTTCCAGTATCTATCAGGCTGAAGCCGGTGATTACCGAATGGCTCTTCCCGCTCAGCATTTGCAACATTTCTCTAGCTTCGTTTTCCGTGTGGGGCTTGCCCAGTATTTGCCCATCGAGGACACCGAAGGTATCGGCGGCGATGATGATGGCATTTTTGTGTTTGCGGGCAACGGCTTCAGCTTTAGTCAGGGATATTTTCCGGGCAAGTTCGTGTGGTTCCAGCCCGGAATCTAAAACTTCTGTCTCATTACTCGGCTCAACATCGAATTTCAGGCCGATTTGCTCCAGTAATTCTTTTCTTCTCGGTGAAGCGGAGGCTAAGACGATTTTCTTCATGTTTATGCTACGGATTATAGCAGCTATCCTATCGAGGGGGAACAAACACAGAGTTTAGCTTGTGGAGAAAGCAACGTCAATGTAGAATGGGAGACGACTGTGACTGCTATCAGGATGGGATATTGCGGGAGGTGTCTCTAATGAAGGTCTTAATTGTCTATGACTCGGTCTATGGGAACACGGAGAAAATTGCCCGGGCCATCGGCGGAGGTATTGCCGGCGAGGTAAAAGTGGCCCGTGCCAGTGAAGTCGGCCCTGACGCATTGAAGGCGATTGACCTGCTTATCGTCGGCGCGCCCACGCAGGGAGGGAGACCGACACCGGCGGTTCGAAGTTTCCTCAGCAACATCGAAAAGGCTACGATTAGGGACATTAAAGTAGCCGCTTTCGATACCAGACTCCCGGCGAAATGGGTGAAAATATTCGGCTATGCCGCCGGCAAAATTGCGGGCAGTCTGAAAGGAAAAGGCGGGACTCTGGCCGTACCTCCGGAAGGCTTCTTCGTTAACGGTACCAGAGGCCCCTTGCAGGAGGGGGAAACGGAGCGGGCGGCTCGCTGGGCAAAAGGAATTGTCGAAAGTAAATAGTGCCCCGTCTAATTGCTCAGCGGAAGGCTGATGTAAAAGGTGGTGCCTTTCCCCACCTGGCTTTCCACCGTAATCTTACCGCCGTGAGTTTCGGTGATATGCCTGGCAATAGCCAGACCCAGGCCGGCTCCTCCCTCGGCGCGGGAACGGGCCTTATCGACCCGGTAGAAACGCTCGAAGATATGCGGCAGGTGTTCCGGCGCGATGCCGATGCCGGTATCGCTGATAGCGACCAGTGCCATGCCGTCTTTCCTAACTAACGAGTCTGAGATACTCCCCCCGTCCGGCGTATATCTGATGGCGTTTTCGAAGATGTTGAGGAATAGCTGTCTCAACTTTACCCGGTCGCCTCTTACGGTCAGGTCTTCCAGCGGGCCGAGCATGAACTGGAGTCCCTTGTCCCGGGCCAGCGCTTCGACATCTGAGGCCAGCCCGGTGAGGACTTCCTTGAGATTTATCTCTTCAAGGTTCAATGGCTCTTTGCCGGTATCGCTGCGGGCGAGAAAAAGCAGTTTACCGATAATGGCAGACATATAGCTAATCTCCTGGGAGACCAGCTCGAGGGACTTGCGGTACTCGGCGTCCGTTCTTTCTTTACTGAGGGCTAAGGTGGACTCAGCTTCCATGATGGCTAAAGGCGTACGCAATTCGTGGGAAGCATCGGCGGTAAACTGCCGCTGGCGGGTAAAAGCGGTTTCGAGGCGTTCAATCATCCGGTTCAGGGTTGACGCCAGCCGGCCCAGTTCGTCCTCACTATGGACATTTATTCTCTGGCTTAAGTCGGTCTCACCTATTGCTTGGGCGGTCCGGGTGATGCGTTCGACCGGCTTGAGTGCCCGGCCGGCCAGGAATACACCACCGACAGCAGCCAGAACGAAGACAGCCAGTCCGGAGAAACCCAGAATAATTCTGAACATGCCCAGCACGCCTTCTATCTCGGTGGTCGGACGGCCAACAATGATGGCGACGCGCGTGAACGGACCAAAGGGAAAGGGGACGCCGTAGAGTCTTATTCGTTCCCCGTTACCGGTAGTGGCGGTGAGAAAAGAGCTCTGGCCGTCCAGGGCTTGAGTAACCAGCGAGTCGATATTAGTGAATTCGGTGCTCGGGCCGAAGCTTTGCTGTAAGGTCCCGTCGGTATTGTAAATCAGGAGCAGTTCATCGGGTTGTCCGGCGAAAACGGCACGGCCACGTTCGATGACCAGCGTTGTCCGTAACTCGTTGACCCGCGTTTCCAGAGAATTATCGAGGTTCTGGTACAAGTTGTGCGATAACGTGAAATAGGCCACCGTGCCGAATATAGCAAGCAGTACCACGATGACAATCAAGTACCAGACGGTAAGGCGGAACCGAATGCTCTTGAAAAATCTCATACATTCCTTAGCCGGTAGCCGGCACCCCGGATGGTCTGCAGCAGACTGTCCCCGCCCTCATCGTCGATTTTACGGCGGAGCCGGCGGATATACACATCGATTATATTGGACATACTGTCGAATTCGTAGTCCCAGGCATTCTCCTCAATCATGGTTCGCGTAATGACCATGTTGGGATGGCGCATAAAGTATTCCAGTATGGAGTATTCTTTGGTGGTCAGTTCTATCTTTCTCTGTCCGCGCCAAGCCTCCCGGCTCAGCGTATCGAGTACCAGGTTGCCGACTTCTATTCGTGACGTTTTGGAGAGGGCCTCCCGTCGCAGTAGCGCCCGCACTCGCGCCAGTAGTTCGCTGAAAGCGAAAGGCTTGACCAGATAATCGTCGGCACCCGAGTCGAGTCCCTTGACTCTGTCCTCCACCGTATCCTTGGCCGTGAGCATCAGGACCGGTGTATTCACTTTTTTTGCCCTCAAGTCGTGACAGACGGCGATGCCATCTTTCTTGGGAAGCATGATATCGAGCACGATGAGGTCATAAGCCGTGGTCTCGGCCATATATTCGGCTTCCTCACCGTCATACACGGTATCAACGGAATAGCCTTCTTCAATGAGTCCCCGTTTGACAATGGCCGCCAGCCGTCTTTCATCTTCAACGACCAGAATGCGCATGGTTTATCCCCCCATTCAATGATTATATTCCTTATTATATTAAAATAAAATGAATATAACATGAAAGAAAAGTCTGGCAAATCGAGGCTGTTTCTTAATCTGTGTTTCATGTTTTTTTAATGAGCGGTTCATGTAAGAATGCTAAGCTGTTTTAATGAGAGTAGAAGTCTCTCGTATAGAAAAGAAAAGGAGGAAGAGAGATGAAAACATTAATGAGTAAGATTGTGGCTGTGCTGGCGGTACTGCTCATCGCCGGGGCATCCTTTACCGCCGGCACGATATTTGTGCCCCACGGCACGTCGGCGGCGCCTGTCCTGTATAATCAGGATACCGTCTCGGCAATCTACGATAGTGCCAGCCCGGCCGTGGTGGAGATACAGGTAACACAGCAGGGCGGCAGCTTTTTTGGCGGATACACCCAGCAAGGTGAAGGCTCCGGCTTTCTTATCGATAGCCAGGGGCATATCCTGACCAATAATCACGTGGTTGACGGGGCGACGACGGTTAAAGTGCTGTTGAAAGGCGGGAACACTGTCGATGCGACGGTAGTCGGTACCGACCCGGCTGATGACCTCGCCTTGATTCGTGTCGATGCGTCAGCGATAGCCGGCATTACCCCGCTTCAGCTCGGTGACTCGAGCGCGGTGAAAGCAGGTCAGATGGCCATCGCTATCGGTAATCCTTTTGGGTTGACCGACAGTATCACGGTTGGTGTTATCAGCGGCTTAGGCCGCAGTATCGGCAGCCTCACCGGAATGCTCCAGACAGATGCGGCCCTTAATCCGGGTAACTCGGGCGGCCCGCTTCTGGATGTTCAGGGTACGGTCATCGGCGTTAACACGGCGATAGAAACATCGATGTCAGGTGCCATTGGTATTGGCTTTGCCGTACCTTCCAACGTGGCCCAGAGAGTCCTGCCCGACCTGATGGCGGGTAATACGATAGCCCGTCCCTGGCTTGGCATCAGCGGTACGGCCTTAACACCATCAATGGCCCAGACTCTGGGCATCTCCGTTAACCAGGGTGTCTATGTAATTACCGTCGTTGCAGGCAGCCCGGCAGAGACGGCTGGACTTAAGGGTGGTAACCTGGATGCCAGCGGTGCTCCGGCTTCCGGTGGGGACGTGATTACCGCCGTCGATGGCACCACCGTGACGAGCGTTGGAGACCTGTCCAGCTATCTCAATACCAGGAAAGTTGGCGATACTGTCACCCTGTCGGTCCTACGTGACGGTAACAACATAACCGTTCAGGTGACGCTGGGAGCCTGGCCAACGAATACTTCGCCAGCTACGCCGCAGGTTCCTGCCCAGCCTCAACCCAGAATTCCTCGGGGCTGGCGCTTCCCGCAGACTCCGGCACAGTAAAATACAGGCCTGACAAATAAAAGAAAGGCGGGGTTTCCCCCGCCTTTCTTTTATTTACATTGGCTTTAGGTCGAATTTTGTCTTATAATCGAAGAAATTATCATGCCGAGAGCAGGTCAGGAATTTGACTCAAAGTAAGAAACAATCTCCAACTGCATCGAAGAAACGCTGGCTGATACTGGCCATGGTCTTTCTGGGGCCCTATGCTTTTCTGTTTTCGATGCAAGCGGCGCCGCCGCTTATTCCCACCATCATCGATGACTTTAGTTTGAGCTATGCGCAGACGGCGGGACTGATGCTGTTCGTCGCCCTGCCGGCGATGCTGCTGTCAATACCCGGCGGGTTTCTGGCGGACAGGTATGGCAACAAACGGATGTCGGTGATAGGTCTCAGCCTGGTCTGCCTCGGGACAGTGTTCACGGCTCTCGCCCCTTCGTTTGCCTTGCTCGAGGCGAGCCGTGCCCTCCTCGGCATCGGGGGCGCACTGTTATTATCGGCGGCACCGCCGCTGCTCTTCCAGTGGTTCGCTGGCCGGGAGTTAGGTCTGGCGATGGGCATCTGGGCGCTCAATATGCCGCTGGCGACGGTGGTGGCTTTCAATCTTTTGGGGAGGATTGCAATCGGCCACGGCTGGCGGGCCGATTTCTGGATTGCTGCCGGGCTGGCCGTAATAATCCTGATTTTATTCATATTATTCGTAGAGGAAAAGAGGTTGGCCCCCGCACCATTTTCGTTGGCTGCGCTGAAGAAGAAGTCCATCTGGCTACTCGCCATCGTCTGGGGTACTTTCAACATGGCGGTCCTTTCTCTGACCACCTGGGGCAAGACAATCTTCGTGGATTTCAGGGGCGTCTCCGATGTCCAGGCCGATTTCCTGGCGAGCCTGATAATGATAATGGCTTTCGCTACGCCTCTCACCGGCTACCTGGCGGGCAGACTGGGCCGGTGCCGCCGGCTCATTCTGGTGGCGGTCTTGGGGATGACGGTTTGCCTGGCACTGGTACCCGCTGCCGGGGGAGGGCTAATCGTACCGTTGCTTGTTGTCCTTGGTCTTTTTGGCGCCCTGATGCCGCCCTGCGTCTTCGCCCTGCCGCCGGAGCTCGTTGGTGCCGAGAATACCGGATTGGGCTTCGGCGTGCTTAATACGACGCTGAACCTGGGCGTAGTTGTCGGCCCGCTTCTCGTCGGCCGGGTGCTGGATACGATGCATACCGAGGTGGCGGTCTTCGCCACCATGGCTGCCTTTGCGGCCGTTGGCGCCGTTTTTGGCTTTATCCTGAAGGCGAGATAGACCGGGTTCAGGATGAATCTTCCATCCTGCCGATGACCGCTGACAACTGGCATAGGCCGTACTCGACTTTCCCGTGAAAGATGGTACAATGGTGGGATGGTAAAGGGAAGAGGTGTGACGGGGATAGCCAAGATAGTGCCTAAGCGGCGTAAAATTTTCTATGGCTGGTGGATGGTCTTAGCTACGGCTGTCCTCTATTTCTTCTCCGGCGGCACCTTCTATTATGGCTTCACCGTTTTCTTTAATCCGATAAGAGAAACTTTCGGCTGGAATGCAGCGGTCACTTCGATTGCCTTTGTCTTTCAAAGGCTTGAACAGGGTGTCATGGGGCCTGTCGCCGGTTTTCTTGTTGACAGAGTCGGCCCGAGGAAGCTGATGGTGCCCGGGTGGATTTTGGCCGGTCTGGGCTTCTTCCTGATGAGCCGCATCAACATGTTATGGGGATTCTACGGCGCCTTTCTGATTATTGCCACGGGGATGAGCTTCGGCCGTTCGGTGGTGACCGATACCGCTATCGCCAACTGGTTTGTCAAGAAGCGTAGCCGGGCCCTGACATTTATCTACCTGGGAATGGGGTTGAGCGGCCTTCTCGTGCCGCTATTGGCTTTATTCATCACCAACTATGGTTGGAGGGCGGCCCTTATTATCGTCAGTATCGGAACGTTTATAGTTGGCGTGCCGCTGAGTTTGGTGATGAGGCACAAACCAGGTCAATACGGCTATTTTCCCGATGGTGCGGTAGCAGTCGAGGCAAGTACTGACCTGGAAGTGGCAGATAAAAGAGCTAAGCAAGAGGCAGCCGAGAGCGCGAGAAGTTTCACCGTGAAAGAAGCGCTCAGGACACGAGCTTTCTGGCTTTTGTCTTTTGTTTTCTTCTTCCAGCATATCGGTACGAGTGCGATAATGGTGCATATCGTGCCTTACCTGGAGAATGTGAAAGTGCCGACGGCGATAGCCGCTACTGCTGTTACCGGCATGACGTTATGCAGCCTTATTGGCCGACTGGCCTTTGGCCTGCTTGGTGATTTTGCTAATAAACGTTACTTGCTTACCGCTGCCCTAGCTCTGCAAACCGCCGGTATCTTTATTTTTTCCCTGGTAGACCAGGACAGAATATGGCTGGTTATCCCCTTCTTGCTCATTTACGCTCCGGGCTACGGTGGGACCATACCTTTACGGCCAGCCCTACAGGCGGACTATTTTGGTACTAACAACTTCGGTACGATTATGGGGCTGATGTCGATTATTGGCATGGCCGCTGGCCTGGCCAGTCCGGTGGTTGCCGGTTGGATTTTCGATGTTACCGGTAGCTATCACCTGGCCTGGCGGCTTTTTGCCCTGGTTACCCTGCCGGCGATACCCCTGATGTTGTTGACCATACCGCCCAAACCGAAAACTGATAAAGCAGTCGTTGGAACCAGTTATTAGCATGGCTAGCTTGAACCCATGGTACATTGACAGGTGGGGAAAAGTGTACTAAAATTCGCATGGTTGCGAATTGCCTGAGGAAATAGATAAAGGAGGTGTAAATTGCCAGAAGAAAAAGATGCTCTACTGGAAAGCTATGAAGCCAATATTGGCAAGGAAACGCTACCACAACCATGTGTTTGGCCTGCCGAGCTGTTGACGATGCAAAAGGTGGCCTGGGCGGCGGGCGATACCAATCCTCTGTGGTGGGAAGAGAAATATGCCAGAAAAACCTGCTATGGAAGTATCGTTGCCTCGCCCGCTTTCCTGGAATGGTTCGTGTTAAGAGGTGCCTGGCCTTCCCGGCGTGATGCTGCATTGGTTTGTGGCGTAGGTCTTTTTGGGATTGATGGTACCAAGGGTATCAGGAACGTCGCTGGCGGCAAAGACTGTGACTACCTTCGACCAATAAAACCGGGGGATGTTCTTCACCTTTCCCATAAGTTAAAGAGTGTCAAGAAGCGCTGGAGTAAATCACTGAACAACAACATCTACATTCTGAATGATGAGCTCGTGGTTAAAAACCAGTATAACCAGGTCGTGGCAATACACCGGAATACTTCAGTACGTATTCCTGAGAAATCCAGATAAAAAGACTCAAATAAGGAGAGGAGACAGGAGATATGGCATCAAAACAAATTCGCTGGAAAGATGTAAAAGAAGGGCAAGATATTCCTAACCTGGTACGGCATCCCACTTCGACCCAGCTGGTGATGTGGGCCGGAGCGGTTGATGACTACAACCCGATGCACCAGGACGTGGAGTATGCCAAGAAAGCGGGCTATCCCGGCCCGATTGTCTTCGGCCCGCTACAGTTTGCCTTCCTGGAGAATATGCTTACTGACTGGATTGGGGAAGGGTGGTTAAAGAAGATAACGATTCGCCACGTCGAAC
>JBDRLU010000037.1:0-3667 GCA_043812795.1 Chloroflexota bacterium
GATGGTTCAAAGAAACGAAAATCAGCACCTCTTCTTATCTTCGTGCGAAGGGCCTCAAGATACTTCTTTGGTAAAATATGAGGGAAAATATCAATTTTCAATTATTCCTGCTATTACCTCCTTTCCAGTGTTTAACCGAAAGCTGTGAATGATATGCAAAGTCGTGATTATGTTGCTTGATCGAAGAGAATCATTCAAGTGGTACAATCTTATCAAGTTTATCCAGCAAATAAATTTGGTATTAAAAAGGGCGCTCAACTCGTAATTAACAACGAGTTAAGCGCCCTCTCTAGCCACTGCACCTCCATCAATTATGCTGATATCATTTTGATTTAACTCGCCCCAATTTAGCGCTTGTAAACTCGATTGTCAAGCATTGGCTTGGCAAGAAAAACAAAATCTGCTACACTAGGTCAGCCAAATTCGTAATTGAAGTGTCAGAGGAGGACAATTTTCATGGCTGTGATGACTGGACAGGCAATAATCGATAAGGCTAGAAACGAAAGTAGGACCGTACTGACTGAAATTGAAGCCAAGGAACTGCTGAAACAGGCTGGCGTCGGTGTCGTTGAGACCAGGCTAGCTACCTCGCGGGAAGAAGCGGTAGCAATGAGCAAGCAACTGGGTTTTCCCATCGTCTTGAAGATAACTTCACCGGATGTTGTCCATAAGACCGATGCCGGTGGCGTGAAGGTCGGTCTGAAGACGGCCGCTCAGGTCGGCAAGGCTTATGACGAGATTATAGCATCCGTCAAGGCGAAGTACCCTAAGGCCAATATCCATGGTATTGCCGTACAAAAGATGGCCCGTCCCGGTGTGGAAGTTATCATCGGTATGTCCAAGGATGCCCAGTTCGGTCCGGTACTCATGTTCGGTCTCGGCGGCGTCCTGGTAGAAATTCTGAAAGACGTTTCCTTCCGTATTGTCCCCCTGGCCAAGCGGGATGCCCGGGAAATGATTAAAGAGATTAAAGGCTATCCCCTGCTGGAAGGTTATCGCGGCGGAGAAGCCGTCGATATTAATAATCTGGAAGACCTCATCCTCAAGGTTTCCAGCTTTGTCGAGCAGTATCCGGACGTAAAAGAACTCGACCTCAATCCTGTTTTTGCTTACAAAGACGGGGCGGTGGCGGTGGATGCCCGGGTGATTCTGGAGGACAAACAGAAGTGACGTTAAAGCGGATGCTGGAGGAGGTGGCGGGGCGGTACGGGGACAAGGCAGCCATCATCCAGGGCAACTCCAGACTTTCTTACACCGAGCTAGATAGAGCATCGAACAAGGTAGCCAATACCTTAATCAAAATGGGTGTCAATCAGGGCGACCGGGTAGCCATGCTGCTATCCAATAGCCCTGAATTTGTTACTACCTTTTTCGGTATCACCAAGATTGGTGCCAGCGCTGCTCCGCTTGACATAAAGTACAAAGCCGATGAGTTGGTCTCGATATTCGAGGATTGCCAGCCCAGCGTCCTGGTTTCCGAAAGTCCCACCCTGGGGAAACTGGTCCCGCTGCTGCCTAAATTCGGGTCGGTACGGCATGTTATCGACTTAAGCTCACGAACCAAGCAATTCCTCAGCTATGAAGAAATTCTCGCCACCGGTTCACCGGATAGAATTACGGCAGAACCCAAGCCGGAAGATATTGCCGTCATTGCCTATACCGCCGGCCCTTCCCTCTCGCCCAAAGGGGTAATGCTACCGCACCATAACTTCGTCATGCAGTCGCGAGTGTCTGCCGAAGGCTTCGAGCAGACGGCTGAGGACAAGGCGCTCCTTTTCGCTCTCCCGATGCACCATGCCGCCGGCCTGACTATCGTCATGCTGACATCGCTGGGCTGCGCTAGCACTGTAGTTATGTTGCCCGGCCTCTCCATGCCCGGCCTTACCGAAGTTATCGAGAAGGAAAGGATTACGGTCTTCATCGGAGTGCCTTTCGCCTTTGCCCTGGCGGCCCGTTCGGCGGCCGAAGAAGGGATAAAGCATGATTTGAGTTCCCTGCGCCTGTGCGCCAGCGGGGGAGCGCCGCTTTCACTCGATACCATCGAGCAATTTAAGCAGCAGTTCGGTCGTGACCTGGTCAATTTCTGGGGCCTTACCGAAGCTACCGCCCATGTTACCTGCCAGGCCGCCAATGGTAGCGGCGCGCCGGGTGCCGTCGGGAGACCGCTGCACGGCTGGCAACTGAAGGTTGTGGACGATAACGACCGCGAGCTCCCCGTCAATCACAGTGGCGAACTCATTGTTAAGGGACTGATAATGGACGGGTACTACCGTCATCCTCAGGCGACCGATGAGGTAATCAAGGACGACTGGCTACATACCGGTGACATCGGTAAAATAGACGAAAAAGGTGAGGTCTATATCACCGGCCGGAAGAAAGACATGGTTATCATCAAGGGCCAGAATGTTTTCCCCGGCGACATCGAGGATGTTTTAGCCTGCCATCCCAAGGTAGCCGGGGTAGCCGCTCTCGGTATTCCCGACGAAATGCGCGGGGAAGTCATCGGTGCCGTCGTCAAATTAAAGCCGGGAGCCGCCGCCACCGAGGCGGAAATGAAACAATTCTGCCTCGAACATTTAGCCGTGTACAAGATACCGAAGCAGGTCATCTTCATGGACTCCCTGCTCGAAACGGTCACCGGCAAAATCGATAAAGAGGCCATCCGCAGCCAATTATCCCTCCCGCCCGTCTTCCCCCGCGTAACCGTTCCCTGACCCGATAAATCAATTACTTTCCGGTGGTACAATGGTAGCTATGATGAAGCTAATAGCTGATAGCTTCCAGCCGAAAGCTGTCTCCATGGTCACTTCCGACAACGGCACGCAGTTAGGGACGATAAAGTACTATCCCTATGGAGATTGCCGAAATAGTCAGGGGGATTTAGGCACGGATAAGCTCTTTACCGGCCAGAGACTCGATGATACCGGGCTTTATTACTACGGAGCCAGATACTACGACCCCACAATTGGGAGGTTTATCAGCCCAGATACAGTGGTGCAAAACTTCGCTAATCCACAATCGCTGAATCGCTATTCGTATGTGTTTAACAATCCATTGAAGTACACGGACCCGAGCGGACTGATTGTGGATATTGGTGAATTTGGTGACGTAGACTATGTTGGAGACCTTCTGGAGGCAATATTTAACGAGGGTATAGAGCCACCCCCAGGCTCCTATGTTGAAAAGATAATGCAGATGTATCTAGGCTGGGAGGAAGTCCGTAGTGAAGCGCCTGAAGTGGCAGATTACCTTGAGAATGCCGAAGAGCATATTGTGATGGACATTGGATTGATGAAAAACCAATCACATGCCGCTGAGACTTCAGCTTTAATTAATGGCAGAATCAACATTACACTCAGTGAAACTGCCGTAGCTACTTGGGGGCAAAACCATCCTGGCGAAACAATCAGGTACATTGCTGCTCTGCAAGCACACGAGGCAATACATGGAGTTGCACGTGTAGCAGACCCTTATACCTTTAGAAACTCAATATTTGAAGAGTCATTAGGCTTCATGACAGCAAATTGCGTTGCTGAGAGGACGGGACTCAGTGGCCGTTGGTCGGAGACAGGTTCGCTAACACCAATGGATATCATGAGCATTAACCCCGGGAGACTTGAGTCTCTAGGAAGTACAAGAGAATCATGGATCTCCATTAAGAGCCTTA
>JBDRLU010000038.1:0-70115 GCA_043812795.1 Chloroflexota bacterium
AAGGGCATCAAAGAACTGTTTCAGGTCCAACAGACGGCAATAAACTCACTGAAACATTAAAAATTGACCGCCGGCGCTCTTCCGATTTATCCTATCAGTAAGAAGACTGGTGAAAGTATTGTCTAAAATTACGTTACCGCGGTGGCTATCCCCTCGAAAAGTGGAGGCCTTCCAGGCTTTATACAACCGCAATTACCGGCTGTTATGGATCGGGCAACTGGGAGGTTCGGCGGCGCAATGGGTAGAGGTGGTGGCGAGGGGCTGGCTTATCTGGCAATTAACCGGGTCGGCCACTCTATTAGCCGTCGTCAGTCTCCTCCGGGCTTTGCCGATGCTCACCTTCGGCCTGTTTGCCGGGGTTGCCGCCGACCGCTTCGATAACCGTAAAATCCTCATCATCTGCAAGGTAGTCACCCTGATTAACTATATAGTTATTGCGACCCTTATCACCACCAACCTGGTCGAAGTCTGGCATGTGCTGCTGTCTTCATTCGTCATGGGCTGCTCCCACTCTTTCGAACAGCCGACGCGGAATGCACTGGTCCCCAGTCTGGTAAGCAAAGATGAATTGACCAACGCCGTGGCGTTGAACTCAGGGGCGATGAATGCCACGCGCGTCGTCGGCCCCGGGGTTGCCGGGGTACTCGTCGCTCCCATAGGCGTCGGCGGGGTTTATTATCTTTCCGCTGTTATCTATGTTATTACCCTGGTTGCCACTATCATGATGCGAGTACCGCCGATGACAGGCCGGTCAGGCAACACGTCGATGTGGAGCGACATGGATGAGACCTTCCGCTATGTTTACCGGGAAAAAGCCGCCCTTGCCCTGGTATTAATTTCCCTCGTTCCCGTGGTTTTCGGGATGCCTTATATGACGCTGATGCCGATTTTCGCCGATAGAGTCCTTAACATCGGCCCGGCCGGCCTGGGCTGGCTCTATATGGCCGGCGGCATCGGCGCAATGGTCGTCATCCTGACCATTGCGACCCTGGGTCGGGTCCCACACAAAGGCCTACTTAGTATCATCGCTACGGTTGGTTTCGGTGCTTTTCTTGTTGCCTTTTCCCAGTCCACCCGGGTACCACTCTCTTTATTCACCATGGCACTGGTCGGGTTTGCCAGCACCGCGCCGAGGATACTTACCAATACCAGCCTGCTTGAAATAACGCCGCCGGGCATGCGCGGACGGATGATGGCAATTTATACGCTCGACCGCGGGCTTATGCCTCTGGGTACGATGCTGGTCGGACCATTGGCTGACGTCGTCGGCGCGCCGACGACGTTGATGGGAATGGGTGGCGTCTGCATTCTGGTCGCGCTTGCCGTCGGGTTAGCTTTACCCATTATCCGCCGGATAGAATAGGGCTAAGAGCGGCCCGTTCATAGTTGATTTTGTTGTTCCCTTATAAAAGTCGTATGACACCCTATCCCCTGACCCCTTCCCCTGAATTCAGGGGAAGGGGTCATTTTTAGAAGAGGGCTTCAGCCCTCTTCTCACAACACCTTACACTTGTCACGGGAAATCATACGAGTCCAAGGCAGTCACTATGAGCACGTTCGCTATACTCGGTATACATTGAGCGAAGAATGACATTTAGAACGAGCCTCCTTGATAAGAGGTTCGTGGAGAAACAAAATATTAATTAGAAGAGAGGCTACGGGCGGACTTGCCCGTTACCAAAGATAGTCCATTTATAGCTGGTAAGCTCTTTTAGTCCGAGCGGGCCGCGGGCATGCATTTTCTGAGTGCTGATACCAACTTCCGCTCCCAGGCCGAACTGTCCGCCATCGGTGAAGCGGGTACTGGTATTCACATAGACGCAGGCCGCATCCACTTCGTTGAGGAAGCGCATGGCGGCAGTATAGTCTTCGGTGATAATTGCCTCGGAATGTCCCGACCCGTATCTTTCGATATGTGCCAGCGCCTCATCGAGAGAATCGACGACCTTGACCGCGGCCGTCAGCGAGAGGAACTCTTTGCCCCAATCGGCGGCTACCGCCGGCTTTATTTTCAAGCCACGGTGCTTTTTCATTATTGCCAGTGCCCGCTTATCGCAGTGCATCTCGACGCCGGCCTTCGCCAGCTCATGAGCCATCAGCGGCAGAAAAGTCGGGGCCACATCAGCCTGTACCAGTACGCAGTCCAGCGCGTTACACACCGTCGGGCGCTGTACCTTGGCATTATAGACAATAGCTACCGCCTGGGTAATATCAGCCGTCTTATCGATATAAGTATGGCAGACACCGACGCCCCCGGTAACTACCGGCATACAGGCCTTTTCGGCGACGAATTTGATCAGTCCGGCATTACCCCGGGGGACAAGCAGGTCGATGACACCTCGCATCTGAAGCATGTGATTGACGAGCGTGTGGTCGGTATTTTCAATGAACTGGACGGCCCCTTCCGGCACGCCCGCAGCCGTGACCGCCGCCTGAACTACGCCAGCCAGAGCGCTATTCGAGTGGACGGCCTCTTTACCGCCACGCAGAATGACTGCATTACCTGCCTTAAGACAGAGCACGGAAATATCAATCGTCACGTTGGGACGGCTTTCATAGATAGTCCCGATAACGCCTAAAGGCACCCGTCTTTTTCCGATTAACAGGCCGTTGGGTAACGTGCGCATATCGAACATCTCACCTACGGGGTCGGGCAGAGCGGCAACCGTCATCACATCCCGGGCCATACTTTCCAGACGGCTTGGGTTCAACATCAGGCGGTAGAGCAGGGCCGCATTCAGGCCGGCCTTCTCACCTGCTTTGTAATCGATTTTATTGGCCGCCAGTATCTTTTCCTTTTTGGCTACCAAGTCGCGAGCTATGTTGGCCAAAGCTTTGTTCTTGACCTCGGTAGCAAGGTAAGCCATCTTCCGGGAGGCGGCTTTAGCCGCTTTCCCTTTAGCTTCCAGTTCGGCAACGGCTGTTTTCATACTCACCTCTCTATGTAAACTACTTCCCTTTCCATACCGGCGGCCTCTTTTCGATAAAAGCGCGCCGCCCTTCTTTCGAGTCTTCCAGTGGGTACAGAGTAGCGCTGATTATCTCCCCCATATCCGCCAGCGACGATTTATATTCCACACCGGGCGCCCGATAAAAAGCATCGCGAAGAGATTTAATTATTACCGGCGACTTACCGGCAAGTTTTTGGGCTAACTGGGAAACCTCCGCCTCCTGTTTATCGTGCGGGGCGACCCGGTTCACAATGCCCAGTCGCTCAGCTTCCGCTGCCGAGAGCACCTTACTGGTAAAGATTATTTCGAAAGCTTTGAGCCGGTTGGTAATCCGGGGGAGTAGAGTAAGATGCACCGCCGGATTGGCACCGACATCAATCTCACCATAGCCGAAACGCGCTTTCTCCGAGGCAATGACCATATCGCACCGGCTCATCAGGCCGCAACCGCCGCCCATACAGAGGCCATTGACCGCAGCGATAACCGGTTTGCCCAGTCCGTGCAGTATGTTAGTCAGGTCGGCGTACCATATTTCGCTAAAATGGTCGAGCTCCTGCGGTGTCGCCTCACTGGCAAACTTGAGGTCCATGCCGGCACAAAAAGCCTCATCAGCACCGGTAATGACGACCACTCTGACCTCGTCATCGAGCTTGGCCTGCTTCAAGGCCGAGTTTATCTCGGTGACCATCTGGATATTAAGGGCGTTACGTACCTCGGGCCGGTTAAGAATAATCTTAGCTACGAAACCACTCTTTTCATAAATAATTGCACTGAACCCCATACTATTTCCTTTTCAACCTTGTTTCTTTTTCCCGGAATTTCAACCCGGCTTCCCGAACAGGCTAATACCTTGATGCAGCCATACTACAACCCTGCCTTGAAGATAGTCAAGGAGATAGATAGAGACATTTCAGGTAAATAGGACCCAGCAAAAGTCCCATTGACGAAATACCCTTACTTACGGTATCATTATGCCTTGTTTGTGTGCCGATGAATTACGTAGTTTTAGTCAAGCAAGTACCCGATATTAAAAAGATTCCCAATGAAGCCTGGGACTGGGAAAAGGGCATCCTCAAGAGGGCTCTACTCGATAACGTTCTTAACGAGCTGGACAAGCAAGCCCTGGCTTTTGCTCTCAAGCTGAAGGAGAATCTCCCCGGTAAGGTCGTCTGTCTGACCATGGGCCCGCCCTTCGCCGACGAGGTCTTACGTTACTCCATGGCGGTCGGGGCTGACCTCGGAGTGCTATTGACCGATAGAAAGCTGGGCGGTGCCGATACGGCCGCCACGGCTTATCCCCTGGGCCAGGCCATCCGAAGAATCGAAAAGGAAATCTTCAACGGCGACCGTAACTATATGGTAGTCAGCGGCATGCAGTCCGTCGATGGCGATACCGCCCAGGTACCGCCGCAGATTGCCGAAGAACTTGGTATCGCTCATATCGCTTATGCTACTTCTTTTGATCTGGACAACGGCAACCTGAAAATCAGCCGGATAACGAGATTAGGCACCGAAGTCCTGATGCCGACGCAATATCCCTGCATGGTCACCGTGACGAACTGGACGCTGCCCTTGAATACTTCCTTCGTACGGACACGGTGGGCGGCCCAACAGAAGCTCTACCAATGGAGCGCGGCCGATGTTGGCTGCGAAGACTCACGTGTCGGTCTGGCCGGCTCGCGGACGACGGTATTCCGTATTTTCTCGCCGCGAGAAGTAAGCACGCGGGGCTGTGCTCTGGAGACCGACCCGGTGAAACTGGTGAAGCTGCTTAAAGAAGCTTATGCCACTAAGCTGGCCACGGCCGGAGAGAAGGAGAAAGGGCCGTCATATCAGGTACCGGAAGGGAAGACCCCGGCCTACCATGGCGACCTGTGGGTCTATGCCGAGCAGGAAGGCGGCGAAATTAATCCGGCTACCTTCGAGCTACTGGGTAAGGTCACCGAGCTGGCCGGCCAGTTGAAAGAGAAAGTCGGGGTGGTGCTGGTCGGCAAAGGCGTCAAGCCCCTGGCTAAGCAGTTAATCGCCTATGGTGCCGATAAAGTCTATCTGTCCGACCATGAATCACTGAAAGATTTTCTGCCCGTCCCTTACACCCGGGTAGCGGCCGAATTAATCGAGAAATATAAACCGCAGATGATGTTGTTCAGCGCCACGCCGCTCGGCCGGGAACTGGCGCCGCGGGTGGCCTACCGCTCGGGCTCCGGTTTGACGGCCGATTGCACCGGGCTGGATATTATGGATTTCAAGCGGGGCAGCCTGGAAATGATTGCCGTGTTAAGGCAAACACGGCCAGCCCTCGGCGGCAATATTATGGCGTCGATTATTACTCAAAATGCTAAAGTACAGATGTCAACAGCCCGGCCGGGCGTAATGCGGGCTTTAGCTCCGGACTCTCAGCGACAGGGGGAGACTATCGAGTATGTGCCCGCGATAACCGCCGCCGATGCCGGGGTAAAGATAATCTCTGCCGAAGTCCGCCCGCCCACTTCAGAAATAGGGGAAGCCGTCTTAATCGTTTGCGGTGGTGCCGGCTGCAAGACCAAAGAGGGCTTCGATAAATACGTCCGCCCGCTGGCGGACAGTCTGAGCAAGTCGATGGGCGAAGAAGCAATGGTCGGCGCGTCACGCGTGGCCGTCGAGTCCGGTTTTATCGACCGCAGCCACCAGATTGGACAGACCGGCCAGACGGTAAAGCCCAAGATATATGTCGGCGTCGGTATTTCGGGCGCGGTGCAGCACCTGACCGGTATGCAGAACTCGGATATTATCGTGGCCATCAACAAAGACCCGAATGCCCGCATCTTCCGGGCCTGTGATTTCGGAGTCGTCGGCAATATCGAAGAAGTCGTCCCCGAACTGATTAAAGCGCTGAATTCATCCGGAGCAGACCGTGGCTGATTTGAACGAAATTGATGCCCTTTTCGTCGGCGCCGGGCCGGCCAGCCTGGCCGGGGCCATCAAGCTGAAACAGCTCCTCAACCAGAAAGGGAAGACGGCATCAGTGGTCGTCATCGAAAAGGCGGAGCGGCTCGGCCAGCATAACCTGTCGGGGGCTGTTTTCGAGGCCGAGGTGCTCGATGAACTGGTGCCCGGCTGGCGGGAAAAGAAAGACGAGTTCGTCACCAGGACTTTAGCCAATATCGTCAAACAAGACGAGGTCCTTCTCCTTGCCGGCGAGACCATGGTGAAGAAAATCCCCGAAGGTCTGATTCCATCCTATCTCCATCACAAAGGAAATTATGTCGTTTCCCTCAGCGAAATGGTCAACTGGCTGGCGGGCATTGCCCGCGGTCTGGGCGTCGAAATATATACCGGCTTTGCGGCGAAAGAGTTGCTTACCGAGGGCAATGCGGTCAAAGGCGTCAAGCTGGGTGACAAAGGTCTGGACAAGGAGAGAAAGCCGCAATCGAACTACCTGCCCGGCGATGTTTTGTCGGCAAAAGTGACCGTTTTGGGCGAGGGCTCGCTGGGGCAACTGGCCGAGGAGATGGGGCGGCGGCTCAATCTCAGGCAGGGCCGAAATCCACAAATCCATTCCCTCGGCGTGAAAGAGATTATCCGGCTGCCGGAAAAGAACAATTTCGGGGCGAACCATGTCGTTCATACCCTTGGCTTTCCCAATAAAGCCGATGTCTTCGGTGGCGGCACGCTCTATAGCATGGGAAACAACCAGGTGGCAGTAGCTCTTATTATGGCCCTCGACTGGAAATATTGCGACCTTAATCCCCAGCACGAGCTTCAGATTTTCAAATCGCACCGTCTTATCCAGAAGCTGCTCGAAGGCGGCGAAGTGGTCGCCTACGGGGCCAAGACGCTCCCTGAAGGCGGCTACTATTCGCGGCCGGAACTGGTGGCCGACGGTGCCTTGATTATCGGCGATGATGCCGGCCTGACCAATGTGAGAAAGCTAAAAGGACTCCACTATGCCATCAAGTCGGGCATGCTCGCCGGGGAGGCTATCGCCCAGGCAATCGAGAAGGGCGACTTCGCCAAGTCCACGCTGAATACTTACGAGGACCTGCTGGTGAACAGCTTTATTGAGCGGGACCTGCATGCCGCACGTAATTACCGCCAGGTCTTTCATGCCGGCCTCTATATGGGCCTACCCCTTTCGCTGGTCCAAAAGGCAGTCCCGGGGGCGCTGGGGACTGAACCCAATTATAAAGGGATGAGAAGGGCGCAACTCAATCGTAAGTACAACGGCGGCCTCGACCGCCCGACGGACGTCAGCTTTTCCGGCACCATCCACCGTGAAGACGAGCCGGCGCATATTACCCTGACCGACCTGCGGCAATGCGAGCCATGCAAAGAAAAATTCGGCTGCCATCCCTGCCAGTCCTTCTGCCCGGGTGAAGTCTATAGCTTTGAAGAAGATAAGCTGATTTTAAGTCCGTCCAACTGCGTGCACTGCCAGACCTGCCGTGTCAAGTGCCCCATGCAGGTGATAAAGTGGGAAGTTCCCGAAGGCGGCGACGGCCCCCGCTACAAGATAATGTAGTTTTAAATGGAAACCCTATCCCCTTAATCCCTTCAGAGTGAACCCTTCAGGTTGAAGGCGAAGCCCTCTTCTCACAACTCCTTCCACTTGTCATTCTGGCGAAGGCCAGAATCCAGCAGTAGATGTTCGTACGTTTAGCATCTTATTCTCCGTTCGCCCTGAGCTTGTCGAAGGGCAATTCGTGGTTCGACAGGCTCACCACGAACGGTTAAAATGCAAACTCCTCTCCCGCAAGAGGCGAGGAGATATTTAACGTGCTTTTCCACCTTCATCTAAAATGATTGTTTTTAACGCCTAGCCGTTTTATAATGAACGTGCGGCTATGGATAAAGACTATATTCTTAAAGAAATCGACCGAACAGCTAAGGAGAATGGCGGCAAACCCTTAGGTCGAGGTAAATTTGCCAAGGAAACAGGCATAAAAGTCCAGGATTGGTGGGGCAAGTATTGGTCTAAATGGAACGATGCCGTGATTGAGGCTGGATATTCACCTAACAAAATGCAAGCTGCTCTTAACTCAAGTGTAATGTTAGAGCAAATAATTTCACTCATCAGAGAGATAGGAAAATTTCCTACCGTTGGTGAATATCGATTGAAAGCTTACAATACAAAGGGCTTCCCTGCACATAATACAATCAGAGAGCGATTAGGAAAACAGTCCGAAGTGGCTTCAAAAATAATTAGCTATTGTGAAGCCCATCCTGAATGCTCTGACATTCTTGAAATATGCAAGAACGTTACCGGCATTTACAGGAATGAATCTTCGCATTATAAAAAGGAACCTGATGTAGAGCATGGCTACGTATATTTAATGAAATCTGGGCGGTTTTATAAGATTGGCTGCAGTAGTAACGTCGAAAGGCGCAATTATGACATCGGATTAAAATTACCCGAACCTATAGACATACTACACAAAATTACGACTGATGACCCGACTGGCATAGAGAACTACTGGCATATCAGGTTCAAGGATAAAAGAAAACAGGGAGAATGGTTCGACCTGTCTCGAGAAGACGTATCAGCTTTTAAGAGAAGGAAACTCATGTGAGGTCTATTCTCAGATGGGTTCGTTCACGCTTCGTCCAATGCCTCTCTTAGCTCTCCTATGAATTTGCCCACCGCCGGTGAGAAATTAGTTTCCGCTTTCATAAGCTGGATAAGGCGGCTGCCCACAATCACTCCGTCGGCCAGGCGGGCTATTTGTTTGGCCTGCTCCGGCGTTGAGATGCCGAAGCCGACGCAAAGCGGCTGGGTGGCTACCTTTCTGACCTTAGCGATGAAAGCCGCCAAATCGGCGGATAAGGCTTTTCTCGCTCCGGTGACGCCGGTGAGCGAAACAAGATAGATGAAGCCACGGGAATGCCCGGCTACCATTTTGATACGCTCGTCGGTACTATTCGGTGCCAGCAGGTAAATGAGGTCGAGGTTTTCCTTACGGCTGATTGTCTCCAGTTCGGTGCCTTCCTCGGGGGGGAGGTCGGGGATAATCAGGCCGTCGATGCCGGACTGGGCGGCGGCCTGACTGAATTTCTCCAGCCCGTAGTTCATCACCGGATTGAAATAGGTCATAAAAATGAGGGGAATTTTGACCTTCTCTCGCAACTGCCGGGCAACATCGAGGCAACGCTGCGGCGTGACGCCGTTTTGCAGCGCCTGAAAGCTGGCGTTCTGGATAGTAACGCCATCGGCCAGCGGGTCGGAAAAGGGGATACCCAGCTCGACGATATCGCAGCCGTGTTCGGCTAGCAGCGGGACGACCTCTAAAGTGGCTTCGATGCTGGGATAGCCGACGGTAACGTAGGTGATGAGGGCTTTGTGGCCCGGCCGGAAAGCTCCGGCGATACGGCTCACAGTTGAACTCCCAGCGCTTCAGCGACGATATTCATGTCTTTGTCGCCCCGGCCGGATAAATTGACCACGATAATCTGTTCCTTGGGCAGAGAGCCAGCCAGCTTGGCAGCATGATAGATGGCATGGGACGATTCCAGGGCGGGGGTAATGCCTTCGAGTTTACACAATAGCTGAAAACCCTCCAGGGCTTCGGCATCGGTGACGGCCACGTAAGTGGCCCGGCCGCTGTCTTTCAGATAGCTGTGCTCCGGCCCGACGCCCGGATAGTCCAATCCGGCGGAAATGCTGTGCGTCTCGCTAATCTGCCCGGCGCCATTTTGCATGACGTAGGATTTGGCTCCATGAAGTACACCTTTGGTGCCGGACATCAAGGTCGCGGCGTGTTCACCGGTATCAATACCCCGCCCGGCGGCTTCCACCCCGATTAGCTGTACATTTTTATCATCCAGGAAAGGATAGAAAATGCCGATGGAGTTGCTGCCGCCGCCGACGCAAGCGACGATATAGTCGGGGAGACGACCGGCCTGTTCCATGATTTGCTGCTTCGTTTCTTTCCCAATGACCGACTGAAAATCACGCACCATCGTCGGGTAAGGATGCGGCCCGACCACCGAGCCAAGTAGGTAGTAGGTATCACGGGCATTGGTCACCCAGTCCCGGATGGCCTCGTTAATGGCGTCCTTCAGCGTCCGGCTGCCGCTGGTGACTGTCCTCACTTCAGCGCCCATCAGCTTCATGCGGAAGACATTCAACGACTGGCGCACGACGTCCACTTCCCCCATATAGACGATACATTTCAGGCCGAGCATGGCACAGACGGCGGCGGTGGCGACGCCGTGTTGCCCGGCCCCGGTCTCGGCGATGATTCTCTGCTTACCCATTTTCAGGGCAAGGAGGCCCTGTCCCAGAGCGTTGTTAATCTTATGAGCGCCGGTGTGGGCCAGATCCTCACGCTTGAGGAAAATCTGCGCCCCACCGCAGTGCTGGGTAAGCCGGCGGGCCAGATAGAGCGGGGTCGGCCTGCCCGAATAGTGGCGGGAAAGCCGGGCGAACAGAGTCCAGAAGCCATCATCAGCTTTTGCCTCTGCATAGGCTTGCGTCAGTTCATCGAGGACGGGTATCAGAGTCTCCGGGACGAACCGTCCTCCGTAGTCGCCAAAATAACCTCGATTATCCGGTTGCAATCATTTCCTCCTCTTTAGGGAACCTATCCGACAACATTACCGTCATTCTGAGCATAGCGAAGAATCTGTATTTATCTTAGGAGAAACGGATTCTTCAGTCGCTTCGCTCCTTTCAGAATGACATTGTCGAACTCCGGTCAAAATAACTCCTTCATCTTCATGGCAATGTCCGGTGCGGCCATCAGTGTCTCGCCGATAAGCACAGCGTTAGCACCCCATTTCTTTAATTTATCAATGTCGTTGCGGTCTTTGATGCCGCTTTCGCTGACCACCAACCTGTCCGCTGGAATAAGCGGGCGTAGACGTTGAGTGGTAGTAATATCCACCGTAAAAGTTTTGAGGTCGCGGTTATTGATACCGATAATCCCGGCATCACTCGCTAGGGCAATTTCAAGCTCGGCCTCATTATGCACCTCCACCAGGCAGCCCATCCCCAATTCATGGCTTAACGTGAGCAAGTCTTTCAATTTTTCCGGCGTCAGTATGGCTACGATAAGCAGCACGGCGTCGGCGCCATAAGCGCGGGCTTCATATATTTGATAAGGGTCGTGGATAAAATCTTTTCTCAATAGTGGCGGTCTTGGCTGCCCCAACGCCTCCTTGATGCTTTTCAGATAGTCGAGGTTGCCTTGGAAGTATTTAGCTTCGGTCAGGACCGAGATAGCCGCCGCCCCGTTCTGAGCGTAAATCCGGGCAATCTCCACCGGGTCGAAGTCGGCACGGATAACACCCGCCGAGGGCGAGGCCTTTTTCACCTCGGCGATGAGACGAATACCATCGCCACGCAGGGCAGAGGCAAAGTCGAGTGGCGGCGCTTGCTTCTCAGCTTGCCGACGTAATTCGGCCAGCGGCAGACTGCGCTTCCTGGCTTCAAGGTCGGCGAGATTATCCTGCACTATCCGGTCAAGAATCATGGTTATTCTGTAAGGCCTTTCCTCAAATATACCTGTCATTCTGAGCGTAGCGAAGAATCCGTCATAGTCGCTCCTAGAACGGATTCCTCGTCGTTTCACTCCTCAGAATGACAGAGTAAGCACTAGGCGAAACTCTGGCTTACCTTAATTAGCTGCTCTAACCTGGCTAAAGCCCGGCCGCTTTCAATAGATTCTCTGGCTAAACTTATGCCTTGTTTCAGCGATGACGCCTTGTCGCCGGCGACCAGCGCTGCCGCCGCGTTCATCAAGACCACATTCCGTCGCGGGCCGTCGGTGCCGGACAGGATGCTACGCAGTATAGCGGCATTTTCCTGGGCCGTGCCACCCCGCAGGCTCTCGATATCAGCCCGGGACAGGCCGCAGTCCTCCGGGCTAACCGAATAGCTCTTGATATGGCCGTCTTTAACTTCACAGACCTGCGTTTTGCCGGTAATGGTGATTTCGTCCAGGTTATCTTCACCGTGAACGACGAGAGCGTGGTGGCAGCCGAGGTTCTGTAATGCCTTGGCGAGTTTTTCGACCAGTGCGCCATCGGCCACGCCGAGCAACTGGGATTTAGCCCCCGCCGGATTGGTCAGCGGGCCAAGGATATTGAATACCGTCCTGATGCCGATTTCACGGCGCGGCCCGCCGGCATATTTCATCGCCGGATGGAAGGACTGGGCAAACATGAAACCGATACCGGCTTCATCCAAACACTGGCTTACTTGTTCCGGGGTAAGGTCGAGCTTGACGCCGAGGGCTTCCAGCACGTCGGCGCTGCCGCACTGGCTACTCATCGCCCGGTTGCCGTGCTTGGCGACCTTTAGTCCGCCGCCAGCGACAACGAACGCGGCCGTGGTGGAGATATTGAAGGTGGCCGAGCCGTCACCGCCGGTGCCGCAGGTATCCACCAGCGGCCCGTCAACCTTCACGGCCAAGGCTTTGGCTCTCATCGTCTTGGCCAGGCCGGCAATTTCCTCGACGGTCTCCCCTTTAAGACGGAGGGCAGTGACGAAGGCACCAAACTGGGCGGGGGTGACCTGCCCCTCCATGATTTCATCCATCACCGTCGCCGCTTCGTCCATGGTCAGCGACTGTCCCGCGACTACTTTTTGGATAGCTTCTTTAATCATTTTGGTTTACTCCCTCAAGAAAATTCCTTAATAAGTCCTTCCCCACTTCCGTCATAAAAGATTCAGGGTGGAACTGGATGCCTTCGATGGGGTATTGCTTGTGTTTTATGCCCATGATTTCACCATCGTCCGTCCAGGCGGTCACTTCGAGGCAATCAGGCAAGCTTTTGCGCTCGACGATAAGCGAATGATAGCGGATGGCCGAGAAAGGATTGGCCAGTCCGCCCAGCACGCCCTTCCCCTCGTGATGGATAAACGACGACTTACCGTGCATTATCTGCTTCGCCCGGGTGATGGTCGCCCCATAGCTATAGCCGATGCACTCATGCCCTAGGCAAACGCCGAGGATGGGCAACTTCGGACCGAAATGTTTGATTATCTCATTGGAAATACCGGCTTTTTGCGGTACCGACGGCCCGGGGGAAACGACTATTTTCTCCGGCTTCATCTTCTCGATATCGGCGATGGTGGTCTGGTCGTTGCGTACCACCACCACCTCGGCACCGAGCTCGCTCAAATACTGGAAGAGGTTGTAGGTAAAGCTATCGTAGTTATCAATGAGTAACAGCATCTTTCCGCTCCATGGATAAATCCGAATTTTCCGCCTGGCTGATGGCCTTGAGCAATGCCCGCGCCTTGTTCATCGTTTCCTCGAACTCTCGTTCGGGTACGCTATCATAGACGATGCCGCCGCCTGCCTGCACGTAGGCCGTGCCTTTAGTCAGCACCATCGTCCTGATGGCGATGGCCATGTCCATATTGCCGGAGAAAGAGAAATAGCCGGCAGCCCCGGCATACGGCCCTCTTTTTTCCGGCTCGAGCTCGGCGATTATCTCCATCGCCCGGATTTTGGGTGCCCCGGAGACCGTACCCGCCGGGAAGCAGGCCTGCAACGCCTCGAAGGCGGTCATGTCCTTGCGCAGCTTGCCCTGGACGTTAGTGACCAAGTGCATGACGTGTGAATACTTCTCGACATCCATCAGCTCGCTGACTTTTACCGTGCCCGGCTCGCTCACCCGCCCGATGTCGTTGCGTCCCAGGTCCACCAGCATGATATGTTCGGCACGTTCTTTTTCATCGCTGCGCAGCTCTTTCTCCAGCCGGTCGTCCTCCTCCGGAGTCTGTCCCCGCGGCCTTGTCCCCGCCAGAGGGCGGGTGGTAACGATACCATCTTCGACACGCACCAGAATCTCCGGCGAAGCCCCGATAAGATAGAAGTCGCCGAAGTCTAAGTAGAACATATAAGGGGAGGGATTTATCGTCCTCAGGGCACGGTAGATTTCGAAGGGAGGGGCGCTGGTCGGCTGGGAGAGACGTTGCGACGGTACTACCTGGATGGCTTCGCCGGCGGTGATGTATTCCTTGATTTTACGCACGCAGGCCTCGAAATCGGGCCGGGTGAAGTTAGAAGAGAGCTTGCCGTTGTTGACCGGACGCCCGTTAGCCCCCGCCTGGTGGCTTACCTTCAGCGGCTGGTTCAGCCGCTCAATCAGGTCGTCGATTTTGGCGACGGCTTTCTGGTAATCCGCCTCGATATCGCCGTCGAGGTGGGCGTGGCTGACGACTTTTATCTTATGGGTGATATGGTCGAAGACGAGGGCGGTATCGACGAGCATGAAGGACGACTCCGGCAGTCCCAGCGGGTCTTTTTCCGGCGACGGCAATCTCTCGAAGCGGGTCACTGTCTCGTAGCTCAGGTAGCCGACGGCCCCGCCGCAGAATTTAGGCAGTCCGGCCACCGGCACCGGTTTGTATTTGTTCAATTCCTTGGCTACAATAGGCAGCGGATTGACTTTGTCCTTGCCCGTGGTGGTCAGCACCTTATATGGCTCGGTGCCGATGAAGCTGTAGCGGCCCAGTCGCTCGCCGCCCTCGACGCTTTCCAGCAGGAAAGAATGGCCGCCGCGGTGAATCTTGAGGAAGGCCGAGACCGGCGTCTCCAGGTCGGCCACAATCTCGCGGTAGATGGGCACCAGGTTGCCCGCTTTACTCAGTTTCTTCACTTCTTCCAAGCTCGGATAGTACATAAAAACCTCCGCAAAACAAAAAGACCTTCGCCACAGGGGCGAAAGGTCTTTCGCGGTGCCACCCTATTTGTCCTTCAAAAATAGAAGGACATCTCTTTTCAGGTACGGCCCTTCGGTGAAGGACGATACCCTGGGCTTGCTAACGGTGCCCGTTCCGGCTCGGCTTACCGGGGATAAACAATCCCTTTCGGCTTGCGGCTCCCGAGTCCATTCTGCCCTTACGTAAGCACCGGCTCACACCTTACCCGGCTCTCTGAGCTTCGCTGGGGGCATACTAGTCTCGTTCCCAGCCTTTAGTTATTTAATTAATATGAGTATAGAGGGGTAATCAGGGGTTTGTCAAGTTTGAGTACAAAGCCAACTTAAGTCAAAAGAAAGACATTTGAGATTAATATGCCGAACTCGTAATTCTTATTATGATATACTGTTATTAAATTTGATTTCGGTGTTGCAGGGAGGCGGGTATGCAGCGTATTAATGGGTATAGCTTCTACCAATTAGGGAATTATCTCAGGCCATTAGAGAATGTAAGAGCGGGAGTTACATTAAGACAAGTAGCTACCGAGGTATGGGTGGCACGTTTATGGCTTGATTGGTTTTTATCTGGTTCCATTGTTCCAGTCAGTTTTTCAATAGCCTCTGGCCTTGCCCTCTCAAATAGTTTGAAACGTCTAGTACCTGAAACGGTGCAAGAGTTACCACAGGAAAAACTCAATGCTAAGATAAATCAAACAGATGCTTACAGTATCTCAAACAGTCTTAGAGCATTTCAGACAGTACTGAACACTGAACTCGCTCGAAGTGATACGTATTATATTTCTAGACAAGGCATCTATTCAACACCTGATCTGATCGAGCACGCGGAGGATGCTCTTCCTCCTGATGTAACAGAGGTACTTCCTGACGCGGTAAAGTTGGATATTCAACAGGCGGGCAGGTGTTTGGCATTTGGGTTATCGACTGCTGCTGGGTTCCACATAATGCGGGCTGTCGAGGGTGTTATGCTAGACTATTGTGTCACATTCATAGGCCAGAAACCAAAACGCAAAGATTGGGGTAGTTGTATCGAAGAGCTTAAAAAGACGGATGCTGACAAAAAAGTTCTTGCTGTTCTTGATCAACTACGCTCGCTACACCGTAACCCCACGATGCATCCGGATGAAGTGCTCTCTAATAATCAAGCGCTTACTCTGTTTGGAATTGCTCAAAGTGCTATTATTGCTATGATAGAAGACCAGAAACAATATTCACGTCCAGGGCCGGAAGTTGCGCAACAAAAATCTTAATTTTCACATTACAGAAAACACCTTCTCCGGTTGCCAGGTTCCCTTTTCAGGGTCAAACTTCAACACGGCTAGGAAGTGGCCCTCGTTGTCGAAGGCACGGCAGCGATTGCCGGTAATGTTCTCTAAAGACAGGGTTTGTCCGTATTTGATAGCCTTAGCGGTATCTTCATCAACGGTCACTCCGGGCAGGTCAGAGAGCACACTATCTATCGGGTAGATGAAATGCTGCCAGTCACCGTTCTTCACGGCCTCTTCCAGTTGGGTAGGCATGACGGCGTCCTTAATATCAAACGGGCCGTACTTCAGGCGGACAAGGCTTTTTAAACTGGCCCCACAGCCCAGCGTCTGCCCCACATCATGGGCCAGCGAGCGGATATAAGTGCCTTTGCCGCAGGTTACTTCGATAGTAGCCAGCGGTAGCTGCCAGTCAGTCAGTTTCAGGTCGTGGATTTCGGCTAATCTCTTTTTCCGCTCGACGGTGATGCCGGCCCGGGCCAGTTCATAGAGCGGCTTGCCCTGGTGTTTGACGGCACTGTACATCGGCGGTGTCTGCTCGATGACTCCTCGAAAAGAGGCGAGGGCGGATTCCAGTTGCGGCTGGCTAATCTGAGAAGCGTCGGCTCTTTGCGTCACCTTGCCGTCGGCATCATAGCTATCGGTGGTGACGCCGAGTTCGATTTCCGCGCGGTAGGTCTTGGCGGCATCGTGCAGGTATTCGACCACGCGGGTCGCCCGCCCGAGGCAGACTGGCAAAACGCCGGTGGCCGCCGGGTCGAGAGTGCCGGCGTGCCCGACGTGTTTTTCCCCGGTCAGTCTTTTCACCACGGCCACGATAGCAAAAGAAGTTTTCCCGGCAGGTTTATTGATATTGAGTATTCCGTCCATAGTCCGTGCACCCTATCCCTTAATCCCTTCCCCTCAAGGGGAAGGGATAATTGTTTTAAAAGAGGGCTGACGCCCTCTTAAACACCTCATTTACTCTATATGTGCTCTTAACAATTGGATGAGGACAACAAAAAGGGCCAACACTTACTTTATCATATCAGGGGAAAAACAGGGGAAGAGGGGCAAGGTTCAAATATAAAAGGAATGTCACCATTGGGGACAGAACCAGGGGTAAAATTATTCTCTGGCCGTCTCATCGGCGGTGATTTTATCGAGCAACTGCTCGATGCGGTTGCCCCGCTCGATGGAGTCGTCCCAGTGAAAGCTCAGCTCCGGGGTAGAACGCAGCTTCAGGCGCCCGGCGAGTTCTCTGCGGAAAAAGCCCGAAGCGGCAGTCAAGGCTTTCAGTGTATCTGCCTTTTCGGTGGAGCCGCCCAGAGAGCTGATAAATACCTTGGCGTATTTCAGGTCGGCGGAAGTAGTCACGCCGGTTACAACCACGAAATTATTGAGCCGGGGGTCTTTGACCTGGCGCTGGAGTAATTTGCTGATTTCCTCACGGATGAGGCTGTTCACCCGCTCGATGCGATGTGACATAGTTGTCCTCCTAGACAGTTTCTTCGATGCGATAGAATTCCAGTATGTCACCCACCTGGAAATCATTAAAGTCCTTGAGGACGACACCGGCCTCGTAGCCGGTGAGCACTTCCTTCACGTCATCCTTGAAACGACGCAGACCGATAATAGGCGCGTCAACCACGACTTTCTTTAACCGCAGCACTCTCACCGAATCGTCGCGGCTCGCTTTACCGTCGGTTACATAAATACCGGCGGCCTTAGCTTTCTTCAGTGCCGGGAAAACAGCCCGGACCTCGGCATGGCCCTGGACAACTTCAACCTTGGCCGGCTTGAGCATACCTTTGAGAGCTTTGCCGACGTCATCGACCAGATTGTAGATTACGTTGTAGTAGCGGATGCTGATGCCTTCCAGGTCGGCCAGGCGCTTCGCCCCTAGCTCGGCATTGGTACTGAAACCGACTACGATAGCTTTGGAAGCAATGGCCAGCAGGATATCGCTCTCGGCAATATTGCCGCTGCCGCTGTGAATGACTCTCACCTTAATTTCGTCGGTGCTCAGTTGCTCCAGGGAATTCCTGATTGGCTCGATGCTCCCCTGAACATCGGTCTTAAGGACAACATTAAGCTCTTTCACCTGTCCCGTGTTGACCTGCTCGAGCAGGTTGGTCAGAGTGACCGGCTTGGGCTTGGCCATGGCCTGCTGGGTTTCGGCATGACGCCGTTCAATCAGTGATTTGGCCTGCGCCTCTCCGGTGACGACGGTCAGAGTATCGCCGACCTGCGGCACGCTGCCCAGTCCGAGGACAACTGCCGGAGTGGCCGGACCGGCTCGCCTTATCTGCTTACCATCGGAACCGAACATAGCTTTTAATTTGCCCCACGTATCCCCGACGACGATAATATCGCCCACACGGAGGGTGCCATCGTGAATCAGCACGGTGGCTAACGGCCCCTTGGTCTTATCCATTTCGGCCTCAACTACCGTGCCGACGGCCGGTTTGTTGGGGTCGGCCCTAAGTTCTTCCATTTCAGCCACCAGCAGCAGGTTCTCCAGTAATTGAGGGATACCCTGGTTCTCGCGGGCGGAAACAGGCACGGCAATGGTATCGCCACCCCAGTCTTCCGCAACCAGACCGACCTCAGCTAACTGCTGCTTCACTCTATCGGGATTGGCATCGTCCTTATCGATTTTATTGATGGCCACGACGATAGGCACGCCGGCGGCCCGGGCATGGTTTATTGCTTCGATAGTCTGGGGCATAACACCGTCATCCGCCGCCACTACCAGAACGGCGATATCCGTCACCTGTGCCCCGCGGGCACGCATGGCCGTAAAGGCCTCATGGCCCGGAGTATCAAGGAAAGTAATTTTTTGTCCGTTAATTTCTATCTGATAAGCGCCGATGTGCTGGGTGATGCCGCCGGCTTCGGTGGCAACCACATTAGTCTTACGGATGGCATCAAGCAACTTGGTCTTGCCGTGGTCGACGTGCCCCATAACGGTAATGACCGGCGGTCGTGGTTTAAGACCGCTGGCTTCTTTACCGACGGCCAGATGCTGTTGTTTTTTGATTTCCCGGATGACGCTGGCCGATTTACTTACCGCCTGCGCTTTAGGGTGGGGTTCAAAATCCAGAGCAACGGCGACTTTGGCCGCCGCTTCATAATCAATGGACTGGGTGATGTTGGCCATAATGCCATTCCGCATCAATTGCTTGATGATTTCGATGGCACTGACCTGGAGGAGTTCGGCCAGTTCTTTGACATTCAAGCTGGCCGGGATTTCGATGGGGCGCGTAGCTTCTGCCGGTGCCGGGGCGGCATTCGGCTCTTTACCCGTAGCCCCTAGTTTATTCTCACGTCCACTGGTTCTGGTCACTGACTATTCTCCCAGGAGCGAATTCTTATCTTTGACGAGGCGCTCTTTGTTCTCTTGGGTCACTGTAGTACGTAGTGCGTACTCGATGCGACCACCTTTCAAAGCTGCTTCCCAGCATTCCGGGGCGCGGCACAAGTAGGCGCCGCGTCCGGTCTTTTTACCGGCGGCATCAATCTGGATACTGCCATCGGCAGTACGTACCAGACGAATCAGCTCCCGCTTTGCCTTTACCTTGCGGCAGGCTACACACGTCCGCTGCGGTACATCCCGGGCGGGGCATGGGCTAAAACTCTTCCTCTTCATCTAAACCCAGGTCTTCTTTCCGGCGCTTTCTAAACTTGACGGCATCCTCGTCTTTAACGGGAACACCTTTCTTTTTCCGCTTCTTGGTCTGAGCTTGCGGCTTGGTCGGTCCGGCCATGCCGAGGTCTTCCGAAAAGCGCAGCCGGACGGCCGGTTGTTTCAGGGGTACCGGCGAAACAAGGACGGTTTCCGCGGGCAGCGGTTCGGCGACTGGTTCTGACGGAACTGGTTCCGGCTCAGTAGCCTCTTCGTCCAAAACCGGCTCGGCAATGGCCTCTTCTGTAGCTTCGGGTACGGCTTCAGCCACTTCTCCCCTCGCGGCTTCGGCCTCTGCCGCTCTGGCTGCTTTTTCAGCCTCGGCGGCCGTGGCGCTCTTGATATCAATACGCCACCCCGCAAGTTTAGCGGCCAACCTGACATTCTGCCCTTCTTTGCCAATGGCCAGCGAGAGCTGGCGGTCGGGGACAATCACCGTGGCGACCTGTTCTTCCTTATTCAGTTCCACGCTTATTATCTGGGCCGGGCTCAGCGCGTTGGCAATAAAGGTGGCCGTGTCCGGGCTCCAGGCAACAACATCTATTTTTTCGCCACTCAGTTCGTTAACAATATTTTGTATCCGGATGCCCCGCAGTCCAACACAACAACCGACCGGGTCGACACCTTCCTGGCGCGAGGCGACCGCGACTTTGCTTCGTGAACCGGCTTCGCGGGCAATCGATTTTATTTCAACCACTCCACTGTAAATCTCCGGCACTTCTATCTCGAAGAGTCGCCGCAGTAAATTAGGGTGCGTACGCGAGACAAGTACCCTAGGCCCCTTGGGTGTGCGGGCTACTTCCAGCATGTAAACTCTGATCCGCTGGCCGACACGATATCTCTCATTCGGAATGCGCTCGGCAGCAGGCAATAGCGCTTCGGTACGGCCCAGGTCGATGTAGGCTTGCCTCGGGTCAATGCGCTGGACGATACCCGTGGTAACATCGCCTTCCTTGCCGGCGTATTCTTCGATAATGGCACTATTTTCGGCTTCGTGCAGTCGCTGCAAAATAACCTGCTTCGCCGTCTGTGCCGCAATCCGTCCGGCGTTGGCCGGCGTGGCTTCGACCATCACGGCCTCACCGAGCTGTACCTCGGGTTTGATGCGGCGTGCTTCTTGAAGCGAAATTTCACGGCGAGTATCGGCCGGCTTTTCTACCACGGCTTTCTCGGCCCACACCTGGACCTTACCGGTATTGGGACTAATCTTGACCGCAATATTCTGGTTAGCCGCAAAACTGTCTTTGCGGTAAGCGGATACCAGCGCTGCTTCGACGGCGCCAATGACCACTTCCTTCGGCAGGTTCTTTTCTGCCGAGAGCTGAGTGATCGCAATCAGAAAATCACTCTTCATCTCCGATTCGCCCCCAAATAACTATTAATCCCCATAATAACCCCAATAAAACGAAAAGTGGGACTCAACCCACTTCGTATGACCAGTATATCATAGTAAAATTAGCGATGCAAGTTTCATCACCACGTTGCCCGCAGGCATGCCAGCAATATCGAAAACCAATGGATAACACGCAGAACCTAGTCTGGTAATCCCGATGATGATGGACTATAATATGAGTTACTGTAAAAGAAGGTCGGGATGGAAGATTTAAAGGCCGCTGTTACGCAGGAAATAGATGTTCGTTCTCCTCAGCTTCGTGAGCTTTCCCTACAAATCCACGCTCATCCAGAACTGGGCTTCAAAGAAGTCAAGGCAGCCGACTGGTTAACGCAATACCTCGGCGAGAATGGCTTCTCAGTCGAGCGCGGTCTGTGCGGCCTGCCTACAGCGTTCAAAGCGACTTACGGGAAAGGGAAGCCAGCTATTGCTTTGCTGGCTGAGTATGATGCCTTACCTGACGTCGGACATGCCTGCGGTCATAGCCTCATTTGTGTTGGCGCCGTTGGTGCCGGAGTAGCGGCCCGGCCAGCTATTGATAGGTTCGGTGGTAGCCTGCTGGTAATCGGCACACCGGCTGAAGAGCTGTACGGCGGTAAGGCAATCATGGCGAAACAGGGCGCCTTCAATGATTTGGATGCGGCGATGATGTTCCATCCCGGGAGCTGCGATGTAGCCACCACCCACGCGCTGGCCTGCCAAGGTCTGGAAGTTGAATTTTTTGGTAAAGCCGCCCATGCTGCTGCCAGGCCGGAAGCGGCTATCAATGCACTGGAGGCGATGCTCCAGTCGTTCAACGCAATTAATTCATTGCGGCAACACATTAAGAGCACGGCCCGTGTTCACGGTATCATTACCGATGGCGGGCAGGCAGCCAACGTAGTGCCGGCCCATAGTGCCGGTTCCTTCCTGGTCCGTGCCGAAGACGATACCTACCTTGAGGAATTGAAGAAAAGGGTACTGGACTGTTTCGTTGGAGCGGCCTGCGCGACCGGTGCCCGCCTGCAATACAAGTGGGATGATATCTGCTATGCCACCATGCGTAATAATATCGTTCTGGCCCAGCTATTTATCCAGAATATGCAATCGTTAGGGTGTAACGTTATCCTGGCCAACCCCGGCCGTGGTTTCGGCAGTACCGATATGGGCAATGTCAGTCACGTGGTGCCGAGCATCCATGCCTCGGTGGCGATTGCCGGTAAAGAAGTACTGGGCCACTCTCCGGAATTTGCCGTGGCCGCTGCTTCGGAGGCGGGTATGAAAGGGATGCTCGATGCGGCCAAGGCTTTGGCCATGACAGCAGTGGACTTGCTCACCGACCCCGAAACGCTTGCCCGGGCTAAAGAGGAATTCCAGCAGGGAACATGATTAGAGTCGGTATTCCCCGCGCTCTGCTCTATTACCAATACTACCCCGCCTGGAAAGCCTTTTTCGAGAAGCTGGGGGCATCGGTCGTTGTGTCACCGCCGACCACTCCGGCAATGCTGGTCGCCGGTTCGGCACGAGTGGTCGCCGATACCTGCTTGCCGGTAAAGGTATTTCTCGGCCACGTTCTGGCGTTGGTGGACCAGTGCGATTGTCTTTTTATTCCGGTTATCCGCAGTGTGAAAGGTAAAACCTATAACTGCTCTAAATTTCTCGGCCTGCCCGATATGACCAGGGCGGTGGTGCCTGAATCGCCACCCGTGCTGGATATCGAGATTGACGTTAACCGGGGAAAATGGGCACTTAATAGAGCCATTTACCGGCTGGGGCGCCACTTCGCCTGGAATCCGCTGGCAGTCAGGGAGGCCGGTCTGGCGGCATGGGAAACCTACGGGAGTTATCGCGGGTTAATGTCGGCGAAAAGACTAACACCACCCCGGGCCATCAATGAGATATCAGGTACGGAACCGGGTATACCTTCGCGCCAAAAGGAAGCCGGGGAGACGGCCATCGCCCTCGTCGGCCATCCTTATCTTCTCTACGATGAATATATCAACCACCGTATCATTCACCGGCTGGAAGCGGCGGGTAGCCGCATCGTAACTCCGGAAATGCTGGCTGCCCGGGAACTCGAGGCGGGAATTACCCAGGTAGTAGGCCAAGCCTACTGGACATATGAGGCCGAAGTCGTCGGGGCGGGAGGACACTACTTACGTAACGGAGTTGATGGTATTATTGGTATAATGGCTTTTGGTTGTGGCCCCGACTCGTTAATGATGGATATGGTGCGCCGGGAGGCCACCCGTCTGAAAGCGACGCCCTTTATGAACCTGACTCTGGAAGAGCACACCGCCGAGGCGGGTGTCATCACCCGCCTGGAAGCTTTTCTTGATATGGTCGAGAGAAAGAAGAGGAAGCAACAATAAAAATGCGCATCAGTATGCCCCACATGGGCAATCTTTATATTCCCTTCAGCGCCCTTTTCCGGCGGTTGGACCTCGATTTTGTTATGCCGCCGCTCAACAGTCAGCGCACGATGTCCCTCGGTGTTAAATACTCACCCGAGGGACTATGCCTTCCCTTTAAACTGACTCTGGGCAATTTACTTGAGGCGGTGGAGTTGGGAGCGGACACTTTCATCATGCCCGCTGGCTACGGCATCTGTCGGCTGGGTTACTATGCTAAAACGCAGGAGCACGTCCTGCGTGACCTGGGACACAACGTTGACGTGGTGGCGGTGGGTGTCTCCGAACAGAAACTTCTCGGTCTATTGAAAACGATTAAACGCCTGTCGAACGGTGCCTCGTGGGCGAAAATTTTACCCGCTTTTCGCTTCGGTATGAACAAACTCAATGCTCTCGACCGAATTGAGCGGGTGGTGCAAAAAGTACGCGCTGTAGAGCAGGTCAGAGGCACGGCTAACCGGCTCTTCGCCCGGGCGGTCAAGGCTATCGACGAGGCTGACGATTATGATACGCTGAAAAAAACGCAGGTCGATTATATTGGCGAGCTTAACCGGGTGACCAAGACCGAAGTCCGGCCACTAGTCGTTGGCATTACCGGCGAGTTCTACGTTTTACTGGAGCCCTTCTCCAGCTTTGATGTCGAGAGCGAGCTGGGTAAATTAGGGGTAGAAGTCAGGCGGCGGACTTTTATCTCGGAATGGACTAAGTTCAGCTATTTCCTCAACCCACTGGGTATCAACGAAAATGACCGCATTCATCAGGCCGCCCGGCCTTATCTCAGGCGAGACATCGGAGGTGATGGCTGGGAATCAGTCGGTGAGAAAGTACTTCACGCTAAAGAATACGATGGTATCATTCATCTGGCTCCCTTCACCTGTATGCCGGAAATAGTTGCCCAGAATATCATGCCCAAGACCAGGGAAAATATTCCCGTGCTAACTTTGCTATGTGATGAGCAGATTACCAAGACCGGTGTCCTTACCCGGTTGGAAGCCTTTGTCGATTTGCTGGAACGAAAGCGGAGAATGGGCTTGAAGAGCAGGTCGGCCACGTGCTAATGTAAGAAAATCCGATGAAGAGTTATTTAGGTATTGATGTCGGTTCGGTAACCACCAAGCTGGCCTTACTCGACGAGAAGGACGAGCTGATTGCTCATACTTACCTGTTGACGCAGGGCAAGCCTATCGACATGGTGCAACGGGGGCTAACGCAGATTAAACAAATGCTACCTGAAGGTACGACTATCTGCGGTGTGGCGACGACCGGCAGCGCCCGTTATCTGGCCGGCGTTATCGTCGGTGCCGACCTGGTCAAAAATGAAATTACCTGCCAGGCGACGGGCACGCTCCGTTACTTTCCCGAAGTACAGACGATTATCGAGATTGGCGGGCAGGACAGCAAGATTATCATCGTGCGCGATGGCATCGTCACCGATTTCGGCATGAACACCGTCTGTGCGGCGGGCACGGGCAGTTTTCTGGAACATCAGGCGCAGCGTCTGAATATGAACATTCAGGAGTTCAGCCGGCGGGCGCTGGAGAGCCAGACACCGGTGCGTATTGCCGGGCGGTGTACTGTTTTCGGCGAATCGGACATGATTCACAAGCAGCAAATGGGACACCGTGTCGAAGACATCATCTATGGCTTGTGTCAGGCGCTGGTGCGCAACTATCTCAATAACGTCGGTATGGGGAAGAGCATCGAGCCGCCGGTGGTCTTCCAGGGCGGGGTTGCTTTTAACCAGGCTATTGTCAAGTCATTTCGTGAGGAACTTAACACGGAAATTATGGTGCCGCCTCACCACGAAGTCATGGGGGCCATCGGGGCAGCGTTACTGGCACACGATGAAGTGGTGGCAAAAAATAATGGCAGTAAATTCAAGGGCTTCGGGGTTAGCGAAATCAACTACCGGACGTCTTCATTCGAATGTAAGTCCTGCCCCAACCTGTGCGAGATAGCTCAGCTTTCGATTGAGAGCCGGGTCTTAGCCCGATGGGGCGGTCGTTGCGATTTATGGGAGCAAAGCCCGAGCGAGGAACTGAAATGATAATCGCCGTTGATGCTTCGGGCGGGGAGTATGCCCCGCACGAGATAGTTAAAGGGGCCATTAAAGCGGCCCAAGAATATAAAGTGGGCATTGCCCTGGTCGGACGTAAGGAAATTCTCCACGTGCTAGCCGGGCGCCATCTCGATAAACTGGGCATGACCATCGTCGATGCCGACGAGGTTATTGATTTTCATGATTCACCGGTCGAGGCTGTACGTGGCAAGCCGGACTCGTCGATAGTGGTCGGCACCAATCTGGTCAAGGAAGGGAAAGCCGAAGCTTTTGTCTCCGCCGGCAATACCGGTGCCGTCTTTTATGCTGCCCTGTCCATGCTGGGCCGCATAAAAGGCATCGAGCGCCCGGCTATCGGTACGCTTATCTGTATCAATAACATGGCCCCTTTCCTTCTCATTGATTCTGGGGCTAATGCCGATTGCCGGCCGGATTTTCTGGTCCAGTTTGCTCACCTCGGCAATATCTACGCGCGGGAAATACTGGGCATCAAATCGCCACGCATCGGTTTGCTAAGCAACGGCGAAGAGGAAAGTAAAGGTAACCGTCTTACTCTAGAAAGCCACGAATTATTGAAGAAAACTACATTGAACTTCATTGGTAATGTGGAAGGTCAGGATATACCGCTGGGTAAGGCTGACGTTTTTGTCACCGATGGTTTTACCGGTAATATCGTGCTCAAGACAATCGAAGGTCTGAGTACCACATGGCTTTATTCGCTTGGCCAGGTAGGCCAAATTTTCTCGAAGGCGTATCGTTTACCCACGCGGTCGGCGCGTCGGGACATCGGCGTCGAATCATGGGCGAAAAGGCTGGACTTTCAGGAATACGGCGGCGCCTGTTTGTTGGGGATAGATGGCAATATCGTCATTTCCCACGGACGCAGCCAGGCCCGGGCCATCAAAAATGCCATCAGTTTAGCCCGACAGACGGTTGAACGCAGTCTCTGTGAAAAGATTAAGGAGGAAATGCATGAGTAAACCAGTCGCAATCGATGATAGTAAATTCGACCAGACGGTGCTTAAGTCGGAGAAGCCGGTCCTGGTCGATTTTTGGGCGACCTGGTGCAAACCCTGTCAGATGGTGGCCCCGATAGTGGATGGGTTAGCTGAAGACTATGAGGGCAAAATAGACTTTGTTAAGGTTGATGTTGACCAGAACCCGAAGACGGCGTCCCGGTATGGTGTGATGAGTATCCCGACGCTGCTTATCTTTAAGAAAGGGCAACCGGTTTCTCATATCGTCGGCTTCAGACCGAAAGAGGAACTAAAACGAAATCTGGACGCTGCCCTCGAGTAGGGCTTTCCGACGAGGTTAGAATCTAGATGAGCGCTTCACGTTATGATGTGGTCATTATCGGCGGCGGCCCGGCCGGGCTGACGGCGGGACTTTATGCATCGAGAGACCGGCTCGATACCTTGCTGCTGGAAAAGGCTTTTGTCGGCGGGCAGATAGTGAACGCTGAGCACGTTGAGAACTTCCCCGGTTTTCCGGAAGGTATCAGCGGCCTTGAGCTTGGCCAACGGCTGCAGCAACAGGCCGAGAAGTATGGACTAAAGGTGCTTACCGGGGAAGCCATCGGCCTCGAGCTTCGGGGCAAAGAAAAGGCAATTAAAACAACCGAGGGAGAATTCCTTACCCGTGTTGTGATTATCGCCGGCGGTTCGGAAAGGCAGAAGCTGGGCGTGCCCGGTGAGGACAAATTTGTCGGGCGGGGGGTATCTTACTGCGCCACCTGTGATGCCGCTTTCTTTCGTGACCAGACGGTAGCGGTCGCCGGTGGCGGCGATGCCGCCATCAGCGAAGCCCTGCACCTGACGAAATTCGCCACCAAGGTTTCCGTTATCCACCGCCGCCATGAACTGCGGGCTTCGCGTATTCTTCAGGAGCGAGCTTTTGCCGAGCCGAAAATCGATTTTATCTGGGACACCGTCGTGGAGAGTATTGACGGCAAAGATTTTGTGGAAGGACTCGGTCTCAACAACGTGGTGACCAAAGAGAAATCGACCCTGCCCGTAGCCGGCATCTTCGTTTCCATCGGGTTCAAGCCGATTACCGGCTATCTGAAGGGTATTGTACCGCTGGACGCCATCGGGCAAGTTATTACCAACGAAAAAATGGAAACGGAAATCCCGGGCATCTTTGCCGCTGGAGATATCCGCCACAACTCGTCACGGCAGGCTATAACCGCCGCCGGGGATGGGGCGACAGCGGCCATGAATGCGGAAAAATTCCTCGCTGAAAACAAGTAGGTCTTCTACTCTACGAAAGTGACCAGGCAAATTCCAATGTCTGATTTTCAAAAACAGTTAAAGCAAGGCCTCTTGGCCGGGGGTAAGCGGGGCTGGTTTAGTTTTCTCTGGATGGCCAAAATTGTGGTGCCGGTCTCCTTTGTCGTCGTTCTCCTGCACTGGACGGGCTGGCTGGGAAAAATCGACTTCCTCTTAAATCCGCTGATGAGCCTCATTCATCTGCCGCCGGAAGCCGGCTATCCCATCATTACCGGGATGCTGGTCAATATTTATGCCGTCATCGGCATTATCACGGTACTGCCTTTCAGTCCGGCCCAGATGACTTTGATCGGTGTTTTTACCCTGATGGCCCATAATCTGCCTGCCGAGGGTATCGTCCAGCACAAATCAGGTCTAAATATCGTTAAATCTATCGGAGTCCGCATTATTCTGGCGGCGGTTACCACCATCATCGTTTCCTGGTTCCTGGGCGATACCCGGCAGAGTATTGCGGTGGCCGCCGACCTTACGGGACAAGCCCCGCTTTTCGGCGTGCTGGTAGGATGGGCGCGTGACACTGGCATCCTGCTCCTCAAAATATTCGGTATCATAATGGCCATCATGATTATTCTCGATTCGTTACGCTCGCTCGGCTGGATGGAATATATATTGCGGGCCTGCCAGCCGGTAATGAAAGTGCTCGGACTTTCGGGACGGACGACGATGATGTGGGTCACCGCCAATATGTTCGGCCTGCTCTACGGCGGCGCCGTGATTGCCGAAGAGGCGAAGAAGGGCGATTTGAAAAAAGATGAACTGGAACGATTGCATATCTTCATCGGGTGCAATCATTCGATGATTGAAGACCCGGCCCTCTTCGCGGTGCTTGGCCTGAATGCCTTCTGGCTCTGGGTGCCCCGTTTCGTGATGGTGGTACTGGTGGTGCACCTCTACCGGCTGGTGGGCTATCTCAGAAGCAGACTGCTTTCCCACCCAGCCGGGCAGGCATTATAAGCCGGAAGTAGGATACTAAGTACCTTACCACAGATATTGCGTCATAATTCTAGTTACCTAATGGTCGCAGGTTTTCACTCTCACCTCCTTAATCCCCTTCAGGGTGAACCCCTCTCCCGCTTGCGGCGGACGAGGGGGAATAGGTCTAAGGAAGAGGGGGCACTAATGCCCCCTCTTCCTTTCCACTTTCACCCCTTCCCTTTGAAGGGAAGGGGCAGGGGATAGGTTAGTACCACAATACTTGTTTAGTATGCAATATCAAAAGCGGGCTAAGAATATGAGCCGGCGCTGGCAATACTCTTTTTGGTGCAACGATACCACTTTCGGCAATGATATTTACGAGTTAATGCGTGATATTGACAGCTAAAGTCGAGCACAGTACTATCGAATAAGCAAACCCCGGAGGAGGACGCAATGGAAAAGAGGCGATTAGGCAAGACAGGCCACATGAGCACAGTGCTGGCTCTGGGCGGGGCGGCTTTCTGGAACGTTACCCCGGCGGAAGCCGAAGCTGGCATTGCCCTGGCTATCGAGCATGGTATCAATCACATCGACGTGGCACCATCTTACGGTAAGGCCGAGCTCCGCCTGGGGCCATGGCTGGAGAAACACCGTCAAGATATTTTCCTTGCTTGCAAGACAAACAAGCGAAGTAAAACAAAAGCCTGGGACGAATTGAAGCAATCGCTGGAAAAGCTTCGCGTTGACCACTTCGACCTCTATCAGTTCCACGGCATCGATGACCTAGAAACGTTATATACCGTACTTGGCACCGAAGGTGCCCTGGAAGCCGCTCTCGAAGCCAAGCAGCAAGGGCTGGTACGGCATATCGGTATCACCGGCCACCGGCCGTTCACTCATGTCGAAGCACTGAAACGCTTCGATTTCGAGACGGTGCTCTTCCCTCTGAACCGCGTGCTGGATGCCCACCCGAGCGATTACACCGATTGCACTACTCTGCTGAAAATGGTCCAGCAGAAAGATATCGGCACCATCGCCATCAAAGCCGTCACCAAACGCCCGTGGGAAGTGCAAACGCACGTCTATCAAACGTGGTACGAACCGTTCGACGAGCAAAAGGAAATCGATACCAGCCTGTGGTACACGTTGAGTCAGGGTGTCACCACCTGCGCTATGCCCGGCGACTTGCGCCTGTGGCCGATGGTTATCGATGCCGCCGAAAGATTCAAACCGATGAGTGCCCAGGAGCAGGCCGAAGCCCGGGCTCAGGTGATGCAGTACCGGCCCCTCTTCCCCCGTCCCGCCGGACGGATTGTGTGACGCGACTGGCCCTTTAAAGTGTACCTTTGCTTTTAGTTGCTGCCGAAGCTATTGTCATTGCGAGGAGCCCTTCGTTAGAAGGACGGCGTGGCAATCCCCTCCGATTCTATGAGATTACCACGGGCACTGACGTGCCCTCGTAATGACACATAAACCGTCCTCTGTAAGGTTTAAATCCTTTTCTGCACTTTTTGCCAGGTTTCAGTGATGAGGAAACTTTCCTCCATGTTATCCACCATGGCGAGGAAACGGGTCATCGGTACGGAAAAGGTAATTGTATCCTGGGGCACGTAAGGACGGGCCGAGGGGTCGAATAACCCGATAACCGCCCGTGGCCGCGGGGCATCCTTTTCCAGATAAGGGTAGAGGACAATCGAGGAGCAGCCGGAGCCAAAGGGGGCACAGACACCGTCCGGCTCAGCCTGGTCGAACCGGGTCAAGGTGAACAGCCCGGAGAGGACGTCCGGCCGGGCAAAGAAAACGACCACATCCGGGGAATCCGATTTTTCCAGCTTGTCCCACCTCTTGAAAACGAGGTAAGGTGCTGGTGCCTTGAAGTCAGGTGTGTATTTCTGCGTTTCTTTGGCCAATTCGGGCGATTTCTTATAGCGTTCGCCGCGTACCTTGTCAGGGATACCGTAAGAGAGAAAATACTCGAACTCCGGTCGGATGGTCTCGGTAAAGCCGACGTGCTTTTTACCGCCGGCACAGCCGATTGAGTCTACGTTGAAGGAGAGGGAACGACCGTCTCTCACCAGTTGCAGGGCCTGAATGATGCAGCGGGGCACCTCTCCGGCTTTGGTCAGCTCGGCGTGCCCGGCCTCTTTGGAATAGTAGAAAGTAAGCGGCAGCTCGGCATCGTTAAAATACTTCTTCCAGAGCGTAAGAAATTTGTCTTTTACTTTTGTGTCCATCCTCATCCCCCTGCCCCCTCCTCCTTCTCAAAAGGAGAAGGGGGAAAGTATCTATGGAAGAGGGGCTTCGCCCCTCTTAAACACCCCGTTTAGTGACTATGCCCCAGACCTACGGGTTTCTCCGGGTCTAACCACCCTGAGTTTACATACTCTTCTCTTCCATCATCAAAGCGAACAAAATATTCGGCTTGGTTGGTCCATAGCTAATAACAGTACCCTTGCGGTCTCTAAATGAGGCTTTCTTGCCGTTTCCCTTCACTCGGTCACCCGAGTTAAATTTCCGCCTACCCAAAACCGTCTCCTTACCGGAAGTGTTCTTGGGGAGGGGCGAAACCCCTCTCTTATCTTTCTCCTCTTTCTCCCCCTTCCCTTAACCAAGGGAAGGGGGCAGGGGGATAGGTTACCTTTATAATACCACCAGGTTATTACGGTGGATGACCTCGGAGCCGTAATCGTAGCCGAGGGTGGTGGCTATCTTTTTGGAGTGTGCCCCTTTAATAGCGGCGATATCGGCGGAGGCATAGTTGGTCAGCCCACAGCCTAAACGGGAACCTTCCGGGTCATAAACATCGACGATGTCCCCGCGCCCGAAATTACCCTTTACCTGCACCACTCCGGCCGCCAGCAAACTGCGGTTTTGTTTCTTCAGAGCTAAGGCCGCGCCGGCATCGACCACCAGTTTGCCTTTGGTGGCCAGCCCACTCAGCATCCAGCGCTGGCGGCTCTCCAGTCTACTTGCCGGCAGAAAACGCGTGCCGATTGACTCGCCCGCCGCCAGCCGCAGCATGACATCAGGCTCCTGCCCGCTGGCAATGACGACGGTAATCCCGCAGTCTGTCGCCATTTTCGCCGCCTCAATCTTGGTAATCATCCCGCCGGTGCCAAGATTACCGGCCGTATCGCTCACCCGGTTTTCAATCTCGGGGGTTATCCGTTCTATTTGCGGGATGAGGCGGGCATCGGGGTAGCGGTGGGGGTCGACCGTGTACAGCCCGGCAATATCGGTGAGAATGAGCAATAAGTCAGCGTCAACGAGGTTCGCCACCATCGCCGAGAGGTTATCGTTATCGCCGAACCTCAATTCTTGAAGTTCGTCCACAGCCACCACATCGTTCTCATTGACGATACAGATGACTTTTAGTTCCAGTAAGGCGAGCAGTGTATTGCGGGCGTTCAGATAGCCAGCGCGGTCGGTGAGGTCGGCCCTGGTCAAGAGGGCCTGGGCCACGGTAATATCGTGCTGGTCGAACAGCTCCTCGTAAATATTCATCAGCCGGCTCTGCCCGACCGAAGCCAGCACCTGCTTATAGGGAATACCGTTCATCTTTTTGGTCAGGCCGAGTTTATGACGGCCGGCGGCAATGGCACCGGAAGACACGATAAGCACTTCCATCCCCTGCTCGTGAAGCCTGGCTACCTGGTCGGCCAGGCCACGCATGGCCTCATGGTGCAGGTGGTCGCTGCCGTTGGTCAGCAGGCTGGTACCAAGCTTGACCACTACCCGGCGGTAGGGCAGTTTGCAGGTTGATTTTGCATCGCTCGCTTTATCCATTTTCGTTTCGGGTTCATTATAGCAAGCTCAGGCAAGTTGGACAATGAGCCATCCGTATATGTTATGATAGCGGACAAGATGAACACCTCAGGGCAACGGGTCCTGGCGATTAACTTTGTTATCACGTTTCTTGGTTTTCTCGATACCCACTTGCTCATTCCGGTCCTGGCACTATATGCGGCCGGCATTAACACGAGTATCGGTATCACCGGGCTGATTATCGGTCTCTATTCTTTGACCAATACTCCGGCCAATATCATCTTTGGCCGCTTAATGGACCGCGTGGGTTACAAAATTCCACTCACTATCGGGCTGATTGGTGATGCGCTGAGTATGTTCCTCTATACTTTATGTCGATTGCCGGTACAACTGGCACTACTACGGTTAGTCCATGGCACCAGCGGCGGCCTTATCGGCCCGGCGACGATGTTAATTACCGCCCAATACAGTGACCCGCAGCAGAAAGGCAGGGCGATGGGGTTCTATGGTATGTCTATTGCCGCCACGACTCTCGTCGGCTACGGACTGAGCGGATTGATTGCCTCTCGGCTAGGCTATAACGCTATTTTTTTGTTCGGTGCCGGTCTGCTCACCTTCGGGGCCGTACTCAGCCTGTTCCTCCCGGGTAGCCCAAAAAGAGCGGCTCCGACTCCAAAAACCCCGTTAGGTGATGGTTTTAGACTGGCCCGTAGCCTGGTCAAACGAAAGGGACTGACTTTCGCCTATAGCTCGATTTTCGCCCAGTATTTTAGTTTTGGCGGCGTGGTGACGCTGCTCCCTCTCTATGTCAAGAGCCTGGGAATGGGGGCTTTTCAAGTGGGAATGTTGCTGGCTATCTTTGCTCTTGCCTTTGTCATTACTCAGTTCCCCGGCGGCCCCCTCTCCGACAGAATCGGACGGCGCCTCCCCAGCCTCTCCGGTCTGGGCCTCGGTATAATTTCGTTGGTTTTGTTACCCACAATGACAACTTTTCCCCTGCTGGCCGTGACCATGGCATTTTATGGTATCGCCTACGGCATCCTTTTCCCACCGGTTTCAGCTTTAGTTACCGACCATACGGTCTCGGAAGAACGCGGCATGGCTACCGGTATCTTCCACGCTCTGCTGACTGCTGGAGTAGCCATCGGGGCGCCGGTGATGGGTGGAATGGGCGAAGTAGTGGGAGTAAAGTTTGGGCTGGCGTTGAGTTCTATCGCCATGTTCCTGGCTCTGATCATCGGGCTGAAGACTTTATACCGATAAACTACCAGACACCCAAAACTTGTTGAGCACTCTGCCTCCATGTTAAAATTAATCTAAAGGGCTAGTCCGCAGGGCTAGCCCTAGTGGTGTTTGGTAAAAATGCTGAATCTGGCACAACTATTAAGTCTTATCGAGAACCTGCCCGCCTACCGCCGGCTGGTCGAGGCACTGGTGCGAACAGACGACAGTCTGAAAATATCTATCCTTGAGGCGGCTAAACCTTACCTTATCGGCGCTCTATCTAGTCAATTGCAGCGGCCCATACTGCTGGTGACAGCCAGACCGGAAACCAGCCGCAAGCTCTACGAGCAACTGGTGACCTGGGGCAATTCCGGTGAAATAAAACTATTCCCGGAACCCGATGTTTTGCCTTATGAGCAAATTACCGCCGACAACTCGACTCAAGTGGAAAGACTGCAGGTACTAGCGGCGTTAGCCAGCCTGCAGAAAGACAGTCGTACCTTCCCTTTGATTGTCACCTCAGCCCCGGCTTTGATGGAAAAGACCATTGCCCATGACGAATTCGTCGCTAACAGCCAGACCATCACCGGCGGCATGGAAGCCGAGCCGTTCCAACTACTGGCGAAATGGCAAGCTCTCGGTTATAAGCTGGAAAGCCTGGCGGAAATACCGGGCACGATGAGCCATCGCGGTGGTATCATTGATATTTATCCGCCGACCAGCGACCTGCCCGTCAGGCTGGAGTTTTTCGGCAATACCGTGGAGAGCATCCGTCTCTTCGACCCGGCCAACCAGCGCTCAGTCAGAGCTGTCCCGTCCATCACCATTGCCCCGGTGACGGAAGGGTCTTCGCGTCAGGACAGTTTTTTGAATTATCTGCCTCCAAACGGTCTGCTCATCCTCGATGAGCCGGCGCTGATAAAACAGGCCGTAGATGACCTCGACGTCAAAGCCAGTGAACTGCGTTCGGAGAAGCAGCTTCCGAAAGAAACACCACGGCCTTATTTCAACTGGGCTGAACTGGAGACAGAGATACAGAGCAGGCAGCGTTTAACGCTGACAGCCTGGGATATCGATGAAGCCGGGCCAGTCGATAAACTGGACTTTACCGCGGCGCCCAGCTATGCTGGACAGTTGCCGTTATTCGTCAGAAAAGTTAAAGAGCTCTTAGACCGTAAGGAGCGCGTTATCCTTGTCAGCCACCAGTCCCGCCGCCTGGCCGAGCTTCTCGAGGCCGAGGGGATGATTGCTCCACCCCTCGACGAAGTCAAGCAGGTGCCCCCGCCCGGCTCGCTGACACTGGTACAGGGCCTCCTTGCCGAAGGCTGGGTGATGGGCCACACTTATTTGCTCACCGATGCCGAAATCTTCGGTTTTGTGAAACAGCAGCGACTGCTCAAGAAACATCCGGTACCCCATCATAAGCTCTATATCGATTTTATTCCGGGCGACTACGTGGTGCATATTGAGCACGGTATTGCCCGGCTGGCTGGCGTGACCACGCTGACCGCCGCCACCGGTGAAAAAGAGTACCTGGTGCTGGAGTACGCTGCCGGTGACAAGCTCTATGTCCCAACGGACCAGATTGACCGGGTCACCCGCTATATCGGCGCCACCGACCAGCCGCCGGTGTTGAGCCGGCTGGGGACACAGGAATGGACAAGGACCAAGCAACGGGTCAAGGAATCGGTCGAGATTGTGGCGAAAGAGTTGCTCGCCCTTTATGCCGCCCGCGAGGTAGTGCCCGGCTTTGCCTTTTCGCCCGATACCGTCTGGCAGCAGGAGATGGAAAGCTCCTTTCCTTATGTGGAAACTCCCGACCAGCTGGAGGCCGTCAACCGCGTCAAAACCGATATGGAAAAGAAGAAGCCGATGGACCGGCTCGTCTGCGGGGACGTTGGCTACGGCAAGACCGAAGTCGCCCTCCGCGCCGCTTTCAAGGCGGTGATGGACGGCAAGCAGGTGGCCATGCTGGTACCGACGACAGTGTTGGCCGAGCAGCATTACACCACCTTCTGCGAAAGGACGAGTGCCTTTCCCATGAAAATCGAGGTGTTGAGCCGTTTCCGTACGTCCGGAGAGCAGCGGATTATCCTCGAAGGACTGGCCAGCGGGGGCGTGGATATCTGCATCGGCACGCACCGGCTGCTGCAAAAAGACGTGGCCTTCAAAGACCTCGGCCTGTTGATTATCGATGAAGAGCAGCGCTTCGGCGTGAAGCACAAGGAATACCTGAAACAGAAACGGCAGGAAGTCGATGTGCTGACATTGAGTGCCACCCCCATCCCCCGCACCCTGCACATGTCGCTGGTGGGAGTGAGGGACATGAGCGTGATGGAAACGCCACCGGAAGAACGCCTGCCGGTGAAGACTTACGTGGCCGGTTACGACGACCGCCTCGTCCGCGAGGCCATTATCCGCGAGCTGGAACGTAACGGCCAGGTCTTCTTCTTGCATAACCGCGTCCAGAGTATCGCCTACGTCGCCGGAAAGTTACAGGCCCTCGTGCCTGAAGCCAGAATCGCCATCGGCCACGGCCAGATGCCGGAAGATAAACTGGAAAGGGTAATGACCGAATTCGCCCAGGGCAAACAGGACGTGCTGGTCTGTACCACTATCGTCGAGTCCGGGCTGGACATGCCCAACGTGAACACACTCATCGTTAATCAGGCCGACAAGTTCGGGCTGACCCAGCTTTACCAGTTGCGGGGACGGGTGGGGCGGGGCACCAATCTGGCCTACGCCTACTTCCTTTACGAGAAAGGCAAAATGCTCACACCCACCGCCGAAAAAAGATTACGGACTATCTTCGAAGCCACCGAGCTTGGCGCCGGCTTCGGTATCGCCATGAAAGACCTCGAAATCAGAGGTGCCGGTACTTTGCTCGGCGTGCACCAGAGCGGCCATATCACCGCCGTCGGCTTCAATCTGTACACCCAGTTACTGGCCCGGGCCGTGGAAGAACTAAAAGCACGGCAAAGCGGTAAGTCCCTAGAAGAGATAAAAATCGCCCACCTGCCACCACCCACCATTGACCTCCCCCTGCCCGCCTATATCCCGGAAGACTACGTTACCGACCTCGATACCCGGCTCGGCCTCTACCAGAAGATGGCCAGGCTGGACAAAGTTGAGCAGACCGAGACTCTATTACAGGAATTCAACGACCGCTTCGGCACTCCGCCGCGAGAAGTCAAGAACCTGCTCTATGCCATCAAGATTAAGCTGCTGGCGGCGAAAGCCGGCATTGCCTCCGTCGCCACCGAAGAAGGCGAAATTATCTTACGCCTCATCGAAGGCATGCGCTTCGACACTAAGAAACTCGCCTCCTCAGTCAGAGACGGCATTAAAATCGACGCTCTCGGCATCCGCCTCCACCCCAAACGCCTTGGCGACAAATGGCCGGCAGTGCTGGAGGACGTGGTGAGGCGGGTGGGGTGAGTTTCTCTAAATCCCTCTTGCCAACTTACTCCCCTTATAATATCCTGATAGTAGGTCCACCTCGGTTTGGTCATTATCGGTCAAAGAGGAGGGTGCTATGGAGAGAAGGCTTTACCGCAGTCGTACCGACCGCATGATATGGGGGGTGTGCGGCGGACTGGCTAGTTATTTCAGTATTGACCCCGTTCTCGTCAGGCTGATTTTTGTTTTGCTGATATTTGCCAATGGTATCGGCATTATCGCTTATATTATCTTGGCTATTATCGTACCGCTGGAGGGCTCACAGGCAGTCCAGCCGAAGGATGTGGTCAAGGAAAACATCGAAGAAATAAAAGAATCGGGTGTTCAGATGGGACAGGAAATCCGTTCCACTTTCGGCGGCGAGAGTACACCCAAAGAGCCACCCCAACCACCCGAACCCGCCCGGCACAATGCAGCCGGCGTCGCGGTCATCGGCGCTGTCCTCATTATTATCGGCGCCTTTTTCCTGCTCTCCAATATGCTTAACTTCTGGTGGCTGAACTGGGGCTATCTCTGGCCGCTCATCCTGGTCGCGATTGGCCTGCTGATAATAGTAACCATCCGGAGACGATAATATGCCCCAGGAACGAGAGCACAGCTTAGGCATTCCGGTCGGCGGCATCGTCCTTCTTTTCCTGGGCGTCGTTTTCCTGCTCCAGACCCTGCATGTTATCCCGTGGGGACTGTGGGGCACGCTCTGGCGCTACTGGCCGGTCGTCCTCATTATCGTCGGCCTGAGTATCTTACTCCGCCACCACAACATCTGGCTGGTCAGCCTGCTCATCCTGGCCATCCTTTTTGCCACCGTCGGTCTTGCCTACTGGCAATATCACCCGGGGAACCTGAGCGGAGACGTCAAACTCATTGCTACGGAGCCGCTTGACGGTATCGGGCAGGCGCAGGTCAATATGGACTTTAAGGTGGGTAGCCTGACTGTTGCCAGCCTACCCAGCACCTCCCCCAATCTCGTCGAGGTGGACTCCAATGTTAACGGCAACCGGGGAATGGCCATGCACCTAAGTCGTGATGGCGATGAAGCTACTCTTTCCCTGAGTAAGACCGAAGTCGACGAGCAATTCGGTAATGGAAGCGGAGAAAAATGGCAGGCAAAGTTTAATCGTAGCACCCCATTGACCATGAAAGTGGACGCGGCCGTGGGGAAGGGTACCTTCGACCTGGGCCAGCTTCAAGTTCCCGACCTCAACATGGACCTGGACGTCGGCGACTACAACGTAACCATGCCCCACCCGTCCGGCACCGCCACGGCCTTCATCAAGGTCAATTTGTCCAACCTGAAGATAACAATTCCGGAAAATGTTGCCGTCCGGATAAAGGCGAAGATGAGCCTCGGCGGCCTCACGGTGGACGAGCAACGTTTTCCCAAGAGCGGCGACTACTATGTATCGCCCAACTATGCCACTGCCCTGAACCGGCTTGATATGGAAATAGACAGTTCTCTCAGTCGCGTCCAGATAGAATAACAAACATACCGCTAACAATGTCTCGTGCTGAATGTCATTCTGAACTTGATTCAGAATCCAGATACTGCTGGATTCCAGCCTTCGCTGGAATGACAATGGGAGCAACTTCTCGAATTATTAGAAGAGGCGCTTCTTCATCAGCGTAATTGAAGAATGTCCGCCCAGAGAGTAAAATACGGTTGAACACGAGGCCGTGAAAATCAAATCGCTAGCGACTCCACTTCGAATTGGAGGGCAGGCTAATGAGTGTTAACATCGGCATCATCGGACTGGCCCAAAGCGGCCGTACCACTGTTTTCAATGCCCTGACCAGAGGTACCGCCGACCCCCAAAAACATGGCGAAGGCCCGCGCCTCGGGACGGCCAAGGTACCCGAACCACGTCTACAGGTACTCACCGATATGCTCCATCCCAAGAAAGTAACGCCGGCCTCGGTGACTTACCTCGATGTCGGTGCCTCGGTCAAAGAACTCGTCCAGCAGAAAGAGACCGGCGGCCGCCTGCTGGCACAACTGGCTGATATGGACGCCCTCATCAATGTGGTGCGCGCTTTTAAGGACGATAGCATCCCTCATATCGAGGGCACTCTGGATGTGGACCGGGATATTACCAACATGGACCTGGAACTGGCTTTCTCCGATATCGCGCTGCTGGAAAAGAGGCTGGAAAGAATCAACACGGCCATGAAAGGAGCCAAGCCATCCGAGCGGCAGACTCTTGTCCATGAGCAGGAACTGATGGCGAAGATTAAAGGCAATCTGGAAAAAGACGTACCGGTACGCGAGCTTTCCCTGACCGCCGAGGAAGCTAAAATCATGGCTAACTATCAGTTCCTCACCGACAAACCGGTACTGGTGGCGGTCAATATCGGTGAAGACCAGTTACCCCAGGCCGGTACTCTGGAAGCCGAGTTAAACGCACGCTACGCCCAGCCCAAACGCCGCATCCTGACCCTCTGCGGCAAGGTGGAAATGGAGCTCGCCCAATTAGATGAAAACGAAGCTCAAGTCCTCCGTATCGATTTCGGCATTAACGAGTCCGGTGCCGACCGTATTATCAAACTCTCCGACGAACTGCTGGGACTAATCTCCTTCTTTACGATTGCCTCCGGGGAAGTTAGAGCCTGGTCAATCCAGCAGGGCACCGATGCCGTCAAAGCCGCTGGCAAGATTCACTCGGATATGGAGCGTGGCTTTATCCGGGCGGAAGTCATCGGCTACGACGACCTGGTCAAGTGCGGTAGCATTGCCGAAGCCCGCAAGAAGGGTATATTACGACTCGAAGGCAAGACCTATACCGTCCGGGACGGTGACGTCATTACCTTTTTATTCAATGTTTAGCCGCCGCATAGATAGGCCGACCAACTAAAAAATTCCCAGTGCTTTAAGTAGCAAACGGAAGCCGCCGAGAAGCATCGCCACCGCCAGCAGTTGAGCGATAAGCCGACCCCTCGCCCTGCGCGATAATATTGCCCCGATTTGAGCACCCGGTATAGCCAGGGCGGCCACGATAACGGCGGGCAGTATCAGAACATTGCCGAGGGCCACGTGGAAAATACCACCGGAAAAAGTCGAGATAGCTAAAACAAAATGTGAGGTAGCTGTGGCCACGTGTACCGGAAAGTCCAAAACGTAAATGAGTGCCGGCACATGGATAATGCCACCACCGATACCCAGCAAGCTGGAAACAATGCCAACTAAAAAGCTGAGGATAATACCTGTTCCTACCCGTGGACGGTACTTGAAGACTTCACCCCGATAATCGACCAGAGTCCGCGTGTAACTGCCGTCGGGATGCTCTTTCGGGTGCGGCTCTCCGCGCAGGAAAATAAAAAGAGCTACTGCCACCAGCAGGATGCCGAAAACCAATTCGAGCATCCTGGGAGTAAAATACTCGCTGACCCAGGCACCGAACCAGGCCCCCGGTAAAGTAGCCACGGCAAATTTCCAGCCGGACCTGATATCTACCCGCCGCTGGCGCAGGTAAGAAATGCTCCCCGAGAGAGCATTAAAGAAGACGGCCACCAGAGAAGTACCAATGGCTTGCTGGGGAGTAAAATGAAAAAAGATTAGAAAGATGGGGACAAAAAAGATGCCGCCGCCAATGCCAATCATGGTACCGAAAGTACCGGCAAAAAAGCCCAGCGCGGCCAGCACGGCGATTTCAATTCCAGACAAAGTCTAGTCTCCTTTTTGTTGGGTTATCGTGAAAAACGTATCTATTCTAATGCGGCGTATCAAGCAGCGCAAATCGAAATTGAAAAGTGTGGTCGCTTACTGCTAATATATCAGTTAACGCGGGGCCGTAGTTCAGTTGGGAGAACGCCTCATTTGCATTGAGGAGGTAAGGGGTTCGAATCCCCTCGGCTCCATTTATGTTATACTTTAGCCCTACAAACGTTTACATCTTAAACACATTTTGTCGACACTTCACCGCAGGGAAGATTATGCGCGTGGTATGACTATCGTTCCTTATACGGTTTATTTTGCGGAGTCCTAAATGAAGAGGAAAATACTTCTGTTGTTAGTAAATACTTTGGTGGCTGCCGTTCTACTCCTGACTGCTTGTGGTCCGGCAGTGAACACAACACCAAAGCCTGTACCTACACTAGAAAATACGAATTGGGTGCTACAGTCGTATGGCACGCCGGCAAATCTGAAATCTGTGCTAACAAGCGCTGACGGATTGAAAAATATTGAAATTACGGCAGTATTCGATAATGCTCAAGGTCAAGTTTCGGGCTCTAGCGGTGTGAACACATACGGTGGCAGTTACGAATTGAAAGATAATAAGCTCTCGATCTCAGGACTTATAATTACGTTGTTAGGAGGCCCTCAACCTCTTATAGACCAGGAAAAGGAGTTTTTGAAGTTGCTCCAGGCGGCTGAGAGCTATCAGATTACCGATGGTCGGTTGCAGATAAATTGTGGTCAGCAAATGCTTGTTTTTACAGAGAAGCCATAACATCAACCCTCCACCTAAACTGGAGAATAATACCTAAGTATTGGAATCCTATGCCACCATCTAAATGCTGAGACTGAAAATCAAATCGAAATCCCTGCCAGTACCACCTATTGATACCCCAGTTCCATTTTATCCCCACCCTTCTTGTTTACCGGGTTACACTTCGTTTACAATTACTCCATGGAAATAACTGCTTTAACCGTAGTTCGACACGAGCTAGAGCAGCAGGCGGAGACTAAGACCAAAGAAAGTTTCCGCAGGTTCTTCAAAGAGAAGGTCGTTGCCTATGGGGTAAAGACACCCACCGTAATTAAAATCGCTAGGAAGTACTTTCCGGAAGTAAAGCCTCTGGGCAAAAGACAGGTCTTCGCTCTCTGCGAGGAGTTATTTAAATCGGATTACACCGAAGAAGCCTTTATCGCTTCGGAATGGGCCTACTGGCTGCGTGATGAATATGAACCGAATGATTTCACTGTGTTCGAAAGTTGGGTCGACAAATATGTTAACAACTGGGCTAAGTGCGACTCTCTGTGCAATCACGCTATCGGCTCATTCGTCGAAAAATATCCAGAGTATATCGAGCGTCTCAAAAACTGGACAAAGTCGGAGAACCGCTGGCTGAGGCGGGCGGCGGCGGTAACGCTTATCATCCCAGCCAAACAGGGCAAGTTCCTGAAGGATATCTTTGAGATTGCCGATAGCTTGTTACAGGACAGTGATGACCTTGTCCAGAAAGGCTACGGCTGGATGCTCAAGGAGGCCAGCCGGACGCACCAACAAGAAGTCTTCGACTATGTTCTACGGAATAATAAGCTCATGCCCAGAACGGCACTCAGATATGCCATCGAAAAAATGCCCGAGGATTTAAGACGTCGGGCGATGGAAAAGAATCGAGAACGCTGATGTCCCGCCGTTACCGGTAGTGCAAGGCGTCAATCGGATTCAGTCTGGCTGCCCTGCCCGCCGGATAGATACCGGAGATAAGACCGATGATAACGGAGACAGAGACAGCTAAAATCACGATAAACGGTGAAACAACCGCATTAATCGAGAACCCGATGTCCATGTAAGCAATTATCCAGGAAATCCCCTCCGATACCCCGATGCCACCAAGTACCCCGATGCCTCCACCAATGAGGCTGAGCGTGACTGCCTCAAGGAGGAACTGGAGAAGGATGTCCCGGCGTTTGGCCCCGACTGCCCGGCGGATACCTATCTCCCGGGTGCGCTCGGTGACGGAGACCAGCATAATATTCATAATGCCGATGCTGCCGACCAGCAAGGAAATACTGGCAATCAACCCTAGAAATACGGTAAGGCCGAGAGTGACCGACCCGAAAACTCCCATCAACTCGTCCAGACTGAGAATGGCAAAATCATCTTTTTCATCGCTGGCGATACGGTGGCGCTTTCTCAGGGTGGACTCAACATCGGCTCTGACCTGTTCCACTGTTTCGGCGCTGGACGCCATGACTGCAATCGACTGCACCGCATCTTCGCCACTGGGAGTACGCTGGATGAAAAGCCGGGACTGAAAGGTGGTAATGGGTACGGCAATAAGGTCGTCGAAGCTAACGCCGAAAAAGCCCCCGCCCCGGGCCGCCATCACACCGATAACTTTGAAGCGTATCTTCTGTATTTTGACGAATTGTCCGGTGGGTTCACGGCTCCCGAACAGCTTTGTCGCCACCTTGCTGCCCAATACCACAACATTATTCCTCGAGGCGACATCCAAATCAGAAATGAAGCGTCCGGTGCCCATCTCATAGCCGTTCACCACCAGGAAGGCCTCATTAGCGCCTTCGACTACGGAGGATATATTCTCGTTACCGTAAGATATCCCGACGAAGTTCTCATTCACCGGGGCCACCCGTATTACCGAGGGGATATCAGCAATGGCTTCGGCGTCAGCCAGGGTAAGACTGGGTACGGCGTACCCGGGAGCTATCCCCGCTCCCCCCGGAGCATCCGGGTTTTGCGGTTGAACGTAGATAACATTTGTACCCAACCCTTCGAAGGTGGAATTAAGATAAGCCTGTAAACCACCTCCCAGCGACATAAGGGTGATGACAGCACCGACGCCAATCATCAAGCCGAGCATCGTTAGTGAAGAGCGCAACTTGTTCGCTAACAGTGACCTGATAGCAATCGTCAGTGAAGCGATTATTTTCACGCCTGAATCACCCTCCGTTTTGGTACATCAACCTAATCAGTTAACCAACCGTCATTGTAACACAACCATAATCACCCATGAAAGCTTTATTTTCCCCGTCATTCGACGTCTCAAAAAGACTAGCTCCGTACCTTTTGTCGCCTTCTTCTGACCCATTTTTCAATCTCAGGCACAAAAAATCCAGCCGGCAGGCCTACAAGCACAAACGGCCACCAGTATGCCGGGAACGGTGATGTCCGGAAAACGCTATTGAGAGCAGGTAAGTACACTATCAGCAGGTCCGCGATAAGGGTAAAAACAATACCGCCCAGCAGCCACCTATTGGAAAAGGGACTGAATGTGAACGCTGACCTGGTGGTCGACCTGGCAGTCATCACGTACCCCAGATGTACCAGAATCACACTCATAAATGCCGCCGTTTGTGCCTGAGCCAATACAATGTCCTCATTAGCAATGGCACGGTTTCCGAAATTCCAATAAATGAGAAAACCGGTGGCAGCCATAATCAGTGAGACGAGCCCCACCCTTTCAAAAAAGAGGCGATTAGCCAGATTAGCTTTGGGGTCTCGCGGTGGAACGTCTAATAGACCCTTTTCTTTCGGTTCCATCATTAACGGCATGGTAAGAAATACCGAATCAAACAGATTTATCCATAAAATCTGTATCGGCTCCAGGGGGAGTCGTAGAGCAAATAAGGCAACAAACGGAGCAATCAGTATTGCCGCCATTATCAGTAAGGCTTGCCCACCATTCGTCGGTAATGTGTAAAGAACCGCCCTTTCGAGATTGTTCCACGCGTGTCTGCCCTCCTCGACCGCGGCCACTATGCTGGCAAAATTATCGTCGGTCAGGACCATGGCCGCCGCCTCCTTACTGACCTCGGTCCCCGTGATTCCCATGGCAATACCGATATCAGCGGCCCTCAAAGCCGGGGCATCATTCACACCATCGCCGGTCATGGCAACGATATGTCCTCTTTTCTGTAACTGGCGGGCTATTCTCAGTTTATGTTCGGGAGCTACCCTGGCATAGACCGACACTGTATCTACACGCCCGTATAGCTCAGCGTCACTCATCCGGCTCAATTCTTCACCGGTTAGAACCGTATCATCGGCGCTCTCGGTAATCCCCAACTGACGAGCGATAGCTTTAGCCGTCATGGCATGGTCGCCAGTTATCATTATCGGCCTTATGCCGGCTCTCTTGCACTGGTGAACTGCTTCAATGGCTTCAACACGCGGTGGGTCAATCATACCTTGCAGCCCCAAAAATACCAGCCCTTCCAGATGAGCAATTTCGATAGCCTTTTGGTCTTTCGGCAGGATTTTCCGTGCCATACCGATTAACCGGAGACCCCATCCAGCCATTTCGTCAGCCTTTGCTAAAACCGTCTCGACTTTAACCGGTTCAATACCGGCATCGGTTAGCTGTGCCTGGCACATTCTTAATATCACTTCGGGCGACCCTTTAACATACAAAATGTTATTCGAGTCACCCTCATATAGAGTAGCCATGTACATCCTTTCGGAATCGAAAGGAATTTCATCTAATCTGGAATTACTATTGGCTATGCCTGCCGAGGCGGCACTGACCACCAGTGCCGCCTCGGTAGGGTCTCCGACGATTTCATAACGCCCATTACGTTCTCGCAAAGTGGCATCGCTGCAGAGAAGACCGGCTCGCAGCGTCTCGAAGAGTACTCGATAATCTGCCACTGGCATGATAGCCTTGCCATCTGAAGTGAACTCTCCGACCGGTTGGTACCCCGTACCACTGACTCGGTATTCCTTGTCTCCGGCATAAATTGCCACTACCGTCATTTCATTCTTGGTTAGAGTACCAGTCTTATCGGAACAGATGACAGTAGTGCTGCCCAGCGTCTCTGCCGCCGGTAATTGTCTTATCAGCGCATTTTTCCTGGCCATAACGGAGGCAGAGAGAGCCAGTATGGAAGTTACCAGCATTGGCAGCATCTCCGGCATAGCCGCGACAATAAGGGCAATAGTAGCCAGGAAACTATATGAAAGGGTAAACCCGAAGAAGTATCCCAATAAGAAATTTATACCACCGAGGACGAAGATAGCTAGCATGAGTGTTTTAGTAAAATCAGCTACTTTTCGCTGTAGGGGTGTCGTCACCTTACGCGTCGCTTTTACCAGCTTGGCAATCTTCCCGAACTCGGTATTCTCGCCGGTGGCCACAACAATGCCTCTGGCCGAGCCACGAGTGACGAAGGTACCACTGAAAACCATACCCTGCTGGTCACCTGGCGATAAGTTAGGTCTTGGGATTGGCAGTGTATTCTTACCTACGGGCACGGACTCACCGGTAAGAGCCGATTCATCGACGGCCACTTCCCTAGTGAAGAAGAGGCGAAGGTCAGCCGGCACCCTGTTACCGGCACTTAGCAGGACGACATCACCCGGTACCAGCTCTCGTGTTGGTATAACTTTCTGCTCCCCATCTCTGATGACAGTGCATTCAGGGACAATCATCTGGCGTAAGGATTCAAGTGCCGATTCTGTTTTGCCTTCCTGTATAAATCCCAAGATAACATTCAAGATGACCACCCCCAGGATGACGGAGGTATCTGGAAGCATATGTTCGCCCCGGAGGGTTAGAGTACCGGTAATTGCGGCCGCGACAAGCAGAACATAAACTAAAGGGTTATTGAACTGGCGCAGGAAGCGCTTCAAGATACTGGGCTTCCTAGACGTCAGCTCATTAGGACCGTATCTTTTTAGACGTTCAAGCGCCTCGTTCGAAGTAAGCCCAATGCTGCTGGTAGCTAGCTCTTTGATAACATCATCAACGGATAGCTGATACCAATTTCCCATGTGTATCATTACAGATATGTTCCTTTTTCAGTATCTAGTAAACTAAACCTATCGTTTCGGTAGTTGTTTCCTGGACAGGCGATTCCAGACCAGAAACAAGATAAGGAAAATGCCGGCAATGAGATTCAGCCATGCTAGCGGATAGAAGACTGTGCTACGGACAATAAACAGGTGGGTACTCCTCAGGGTATCCCCGTACGCCCTGAGGACAAAGAAATTACCGATAAGAATTAGGCCACTCGCCCACGGCACCCAGAGTAATCTGCTCAATACCTTCCCCAGAAACCTAGCTCAAAATCATTTTAAAGCAAGCTTTGTCAAAAGACAATGAAGTTCAGCGGATAATCCTGATGATAAGCAGAATAATGGGTGGAATAAGCAAAGACGTGAGCAGAATAACCGTTAAGTTCGCTCTGGCCAGTTGAGCAATCAGAGCAATTACTGTCGAGGCAACAGCATAAAAAATAAGGTCCTTGGCACTACCCAAGATTCACACATCCGCATGCAATTATAATGCAATTATGTTACTCTAACAATAACAGAATAACAAAATGAACATCATCGAAGTTGAGACCCTATCGAAGAATTTCAAGCAACTGGCCGCCGTTGACAGGATTTCCTTTCAGGTGGCGGAAGGCGAGATATTCGGCTTTCTCGGCCCGAATGGCGCCGGTAAGACCACCACCATCAATATGCTCTGTACCCTGCTGACCCCGACGGGCGGTAAAGCCACTGTCTGCGGGTATGATATCGTTAAGCAGCGGAGCGAAGTGCGGCGCTGCATCGGACTCGTCTTCCAGGACCCAACCCTCGATGAGTACCTTACAGCCGAGCAGAACCTACGCTTTCACGCTTACGCCTATAAAGTCCCCGGGGAGACAAGAGAGAAGCGTATCGGTGAACTCCTGGATTTGGTCGAGTTGTCCGACCGTCGCCGGAGCAAGGTACGCACCTTCTCCGGGGGTATGAAAAGAAGGCTGGAAATTGCCCGGGGCTTGCTGCACAGCCCCCGAATACTCTTCCTAGATGAGCCTACCCTGGGGCTGGACCCGCAAACACGCCGCCATATCTGGGACTATGTCTTAGCCTTACGCAAACAACGAAATCTGACCATTTTTCTGACCACCCATTACATGGATGAAGCGGAAAACTGCGACCGCATTACCGTCATCGATAATGGCCACATTATTGCCCTCGATACGCCGGATAAACTAAAAGACGCCCTGGGCGGAGATGTGGTCACATTGAAAGCTCAGGACAACAATGCCGCCGCGCTCGAGCTGAAAGAAAAATATCAATTGTCACCGCTCGTCCAGAACGGGATTATCACTTTCAGCATTCCCCAAGGTGAGCAGTTTCTGCCTAAACTTATCGGTAGCTTTAAAAGTCCTCTTCTCTCCATCGGTGTGCGCCGGCCCACTCTTGATGATGTATTCTTGAAGCTGACCGGCCGTGCCATCCGTGATGAAGAAGCCGGCATGAAAGAGCAGATGAAAGGAATGGCGATGAGAATGAGAAGGGGAGGCCACGGTAGATAACTATGGCTGACGTATTTCGCGGAATGTGGGTAGTATCATACCGGGAATTGCTCCGTTTTATTCAGGAACGGTCTCGCATGTTTTCATCCTTCGCCATGCCTTTACTTTTTCTGGTCATCTTTGGCGCCGGTTTTAATCGCATCATCGGCGCGTTAACACCCGGAGTCGGCTTTATCCAGTTCATTTATCCCGGCATCATCGCCATGAACGTACTGATGAACTCGGTGATGTCAGGCCTATCCGTTGTCTGGGACCGCGAGTTTGGTTTCCTGAAGGAAATCCTGGTCGCACCGCTGGGGCGGAGTGGTATCGTGCTGGGTAAGGCAGCCGGCAGTGCCGCCGTGGCAGTGGGACAGGGTATTATCATGCTCATACTGGCCCCCATTCTTGGCGTATCACTCACCCCCATGCTGGTCGTCAAGCTCATTCCGGTGTTAATCCTGGTATCGGTATCCCTTTCCGGGCTGGGTGTTTTAATCGCATCACGCATGCGGTCACAGCAGGGATTCCAGATAATCGTACAGATAATTATTTTTCCCCTGATATTTCTCTCTGGCGTATTTTTCCCAGTGAACAACGTACCCGCCTGGCTTGAAGTCATCTCCAAAATCAATCCGCTAACGTACGGCGTTGATGCCATCCGCCAGCTCTTCCTTGGCCCGGAGATAGCCGCCGGTGCCGCCATGGGGGGAAGCGGTTACGCCATCGGCGTAACCGTGCTGGGACACACGATGACCGTCCTTGAGGACGTATTGATTGTGGCTGTCTTCGGCGCCGTGCTGTTATCGACGGCTGCCTGGTCTTTCAGCAAACAGGAATAGTATTACCCCTCTTCACCCCGTTTTTCCCGCTTGATTGAAGCTAATCTTGCCAAACTGGCAATTCTGTCGTATACTATGGTAAATTAGTTCAGGTAGGTTATCACAACTCTTCGCTATCTCCTAAGTATTGGATGACCGGGGCTCTGACTAATGAAAAAGAGGAGGTCATTCAATGAGTTTCCAGGACAAATCACTCCAGTGTGCCGACTGTGGCGCCACCTTTACCTTCACGGCAGAGGAACAAGAATTCTACAAGACGAAGGGCTATACCAACGAGCCTAAACGCTGCCCTTCATGCCGTCAGACAAGAAAATCGGAACGCCAGGGGAGTGGCTCTTACGGCGCCCGTCGCCAGATGTATCCCGCCAAATGCGCCCAATGCGGCAAAGATACCGAAGTACCCTTTCAGCCTCGAGGTGACCGACCGGTTTACTGCAGCGATTGCTATCGCAAAGTCAAACCGAGCCGGTAATGCCGGTTAATACGAACATTAGCAGAACCAGGCATTATCAACCCATATCCTGTCAAAGGAGGTGGGCATAGTGTCATTAGAAGTTTTCATACGTGGCGACGAGTCCCAGGAGTCATTATTGCGCCGCTTTCAAAAAGAGGTGCAGATAAGCGGAATTCTCCGGGAGGCTAGGGACCATCGTTATTTTTCATCTAAAGGCGAAACAGCACGTTTGAAAGCACGTAAGAGCGCCCAACGAAGGCGCCGTTCCTTATGAACGAAAAAACCAAACGAGCGGTTAGTTTCACCAGCCGGCACGGAGGATATCGTCAGCCGGAACAGAAAAATTAAGCAGGAGGAGCGTCAACATGAAAATCTATGTAGGTAACTTGCCCTATGACATAACCGAGGAAGAATTACGTAAGGAGTTCCAGGCCTTTGGGGAAGTCGGGTCAGTAAGTATTCCAACGGATAAATACAGCGGCCAGGCGAGAGGCTTTGCCTTTATCGAGATGCCTGCGATAGCGGAAGGGCAGGCAGCTATCGCCGGCCTTAACGGAAAAACGATAAAAGAACGCACGCTTACGGTAAATCCAGCTCGACCTCGTGAAGAGCGAGGCGGAGGTTCCTATGGCGGTGGCCGCAGAAGCGGCGGGGGCTTTGGCGGAGGCAGGCGGGGTAGATACTAGATTCATCCGTGGTTCAGTGTGGCAATATTGTTCATCACCCGCAAAGAAAAGATGAGTAGTCCTGAGGCCCGAGTGATTGACCCGGACTCAGTCCTCAATTCACTTCATGATGAAGAGGTGGACGGTATGAATATCTACGTGGGCAACTTATCCCTGGAAGTCACTGACGATGACCTGCGCCAGGAATTCGGCGCTTTCGGACAGGTAATTTCGGTAACCATCATGAACGATAAGTATATTGGCAGTGGTCAAGCCAAAGGCTATGGCTTTGTTGAAATGATCTCAAAGCTGGAGGGTGAGGCCGCCATTGCCAGCCTCAATGGGAAGAGACTGAAAGGCCGGGTGATCGACCTGATTGAAGCTCTACCCCTTTCCGACAAGAACGTTGCGGAGTCCTATCACGGTAAAAGAATCAGCCGGTTTAACGGAAGAGCCAGACAAAGGCAGCATTACGCTTGAATAAATCAGTCATCCAGCCTGTCCTCAACAGTTAGCCCGCCTGATATTACACATATATTTCTACAAGGAGTCTTAATGAGTTTCGAAACATTCCATCTTCATCCGAGCATCATGGCCGGTGTACAGGCGCTCGGTTACGTTACACCCACACCAATCCAGCTTCAAGCGATACCGCCGATTATGCAGGGTCACGACCTTCTCGGTCTGGCCCAGACCGGGACGGGCAAGACGGCGGCTTTCGCCCTACCAATCTTGCAGCGGCTATTGAAAAGCCCGCGGGGACGCGTCGGTGCTCTCATCGTTTCACCCACGCGTGAATTGGCCGAGCAGACCAGCGAGGCCATCAATGACCTGGCCAAGCAGACCAATTTGCGGAGTGTGGCTATTTACGGCGGTGTCAATATGGAGCAACAAACACGCGGGCTGCGCCAGGGAGTCGAAATCATCGTGGCCTGTCCCGGCCGGCTGCTCGACCACCTGTGGCAAGGCACTATCAGTCTGGCCGACCTGGAAGTCCTGGTCATCGACGAAGCCGACCGCATGTTTGATATGGGTTTTCTACCCGATGTGCACAGCATCTTGAAGTGCATACTACAAAAAAGACAGACACTCCTTTTCTCGGCCACGATGCCCGATGATATCAGACATTTAGTACACGAAATCCTGCATAACCCGGTCACAGTGCAGGTTGACCCGCCGGCGCCGGCCAAGACCGTGTCACATGCCCTGTATCCGGTGAACCAGCAATTGAAGACAGCCCTGCTCAAGGAGCTTCTGCGCCAGACCAAGACCGAATCGGTGCTTGTCTTTACACGGACCAAGTTCCGTGCCGAACGTGTCGCCCAGCAACTGTCCAGAGCGGGCTACCGGGCAACTTGCCTGCAAGGCAATTTGTCTCAGCACCAACGCCAAGCGGCATTAGATGGCTTTCGCGCCGGTTCGTTCCGTGTCATGGTGGCGACCGATATTGCGGCACGCGGCATCGATGTTTTAAGCATCTCCCATGTCATCAACTACGACATGCCGGACAGTACGGACGCCTACACCCATCGTATCGGCCGCACCGGACGGGTGGGCAAGACCGGTGACGCCTTCACGTTCGTCACCAGCGAAGATACCCCGATGGTACGCGAGCTCGAGCACCTGCTTAACGGAAAACTGGAACGACGTACCCTCGATGGCTTCAACTACAAGATGCGTGAGGATAGAGAACCTGCCCGACCATCACGCCAGTTGCACCGAGCTCAATGGGCTGGAGCCAACGGGTAATATTGTTACCCGCTGGCATAGCCACAATCGTAACATCTTCTGTCATGTATGGATATCGTGCCACCACACTGCGGGCATTGCCATTTCCCCGCTTGCTTTTTAAGCCATCGATTCAGACCAAGTTCCTTGATTGCTAGAAGGTTCTCAACCAGGTCGGTGTGATACCTGGTTGTGTAGCGATGGTTCAAACGTTCTAATCGGGCACAGGGGAAATCAGGACACTCGAAGCAGAAGTTGATTTTCTTTCCACTGAGTAACCTGCAACCGCGGATAATAAGAGCACATTTTCTATTTTGCGGCCGGCAGCCGGTGCAGGCTGGCATTCCCTTCCCTCCTGCCAGCCCTCTGACAGTGGCTAAATACCGCTTGCAGACACCACAGTTCATACCACAGGGCGCGACCAATTCCCGGCTCAACTTAATCATTAGTTATTTTTATCCTACCTTCTGATAGAACATTTTGGCGAAAACAGCCGATACCGTCAAGGGGGTAGGTCCGCACCAAGATGTAACAATGTGACAACCGTAAACGAATGGAACCCGGTTGGTCCGTTTGACTTTACCTCTGTTTCTGGCTAGAGTTAAATTATAGCCAAAGGAGTTGTCTTACCATGGCAACATTACTCGTCCTGTACCCCGCTTACGGAACAGTCTCGTGCGAACGGGTATCCCGCTTCGCCGAGGAGATTCCCGGCTTGAAGCTTGTCCTCGCCGATGATGAGCCGACCACCTCCGATGAAGATATCTTCAGTGAAGTCGTGGAACTGCCCCCGCCGGAGAAACTGGCCGAGGCACACGATATCATACGCCGCTGGTGTGACAAAAGGCACCCCGACGGTATTTTTATGCAGTCGGAAAGAGGGCTATTACTTGGCGCGCTCCTGGCCGAAGAGTACAACCTAAAAGGCCCATCGGTTGAGGCCGCTCATCTTTGTGCCAACAAGTACCGGCAGCGCACTGTTCTATCCCATGCCGGTATCGGTAACCCGCTCTTTACGCTGGCGGAGAACGCTGATGACGTCCGCCGTCTCGGCAAAGATTTCGACTATCCCCTCGTCCTCAAATGCGTGATTTCCACCATGTCACGGCTCGTGACGCTGGTGTGCCGTAAGGAGGATGTCGATACCGCCGTCGAGCGTATCCGTACCGGGCTGGCCAAGTCCATGGACGTCGCCCGCCTCACCAGCTTCGCTCAGACGGTCAGGGTTGACCTGGGCTGCGACCCCCGTGAGCAATTTCTCGTTGAGTCCTTTCTGGCCGGCGATATGGTCGAGACCGACGGGCTGGTTGTGGAAAGCCGACCCTTTACTTTCGGGGTGACCGAGCAGATACAAAGCGTGAACCCGCCTTTTTTCATCGAAGGTTATCTGTTTCCCGCCGAGTGCATTGATAGTAAGCCAGTCGAAAAAGTGTCGGATGCGATAATCAAAGCTACCGGCCTGAGAAATTCCGGCTTTTCCATCGAAATGCGGGTCTGTAACGGCGAGATACAGCTGATGGAGATAAATGGACGGCTGGGCTGGGATGACGGCTTTAATGATTTATTCGAAGTACGTACCCATCAACAAAGAGTGTTCCAGACATTACAGCTTGCCCTGGGCATCGAACCGAAGCTCATCCGTGACGAAAGTCATTTTGCTGCCCTGGCTTATCGTTCCTACTACTACGATGGCTTTGTTGAGGAATTGCCGACACGAGACGAACTGGCTCAGCTCGAGCGCGATGGCCTCAGATTCGGACTGTCCACCCACAACGGTGCCCGCTTCATCGCGCCGCCCAGTCCCGACGTCTACCCCCACGTGGCCTGGGCACTGGCCAATCACCCGGCTTCCAGCCACGCCGCCTACGATATTGCCCGCCGGGCAGTCGACGGGCTCGATATCGCGGTACGCCGGATATAAAGGTATTCGATAAAACCTAATCTTCGGTGCCCTTCAGCGAAAGGGCGAGATTGAGATAAAGACGGGCGGCCTGGACTACCTGCGCGAAAGAGACCGATTCACCCTGCGCGTGCGCTGCTTCCAAGCGTCCCGGACCCAGAATAATAGGGTCAACACCGGCCGTCCACAGGATATTGCCATCGGAATGGCTCCTGAAGCTCTGGGGTTCCCAGGGAAGGGCCATCTGGCGATAGACTTCGCTCAGTTTGCCCACCATCGGCCTCTCGGCAGAAATCCGGTAGCCGGAATAGGCTTCCTCGAACCTCAGAATAGCGTCCAGTCCGGGAATGGCATCTCTGCTGGCTCTCACTACCTGTTCCAGCTCAGTCTTTAGCACGTCGATACTGGACTCAGGCGGTAAATGCAGGTCTAAATACGCCTCGCAAATCGCCGGTACTACGAAACCACTGGGGAAGCCTGTAAGCTCCCTGATATTATAAACGAGCCCGGGTGACCCTGAAGTAAAGTACCTGATGACCTCGAGAAGAAGTTTAAGCATATGCTCGATAGCGTTCTGCCCGCGCTCGGGCATAGCGGAATGGGCCTGTTTCCCCTGCGTGCGCAGTAGTACTTCCAGATAGCCATAGTGGCCGAGGCAGGGTTCCAGATTGGTCGGTTCGCCAACCACCGCCCACGGAAAACTATATTCCTCAACCAGGGCCTTGGCCCCTTTATTATCTTCCTCTTCATCGACCACCAGAGCGAGGCCAACCGGTGGGAACGTATCGGGGTAGCCGGACAGAACAGTGAACGCTTCTATCATCGCCGCACAGCCAGCTTTCATGTCCGCTGTACCTAATCCGAAAATCGTGTCACCCTCCTTACGAGACTGGTAGTCCTCAAGCTCATAGGCGGCGACCGTATCCACGTGGCCAACGAAGCAAAGCTCTATTTCTGCGGTATCCTCTTTTCCCCCGGGCAAAACAATAAGATTAGCGCGGTCGTCATCGACTTCCTGCCGGACAATCTTCAGGCCTACCTTTTTCAGGTAGTCTTCGGTAAACTCAAGTAGTTCCTCTTCCTTACCGGAAGGGCTGTAGATGTCCACTAGGGCTTTCAGCAGCCTTTCCAACCTTCTCGGCTGAATATCAGGCTTTCCGTCCGGAGACATCATCGACTGCTTCCTCCACCTTCATCACGGCGAGCCGTAGCTACCGCACTGGCGGTTGCCTTCTTCGCCCGCCCCGGCAGTATCTTGGTAAGCCAGATATGGCCACCGCCCGGTGAGAAACCGAGGGACGTGAAAAAGGAGATAGCGTCCTCGTTGTCCTCTTCCGTATCGACCATCATCATTCTGACACCATCTTTCTTGAACTTCTGCTCCATCCTCCGGTAAAGGCGATAACCGAGCCGGCTCCGCTGGAACTTATCATCGATGCCTATCCAGGTCAAATAGCCGTACCTCCTCCAGGCAGTACCCTTCTTTTCGAGAATCGTCGCCAGGGCGAAACCAACAATTTTACCCGACGGTTCGGTTTCCGCCACCAGGCAATACTCCGGGTCGGAAGTGAAGAAGTCAGTTACTTCCCACGGGTCCCAGGTGCGATAAAGGATGGGGAACTCCTCGCTGGTAAAAAGACTTTCACCCAGGCGATAAACAGCACTGATATCATCAATCTCCATCTGCCTGATATTAATGCGAACTTTTCGTTTGGGGCTACGTCGTACCATCATGCCTCCTAAGTTTTAACAATACCTTAAATAAATATCCCGACGAATCCATCCGCCTTAATAATGATAATACCGCAACCTTCCTGGACACTCAACTGACAAAGCTAGGCATTAAACCCATTTGCCCACGAACAAGACTTAGTGTATAATAAAAACCGCGTTCCCCATGGAGAGGATGGAAACTAAGAAGCGGGTGTTGTTGGTTGACGACGAACCAGGTATCCTGCGGTTCGTCACAACGTATCTAACCTCAGCCAATTATGAGGTCATTACGGCCACGAATGGTTCAGAAGCCTTGCAATCGGCCGCTGACAATAAACCCGATATTATACTGCTCGACCTGCTCATGGTTCCGATGGGCGGGGCCGATGTACTCAAGAAATTGCGCACCTTCTCTCAGGTGCCGGTGATTATCGTCACCGCCCTGAGTATTTCTGCCGAGCAGGTCCGGCAAATGGGTGCCAACAATTTTATTGCCAAACCCTTTAAGCCTGAAAAATTGGTAAGAAAAATCGAAGCTACCCTTAAAAGAAAAACTTAAACTGCCCTTCAGGTTATCCGTCGTACTAAGCCTTTACTTCTAAATACGGCTACTTTATGTAAACTTTGTCAATCGATAAAGGGCGCCAAGAGCAAAAACCACCAAGGCGAAAATAATAATTGCATCATGGTAATATTTGCGTAATAATATGAGGAACAATAATAACCCGGTAACGGGATGAACGGAAAAGGTTAAAACTGGAACACCTGACTAGAACGATATTTACCATGGCTGTCAGTGGCGGACATTTAACCAAGCTAATGGACCTCCGGCACTTCACGCACAGTAACGTACCTGCGATAGACACCACCTCCTCAGACGAATATCTTAAGTGGAGGCAGCTGTGATATCGGGAGCACCACGGGAGGCGCTCACGGTTGCCTACTTTTCCATGGAATGCGGCCTCGACCCGGCGATGCCCACGTACAGCGGCGGCCTGGGCATACTGGCCGGAGATACGCTGCGGGCGGCAGCCGACCTGGGCCTGCCCGCCGTCGGGATAACACTCCTGCACCGTAAAGGCTACGGCCGGCAGCACCTCGATGCACAGGGAAACCAGTCCGAGAGCGATGTCACCTGGTCACCCCGGGACTTCCTGGAACCACTCCCGCTGCGAGTGGCGGTCACTATCGCCGGCCGCCAGGTACAAGTACAGGCATGGCGCTACCTGGTTCATGGCGAGTTCGGTTTTACTGTCCCGATCTATTTCCTGGACACAGCCCTTCCCGAGAACACGCCCTGGGAGCAAAGCCTGACTGACCATCTTTACGGTGGGGATAGACACTACCGCCTCGCCCAGGAGATAGTGCTGGGTTTCGGCGGCGTTGCCCTGTTGCGTTCTCTGGGCTACACCAAAGTGCATGCTTATCATATGAACGAAGGGCACTCTACCCTCACCGTGCTGGCACTACTGGAGGAGCAGGTATGGGGACGAGGCCTGGCAGCAGCGACAAGCGAGGACAAAGAGGCGGTACGCCAGCGCTGCGTCTTCACCACACATACCCCCGTCCTGGCCGGGCAGGACGATTTTCCTCTCGACCTGGCCCGAGAGGTACTGGGTGAGGAGCTGACTGACCTCCTCTCACAAGCACAATGTTGCATCGACGGCCGGCTCAATCTGAGTGCCCTGGGCGTGAATTTCTCTCGTTATGTCAACGGTGTCTCCCTGCGCCATGAGGAGATTTCACGCCAGCTTTTTTCCAACCACTTTATCGATGCCATATCTAACGGCGTCCATGCCCTTACCTGGACGGGACTGTCTTTCCGGCAGCTTTACGACCGCTATATTCCCGAATGGCGCCGCGATAACCTTTACCTGAGATACGCCGTCGGCATACCCCTGGATGAAATCTGGCAGGCTCATCTGACCGCCAAGGAACAATTGCTCGCCGAAGTGGCCAAACGGAGCGGTGTACGCCTGGACCCGACCGTACTAACCATCGGTTTTGCCCGCCGCGCCGCAGCCTACAAAAGAATGGACTTCCTTTTTCGCGACCTCGACCGTCTGAAGCGAATTACACAGCAGGTCGGGCCGATTCAGGTACTGTGCGGCGGGAAAGCTCATCCCCACGATGAGGGAGGCAAAGCCCTTATCCGTCGCATCTTCGAGGCCGCCGGTACCGTAGCCGATACCATACCGGTCGTCTATCTTGAAGAATACGACATCGCTCTCGCCAAGTATCTGGTCTCCGGCGTGGACTTGTGGTTGAATACGCCACAGAAGCCGCAGGAAGCCTCAGGTACGAGCGGGATGAAAGCCGCCCTCAATGGCATCCCCAGCCTGAGCATACTGGACGGGTGGTGGATTGAGGGGCACGTCGAGGGTGTCACCGGATGGTCAATCGGGGATAGCTGGCAGACCGAGGCCAGTCCAGAAAGCGAAATTAAGTCGCTCTATGACAAGCTAGAGTACTTGATTGTGCCCATGTTTTACACACGGCACAACGTTTTTACCGGCATTATGCGTTCCGCCATCGCCATCAACGGGTCTTATTTCAACGCCCAGCGCATGGTCGCCCAGTACTTACAGAACGCCTATCTGAGAGCGGCTAATCCGTAGCAATAAGAGGTAACCTCACTCCTGACCCTCTCCTTAGGAAGGAGAGGGTGAACTAGAATAAGAGGGCTTCGCCCTCTTCTGACAACTCCCAAATAGCCCAAATGTCATTCTGGCGAAGGCCAGAATCCAACAGCAGGATGTCGTTGCGAGCCCTGTTGATGGGAAAGGAAGAAATCCCGTTCGGTTTCTACGAGATTGCCACGGGCACTACGTACCCTCGCAATGACACAGCGTACTATATTTTCAATCCTGCGTCGGCACCTTCGTTGACAGCGGCCAGGCCATCGCGGGGCTGAACGCAGTCGCCCACCGAATAGACTTCGGGAGCGGCGCCTTTTAGCTCCTCGGCCAGCTTGTTCTCGGAAACGTAACCCACAGCCAGCACTATGGTCTCGGCCGGTAGCATCAGCAGGGTATGGTTAGTAATCAAGCTGATGCCGTTCTGTCTTATTTCAATCACGTTGCAGTTGGGATAGAAAGGGACGCCCTGTTGAATTAACCTCTCTCGCAGGGCCATGAAGGTGTTATATTCCACGTCCCGTCCTACCTCACGGCGGGTCACCAGAGAAACCTTTTTACCCTCTCTAGCCAGGTCTAAAGCCACCTCCATGCCGACGTAGCGGCCACCGACGACCACCACCTGCTTGCCTACCTTCGCTTTCTTAGTGATAACATCGACCGCCTGCACGACATTAGCCCCGGAGGCGCCGGGAACATCAAGCGTCGCCGGTCGGGCGCCGGTGGCAACTACCAAGGCATCAGGATGAGATTCTTTGACCGTAGCGGCCGTGACCTCGGTCTTCAGCACCACTTTTACCTTAGCCTGCTGCAGCCGTCGCTCAATGAGCTGAGTTACCGTACTAAAAAAGCTCTTATCCTTTTCCATACAGGCCACATTCCACTGGCCGCCCAGCTTATCCGCCTTCTCATAAAGAGTCACCTGATGTCCCCGTTGCGCCGCCACCAGGGCCGCCTCCATGCCGGCCAGGCCGCCGCCGATAACCATGACTTTTTTGGGCGCCGCCACCGGCTTGAGTTTATCCTGATATTCCTGGTCGCGGGCCAGTGCCGGATTGACCGTGCAGCTCAGCGGTTTGAGAGTATAGGTCCGGTGCAGGCAGTTATTACAGAAAATACACCACTGAACATCGTCCAGGCGCCCGGTACGGACTTTCTCCGGCCAGTACGGGTCAGCCAGCAGTGACCGCCCCAGGTCGATAAAGTCCGCCTTCCCATCGCGGAGAATTTTCTCCGCCAGGGCCGGGTCGCCAATCTTACCCACGGTCATGACGGGCACCTTCACCACTTTCTTAATGCCTTCGGCATAGCGCACCAGTGCCCCTGATTCCTGCATATAGGGCAGGAACTGCCAGTGCGACCCTTCATTGGCCCCCGCCGAGACATCCAGAGCTGTCACACCGACTTTCACATACATCTTGGCGATTTCAATAGCTTCGGGCGGAGTAAGGCTACCTTCGTAACCATCCCAGCCATCCATTCTCATTATCACCGGATAATCAGGCCCTACCCTTTTTCTGATGGAAGCAATAATTTCACAGCCGAGCCTGGCCCGGTTTTCCAGACTACCCCCGTATTCGTCGGTGCGTTTATTATAGAAGGGGTTGTGGAACTGGCAGATTATCTTTCCATGGGCGCCGTGAATATGGACGGCATCGAAACCGGCCTCTTTCGTCCGCCGGGCACCCTCACCGAAAGCCTCGACTATCTCATGGATTTCGGGAATGGTAAGTGCTTTCGCCATCATACCGCTACGCACGTAGGGTATTGCTGAAGGGCCGACGACTACCTGCTCCTCACCCGGCCCGAAGGGAGCCAGTCGCCTCGGGTCACCCATCGAATTACCGATATGGGCCACCTGCAACGCCACCTTGGCCCCGTTGCTATGGATGGCATCGACAAAACCTTTCAGTCCGGGGATAAACTTATCGTCCCAGACATCCATGTAAAATTTCGAGGCGCGGCAATTGGCCATCACCGGCGTCACCTGAGTGACAATCAGGCCGACCCCGCCCTTAGCCCTCTCGGCAAAATGGTCGGTCAGCTTCTGGGTAACGAAGCCGTTACCGTCGCCCAGCGGCATCGCCATCGGTGACATGACAATCCGGTTCTTAATCTCCAGGGGGCCAATTTTGCCAGGTTGAAAGAGAAGTTTGAAGTCCGCCATCGTCCACCTCCAGTGTTAATAGATTTATGGGGGACTACCCTCAAGCAGGGCAGTTGTCCCAAAGTATGCCATCAATTTTCAGGAGTGTCAAGATAAATGATAAACAGCACGCGGGTACGCATTTCCCCAAGGTGAGGCATACTCACTTTTTATAAACTAATGTACACCAAGCTTCGAGGAGGACGTTACTTGATAATTTGTTTACTAACTGATAATATATGACCAATTGAATATCTACTAGGGGAGCTGGAAGGCTGAGAGTCCCACCGGGACGACCCTCGGAACCTGATCTCGATAATACGAGCGAAGGGAAGTAAAGCAGACCAGAAGTTTAACTTATCCAGCTTCTGGTTTTTCTTTGTCTTCAATCTTTCCGGTAGATAATTCGAAAAAGGGAATCAGGAGGATGCTATGCTACCGGAAATTGGGAAAGTCGACCGAGCGAGTTTCGACAGGATAATCTTTCCGCATCTTGGCAAGAAGGATACCAGTGTCCTTATCGGGCCACAACATGGTGTCGATGCGGCGGCTATCGAGCTTCCCGATGGAAATGTCATGGTGGTCAAAGAAGACCCTACCTTCGGCTTGCCCGTTTTGATGCCGCACTTCGGCTGGGCTATTGTCCATATCTGCGCCAGTGACGTCGCCTGCCTGGGTGTGAAACCGAGATACCTGACTATCTCCCTGCTGCTACCTCCCGGCACGGCCGATGATGTCCTCGAAGGGGTCTGGAAAGAGGTCCACCAGGAGTGCGAGAAACTCGATATTGCTATCGTCGGCGGGCACACGGGAATATACCCCGGAATAGCCTATCCCTTGAACGGCGGATGCACGGTAATCGGACTGGGCACTAAGTCGCAACTCACGCCGGCGTGTAATGCCAAGATTGGAGACCATGTCATCATGACGAAAGGCCCGGCTATCGAAGCTGCCGGCATACTGGCCTTTCAAGCGGAGCAGGCTTTGCTTAAACAGGTCGGACGTGACACCGTGGAAAAGGGCAAAGCCTATTTCATGGAAATGACCGTAGTCAAGGATGCACTGATTGCGGGGCCGAATGCACACGCCATGCATGATGCCACCGAGGGTGGACTACTCAATGGAGTCTATGAAATAGCCGCCGCTTCTCACGCCGGTGTTACCTTGTATGAGGAACGAATAATTGTACCCCCGGAGATAAAAGCCATCTGTGATTTCTTTAATATCGACCCACTCATTTCCATCAGCGAGGGCACGCTACTCATCACGGCTTCTCCGGAAAAGTCGCCAGTTATTCTGGCTGACCTGAAGAATAATGGCATTTCAGGATGGGTTATTGGAGAGATAACCGCGGACGAAAAGGTATTTGTCCGTAGTAATGGCAAGCGTGAAGAATTGAAGCCGGTGGCCGTAGACCCTTTCTGGGCTGCCTATTTCAGCACATTGGAGCAATAGAATGAATAGTCAAAAAGATAAGGAAAAGGTGTTAGGCAACATAGTTACAGCAATACATATGTTGGAAAATTGCGCTGAGTTTGCTCAACTTATTCCTGAAGTAAGAGTTAATCTGGTCTATGCTTTGCCTGAAGCGAAGACCCGGCAGGATGTGGCTGCCGTGGACGGTAGAATAACTGCTGTCCGAGGTTTGCCCTATGCTTCCGGTCTGCCAACCTTCGGCGGGTCGGACCACATGGCGCGGCTCATCATCGAAGCTCGAAAATACGACCGGGGTGTAAACGCCGGTATCAACTTCAGGAGTGACAAAGCAGTCATTAAGGTTGTCAAGAAATATTGCGCAGAGAAGAAACTGCTCTTCGGTTGGATTGACCGGACTAAGGAACCGGCAGCAGTCATCGAGCGCGACGGCACCTCGATGCCCTGGAAAATCGGGGAACTGGTGGCAAGCTCAGGCGGTTTACCCCGGTTGTTTTATGAAGGCGATGGGTGGGGCAAAGAGCCGCTCTTCGTAGCGCTCGGCGCGAATGCCGTCGAGGTGACGAATATCGCCATCGATATATCAAAACGTTACGGAAAGGCGACAAAAACTCGCCGATGAGCCTCCAAGCTGTGTTCCCTGGGCTAAAGGCAACACAGATTTTGCAGCAGGCCAGGGATTTCAATATTCAAGCTCAACTTGCATTTTGGAGTAAAGTTTCATATTATAGGCGAAATGAATAGCTAGCCCCGGAGAATCTGTAAATTCAGACGCTGCCGGAAAGCAAGTTGGTGTAACTCCAACGCAGTCCCGCCTGCTGTAATCCCGATGAGTCGGGAAAGCCAGAACGCCGGTGCTCCGGGTATCCTAGAACCTCCGCGGAGGAAGGGGGTGGGAGCATGTTAAATCGACATGAATATCTCCCCTTGTCGCAGCGGACAAGGGTTTTTTGTTTTTAGGGGAAAATTTGAATAAGGCTAAGCATGGATAATCTGCTAATATTGCTCGGTGCTCTCGCTATCGATTTGGCTTTGGGCGAGCCACCCAATCCCATTCACCCGGTGGTGTGGATAGGCAAAGTGGCCGCTTTCCTGGAGAAGCACGCCATCGGCCATTCGCCGCAGGCACAATTCCTTTACGGGACCGGATTGACCCTGTTCATCATGGGACTATTTGCTGTTCCGGCCTACTTTTTGCTCTTCTATGTGAAAAGTTTGAACTTTATCGTCTACCTAATCGTGGGAGCCGTGCTGCTCAAATGCACCTTTTCCGTAAAGGCGCTGAGACAGGCTGCCCTGAAGGTCAAAACGCTCTTGTCCGCCGGAGAAGTGACCAAAGCACGTTTTGAGCTGCGGGCGCTGGTCAAGCGCGACACCCAAGACCTGCCGCCACCATCGCTCGTCTCGGCTACGGTGGAATCAGTGGCGGAAAACACCTGCGACAGCCTGGTGGCCCCCCTGTTTTACTTCCTAATCTTCGGTGTTCCCGGCGCTGTCGGCTACCGGGTAGTCAATACACTGGATGCGATGATTGGCTATCACGGTAAGTATGAGCACCTGGGCAAGTTTACCGCCCGGCTCGACGATGTGCTCAATTTCATTCCGGCACGGCTCACGGCGCTGGTCTTGGTACTGGCCAGTTTCCTGACGAGAAAAAACGCGCGGGCTGCCTGGCAAACAGCCCTCACCGAGCACGATAAAACAGAAAGCCCCAACGCCGGCTGGCCGATGGCCGCCGCTGCCGGCGCCCTTAACGTCCAACTGGAAAAAGCCGGACACTACAAGCTAGGTAAAGAGACGGTTGCCCTTGAACCAGGCACAATCGACGCTGCCTTAAAGCTGATGCTGGCCGCCACTTTCGCCTGGGTATTTTTATGTCTTATCGTGGGAGGAATTCGCCTTGCCCTTACAACCTAGACGTGAAATTAGAAAAATAGCAACATGCCCTCATGGTGGACCGAACGCCGATGAATTAAGAACGCTCAGCCTTACCCCGGAGCAGGTCCTCGACTTCAGCGTATGCTGTAATCCATTCCCACCGCCACCGGGCATGAGAGAAGCCCTGCCGGATATTGACATTAGCCGTTATCCCGATTCGGAAGCCACCGAACTCAAAGAAGCATTGTCAAAGAAGCTAGGCGTACCTCCGGCTAACGTTCTGGTTGGAAACGGCACCACCGAGCTTATCCGTCTCATTGCCCTGGCCTATTTTGAACCGGGCGATAAAGTACTGATTTTAAAACCCACCTATGGGGAATACGAGCCGGCCGCCCGGTTGATGGGCGCTGATGTCGTCGAGCAGTGGGGTAAAGAAGCTGACGGCTTCCAGCTTAAAACGGCAGAGACCGCCAGCCTTATTCAGCACTACCAGCCTAAAGCAGTATTCATTTGCAATCCCAATAATCCCACCGGCCAATATTTCTCGCGCCGGGAAATAGAAACCGTCCTAGCAGGCAGCAAAGATAGTCTCATTGTCCTGGATGAAGCTTATATCGCCTTTGTCGAACGGGCATGGTCTTCACTGGGCCTTATTGAACGAGAGAATGTAATCATCCTGCGCTCCATGACCAAAGATTACGCTCTCGCCGGACTGCGTCTCGGTTATGCCGTCGCCCACCAAAAAATTCTCGATAATTTGCGGCGGGTACGTCCGCCGTGGAACGTCAACGCTATCGCCCAAAAGGCCGGCGTTATCGCTCTCAGCCAGTCCAATTATCTTAAAGACTGCCAGCAACGGGTAAGAGAGGCCAAAAAGTTTCTGGTTGATGAATTCACACGGCTTGGTTTTACCCTCGTCCCGTCCCGGGCCAATTTCTTCCTGATGAAGGTAGGCCATGCCACCAGATTCCGCACGACTTTGCTCCGGCAGGGCATCATGGTACGCGATTGTACTTCCTTCGGCTTGCCGGAATACGTCCGCATCGGACCACGTACCTTGCCCGAATGCCGGCAACTGGTCAGTGCTATCCGCTCACTGAGACGTTAAAAACAATACTCCTAAATTAAAGGGTGTGAAAGGAAAACAAATGTCAGGACTTCTCTCCAGGACAATCAGTCAGATACGGCCTCTGGACAAGGCAACCATGGCCCAGGCACAAGCCCGGCAGGACCAGCTGACCAAACCGCAGGGTAGCCTCGGCCGACTTGAGGAATTGTCGGTCCAACTGGCCGGTATCCAGGGAAAATCGATTCCACAAATCAAGCAGAAAGCGATTATCACCATGGCCGGTGACCACGGGGTGGTGGCGGAAAAGGTGGGCAACTGGCCGCAGGAAGTCACCGCTCAAATGGTCTATAATTTTCTTAATGGCGGGGCTGGTATCAACGTTATCGCCCGACAGGTCGGGGCACGGGTTATCGTGGTTGATATGGGCGTCGCCAGCGAATTGAAACCGGATAATCGGCTCCTATCAAGAAAGGTTGCTCGCGGCACCAAAAATATGTGTTCCGGCCCGGCGATGAGTAAGGATGAAGCGACCAAAGCCGTCGAAACCGGCATTGAACTAGTTGAAGCTGAAATAACCAAGGGGCTGGATATCGTGGGGACGGGTGATATGGGCATCGGGAACACCACCCCCAGCGCCGCCATTTGCGCCGTGATGACGGGCAAACCGGTCGCCGAGGTGACCGGGCGGGGCACCGGTATTAGCGACGAGCAGTTAGCCCACAAGGTAGAAGTAATCGAACGAGCTTTAGCCATGAACCATCCTGACCCCAAAGAGCCACTAGATGTGCTAGCCAAGGTCGGCGGTTTTGAGATTGGCGGACTGGCTGGCGTCATGCTGGGAGCCGCCGCACATCATATCCCGGTGGTTATCGACGGTTTTATCTCCGGAGCCGCCGCCCTTATTGCCATCGGCTTAGCACCGCAAATAAAGGACTATCTTATCCCGGCGCATGTCTCGGCGGAGGCCGGTCACCGCCTGATGCTGAAGCACCTGGGTATTAAGCCCCTGCTCGACCTGGATATGCGGTTAGGCGAAGGCACCGGGGCTGCCCTCGGCATTTTCCTGAGCGAGACCGCTGCCCGGATTCTGGGTGAGATGGCTACTTTCGGTGAGGCCGGAGTATCCGAAAAGGAGTAACGGACAACTGAAATTCTTAGTCGCTCTCAAATTCCTGACTGTTTTGCCGCTACCTGAACGGCGGGAGGCCAGCCTGAAGGAAATAGGCGGTTCAACCGTTTATTTCCCCGTGGTCGGTATCATTATCGGCCTTATCCTGGCCGGCCTGAACTGGCTCTTACGCTTATTCTTACCGGTGCCGCTGGTGACGGCGCTGCTACTCGTGGCTATCGTCTTAATCAACGGTGCCCTGCACCTCGATGGCTTTATCGATACCTGCGATGGTATTGCCGGGCACAAGACCGTCGAAGAGCGATTGAAAATATTACGGGACAGCCATGTCGGCTCTTTCGGCATCGTGGGCGCAATCCTACTACTGCTGGTCAAGTACGCTGCTCTCAGCGCGGTCCCCGGGCCGCTATTGTGGGTAGCACTAATACTGATGCCCGTTATCAGCCGCTGGACGATGGTCTATGCTATTTTCGCCTATCCCTACGCACGGCGGACCGGCCTGGGGACAATTTACAAACAGGAGACAAAATGGCCGGCTCTGCTGCTGGCGACCATGGCTACCGTCCTGGTGGTAGTTGCCGGTCTTTACTTCTTCGGGCCGATGGCCTATATTATCCCGTCCGGCGTGGTAGTTATGGGCGGCACCTGGCTGGTTACCATCATCGTCGCCAGTTTCCTGAAAGCAAGGTTATCCGGCCTGACCGGCGATAGCTACGGCGCCATCAACGAAACCGCCGAGGTCAGCGTCCTTATCCTGGTATCTTTATTGTTGTACAATCAAGGACGGTGGATATGACAGAGAGGAGAGTTATTGACGAGACTACTATTAGTCCGGCACGGCACCAGTGAATATAACAGCATCCGCCGCTTCGCCGGTCACAGTGACATCGACCTGACACCGCTGGGCTATAAACAGGCAGAAAAGCTACGCGACCGCCTGGCCGGTGAAAAAATCGATATTATTTACTGCAGCGACCTTAAGCGGGCGGCGATGACGGCGAGCATTATCTCTTCACGGCACCAAGTGGAAACGGTGGTCTGCCCGGAACTGAGGGAGCTTAATTACGGGGACATCGAGGGACTGAGTTATGAGGAAATCAAAAGCCGCTATCCCGAAACCGCCGAGTTAATCGCCACACGGGACATCACCCTGAATTTCCCCAACGGGGAAAGCATCAACGACCTTATCACGCGGGAACACCGTTTCCTCGAACGGTTAAGCCGGGAAGCTCCCGCCCAGAATATCCTTATCGTCGCCCACAGCGGGCCGTTACAGATGCTGGTCTGCCATCTCATCGGCATCGAGCACCGGCACTGGTGGCAAATCCGCTTTGATAACGCCTCGCTCAGCATTATCGACACTTATCCCCCGGGGGCCATCATCACGGTATTGAATGATACCTCCCACTTGAAGGACATCGACAAAAATGCCTGAACCAGGAGTCAAGAAATTATTACGTTGCTAATTGGCGGAGCGCGGAGCGGCAAGAGCCGCTATGCCCAAGAAATGGCCGAGAAGTCGGGACAAGTGGTGCTTTTCGTGGCCACGGCTGAAGCCGGCGACGAAGAGATGCGCCATCGTATCGCCAAACACCGGCAGGTCCGGCCGAAAACATGGCGCACCCTGGAAGCCACCAGGAACATCGGCAGGCAGCTTCGACGGAAGATTGGGCAGGCACAGATGGTCATTATCGACTGCATCACGCTGCTGGTCAGCAATATCCTTACCCGCTACACCGACGAGACCGGAGAGCCAACTGCTGGTGCCGAAGTTATCGAACAAGAAGTAACTACCGAAATCGACGGACTGATTGAAACGATGAACTCTGTTGATGCCAGCTTCATCATCGTGACGAATGAAGTTGGTGAAGGGCTGGTACCGCCGAATGCTATCGGACGGCTGTACCGCGACTTACTGGGTCGGGCAAACCAGATGCTGGCCAGGCAGGCTGATGAGGTCTATCTTATGGTCGCTGGCTTGCCTCTCAAAGTGAAACCAACCGAACATTCAGGCTAACGTTATCTTCTTCGAGTTGGCATTTCCTTCAAGTACGACCTCACCCCTACCCCTTCAGGGAGAACCCTTCAGGGTGAACCCTCTCCTTCAAGGAGAGGGGAAATAGGTATAAGAGGGCAAAGCCCTCTTCTGACAACTCCTTAAAGAAGTGTCATTACGAGAAGTTCCGATGTATCGGGACAACGAAGCAATCTCGTGCGATTCGATAAATCCAAATCCTAAGCTCTAAATTAGGGTTTAGAAATTATTTGGAGTTGCTTCTCTGGCAAAGGCAGCGTAAGGAATACAGTTCATAGTTAGCTCGTCGAAGCCATGGCTGCACGAATATAGGGATGTTTGCCCAATCAATAGAGACCTCTTATACCATGAGCGGTTGGGATAGGGAGGGAGTGCCAACCCGAGCCAAGCTTCAGGAATTAGGAATCGAATGGGCGGCGGAATTACCGTGAGATTCCGCTGCAAATGGTAGCAGAATTATATAACATTGAGAGGACTGGTGAATTCCATCCCAGGAATGATAGCATCTGGTAACAACAGTCCGCCAGCTAGAATATAATCACATTGCGTAGTGCTTCTCCCCTCTCTGCGGACTCTATTGCTTCATTGACCTGCTCCAGGGGATATCGTCCGGTGATAAGCTCATCCAACTTAAGGTGCCCAGCCTGATAAAGGGCCACCAGCTTAGGTACATCTATGCTTAGTCGCGTTGTTCCCATCACGCTCGTTGTAATTACTCTCTGCCTCCATGACCCGATTGGCGGCAAATTTAATGTCTGGTTCGCTGGGGGTAAGCCTGCCACGACAATCATGCCGCCGTTAGCGGACATTGCAAAACCCTGGGCTATAGCAGCCGTACTCCCAACCGTCACAAACACATAATTCGCCCCTCTCCCGGATGTTAGTTGCTGGACTTGCTTGATGGCGTCCTTGTCGTCAGCCTTGACGGTATGTGTTGCCCCAAAAACCCGGGCCGTCTCCAATTTGTTCTCCAGCATATCCACCGCAATAATTGGATAGGCCCCCGATAATGCTGCTCCCTGCACAGAATTGACTCCGACGCCTCCAACACCGACGACGACCACACTGCTTAGGGCTTTGACCTGCGCACAGTTAACCACCGCCCCGACACCTGTTATCACGCCGCAAGCGAGCAGTGCTGCCCGATCCATGGGCATTTCCTTGGGAATTTTGACCACCTGGGACTCGTCGACAATGACATATTCAGCCAGGCTGCCTGTCCTGGCCATAACGGCGAGAGCCTGTCCTTGCTTATTGTGGAGGCGGGTCTCCGTATTTAGAGGCCACTGTGCCTCGCACAATTCCGGGTGCCCGGAAACACAGTAGAGGCAACGGCCGCAGGATGATATAAGCGATACTACCACCGGGTCACCCGGCTTTACTGAAGTTACATTTTCCCCTAACTCCTCAATATAACCCGCAGATTCATGACCGACCACTATAGGTAGCTTTCCCCCGGCACGTTCCCCCCTGATGTTATGAATGTCACTGTGACATATCGCCGTCGCTACGAGGCGAACTTTAACCTCGCCTTTCTGCGGTGGGTCGATATCTACCTCTTCCACCACTAAGGGTTTATTGTATTCGTAGCAAACTGCAGCTTTCATCATAACCTCCTTCTAGAAACGCTCGTATTCTTAAGCTACTTCTTCATTGCCCAGAAATCCTGAGCGATTTAATCTTAGCCCTCTGGATCGTTCGCCAACCTGGACATCAATGGTGACACCCATGACCCAATCTGAAGCATCAGAATCTGTGCTAATTCGGTTTCTGACACCTCAACAACCCGATACTTCCTCATCTCCTCCCTCCTTGAAAAGTGACTCTCACGGCTAGCTTTCATTTGTGATTATACGCTGGCTGGGGTAAATTGTACACCGGAAATCTTTTCGCTTTTACCCACAGACGCTTGATATACTGGTCACACTACGATGAAAGATTACGCTGCTGCACTTTAAGATGAAATGTGTAATGTTTTGGTAGAGATCTCCGATGCACGAACATCGGGATGTATGTTCAACCATGCGTACGAATATTTGATACCTTTTAGCTTTTCTATTAAGTGAAGTTGACACTGCAAGAACATGGGGATGTCTGATTTCTCGTACTCATGTTATCCCTCTGGAAAGGATTTTCTAAGTATTCTACCCACGAGAAATAATAACAAGTTTAAATCACTATTGAATGAAGACAGGGATTGAAAGATACTCTGACTAGTATTGCTTTGAGGCTAATAAAGGGCTAAAAATCAATAGGTACATGAATTCACACAAAAGGCAAAGTCCTCGAGGTAAATAAATAAAGCTAGCTGTTTTTGTTAGCTCGCAATTTCTTTAGCGAAGCTTCCTATAGTGTGCTCGCCAACCGAGATTTATTGCCCAAAGTAACGCTAAATTACGGTGTGCTAGACCGACTCTCTTCCAAATAGAGGGTAGTCTGAAGAACTCTTGCGAAGCCCATGCGTGTCCCTTTTGTAATACATTCCG
>JBDRLU010000039.1:0-21076 GCA_043812795.1 Chloroflexota bacterium
CTCCGGCATTACACCGGAGTGAAATATGATAATAGTAACGGTATCGCTGCCGTGAGTAACGGAATTCAGACTGAGGCGATATATGAGGCCTACAAACTCCTGTTTAATGTAGGTACGCCTCCCACCAAGGACTTCATGGAGAAACTGCTGGATGGTGCTCAGGCGGAACCGGATAGTATGCACACACCGAGAATTGCCGGCATCGTCACTGTAGGCAAGCCGGTATTAATTCTGGGAATCAAGACCAACGACTCACCGGCCGTTGCCAACATTGTGACACAGGCACCAGGCAAAATGGCCGGTATCGCAACCTACAAGGGTAACATGGATAACCCTGAAGCTACTGACCCCACGGCCGCTTTATCTGAATTGGAATTCACTGGTAGTTCTTCGCAAGAACTGACGAAATACGTCTATGATATATCAGCCGAAACTTGCAAAGGCGAGGATATCCGGGTATGTGCCATAGGTGGTATATACTCAAGTAACTCGTGGGAGATAGCTATTATCAACAAGTATTAGGGCACCAGGGGATTTCCGCAACTAACCGTGAAGCGGGAAGGTTGTCGAAAAAGGAGGGCTATGCCCTCCTTTTCTTTATTGCTTACCCTCCTCTTCTACTTGTTACAACAATGAAATGTCATTGCGAGGAGTCCTGACGCGGTCGGAACGACGCGGCAATCTGGGTGGGGAGACGTTTTCACACCCCCAGATTGATTCGCTTCGCTCGCAACAGCATTATGAAAAAGGGAGTCTTGATGAACCCCATTGCTTTGTATCATAATGGTCTTAAAGGGGGTGGGAAATTGAGAAACCTGACTATCGGTAAGATAAGGGGTCTGCAACAGATTGCCAATCAGGATGGTGTCTTTACCATTTGCGCCATGGACCACCGCGGGTCACTGCGTTCGATGATTAATGCCCAAGACCCGGAATCAGTCAAGTACGAAGCCATGGTCGAACGGAAAATAGAGCTCTGCTCGGCTTTAGCGAAATATGCCAGCGCCGTTTTACTCGACCCTATCTACGGTGCCGCTCAATGCATCAGCCGTAGTATCTTACCGAAAGAAACGGGACTACTGGTAGCTATTGAAGCTACTGGCTATGTTGGCAGTAAAGAGGAAAGGGTAGCCACGCTGCTGGAAGGCTGGGATGTTGAGAAGATTAAGCGTATGGGCGCTTCGGCGGTAAAAATCCTGGTCTATTATCGCCCCGACCTACCCGAGATTAAGCGCAAACAACTGGACACGATAAACCGGGTGGCCGGTGACTGTACTAAATATGATATTCCTTTTCTGGTTGAGGCGGTGAGCTTTCCGGTCGGTAGTGAAATTGATAACCGTGGTGAATTTGCGGCACGCAGAGGAGAACTGGTCATCGACACAGCACGCGATATCACTGCCTTACCTATCGACGTGTTGAAGGCTGAATTTCCAGCCGATGTTCGTCTTGAATACAAAAAAGATAAGTCCGAACTTATTGCTCTGTGCGAAAGGCTCTCGGCAACCAGTCCGGTGCCATGGGTTATTTTGAGCGGAGGTGTGGACTTCGACCATTTTTATGAACAGGTGGAGATTGCCTGCCGGGGTGGGGCCTCCGGCTTTCTTGGCGGTCGGGCTATCTGGCAGGAAGCAGCTAATACTCCGGATGCCGGTGAGAGAGTCCGCTTTTTATCCACAGTGAGTGTGGACAGAGTGAAGAGGCTGGCTGAACTGACTACCAAATACGGATTACCCTGGTACCGGAAACTTGGTTTGACTTCAGAAGAGATGACTCAGGTTTCCGAAAAATGGTATCAGGAGTACTGAGACCGGAGAAGCAGCATGATTGCCACCGTAACTCTTAACCCCAGCCTCTATGAACATATCGAAGTAGATTGATGACCACTAATTAGCTGGTTCCCCAGGTAAGATACAATTATCCTCTGCCTAATCTCAGGCGAGACCAGCGATTACCCTTCCGCCGTTGCTGCCGGGTTGGGCCTCTGAGTTGCATCTCATCAGCCGTCCCGTTGGCGGACAGGCGGACATAAATCGAATCAGCGATTTCTTTGTCCACGGCGAACTGAGTCTGGCCTACTTGAAAAACATAAGACGGGAAGCTCTGGATAAGTTTGAGCGACACTCCGGGCAGAATGCCCAGAGCCATAAGTTTTTGTAGTTTATTCGACTCGGGTGCGTAGAGATAAGCTACCTTACCTTCCTGTCCGGCGGTTAGGTGCGAGAGAGAAGCCACCACCCTGTCCAATCGGCTTTGGTGTTCCAGACAGCACCTTCCCGGCGGTATCGGGTTGCCATGAGGACACACTCTGGGATGCCCCAGTAAAATACAGATACTTTCATCAAGGCCCTGGTCAAGGATGTGCTCGAATTTGCAGGCTTTCTCATGCATTATTTCACCGCCTGTGCTCAGGACGTCGGCCAGTAGCCGTTCGGCCAGCCGGTGTCTTCTTACTATATTCCGGGCATAAGGACGCCCCCGGTCGGTCAGTTGTACTTTCCCATCAACCAGTTCCAGGTAGCCGTCGGATACTAACTGCTTGATTTCCGGCTCAGTCACACCCAGGCGTTCCAACGAAACCGGGGCTTCTTTTTTATCTTCGGTATAAATCCACATTGCTTCTAAAAGCTCTTCAGCTTTTTCTTCGAGTGCCATTAGCTTGTTTCCTCCGTGTTCTTAGAAAATTGACCAGTCCTGACTCTTGCGGCGTTTCGTAGCCGCAATTGGGACATCTTACCATGCGGCAGGCTGCCGCTAGCGGACATCCTTTGCAAGCGGCGTTGCTATCTTTTTCCGAGAATTGATAACCGCAAAGAGAACATTTCATATTGCCACACCGAGCGCCTTCAGCGTCAGATTGAGAATAAATCCGACCAAGAAAGCAAAAGGGAAAACGAAAAGAGCGATAGCCAGCGCCGTTTTGAGGCCCCTCTCTTTAAGCATTACTGTGAACTGGGCGATGCAAGGTACGAAGAGGGTCAATGTAACTGCGGCCACGACCAGTGGGATTCCAGTGAGTACCCCGGAATTATGCAGTTGGTACAGACCAGCCGCCCCGAAATCGCGCCGGAAGAAGCCGTAAAGGAAAACTGTAGAGGTCTGTGCGGGAAGCCCGATAAACTCGACCACAGGCCTGAGTCCGTTACTGATAAGGTCGAGCACTCCGGTCAATTTACCGGCCCAGAGGAGGACGCTGGCCAGGATAAAGACGGGTAATACTTCGGTGAAGTACCATTCCAACCGGGTATAAGTCTTGACCATCACACTAGAGAGTTTGGGTAGCCGGAGCGGGGGTACTTCCATGTAGAAACTGGCTTTTTCACCCCGGATTACTTTGCTGGCCAGATAGCCGATAAGTAAAAATACCAGGGTTACGACGACTGCCCAGATAAAGAGTGCCTGCCAGTTGCCTGATAAAATGGCCAGAATTACGCCCATCTGTGCCGAACAGGGAATGGCTAAGGCCAGGAGCAAAGTGGCCAGCACTCTTTCCTTTTTCGTTTCCAGAGTCCTCGTGACGATGGTGGCCATGGTGTCGCAGCCGAAACCGAGTACTATGGGTATTACCGCCCGTCCGTTCAGTCCGATTTTCTTGAAGACCCGGTCGATAAGTAAGGCGAGCCGGGGGAGGTAGCCGCTGTCTTCGATAATGGCAAAGACGAGAAAGAAAGTACCCACGATGGGTAGAATCAGCGCAAAGGCATAAGTGAGCCCCAGGGTAATGATGCCGTAATCACCGACAAAGAGGTCTTGTAGCCATTGGTAGGAAATAAATTTGGTGGCCAGGCCGGTCACCCACGGGTTTAGCCACTGACCGAAAAGGGTGCCCTCGATAAGGTTAACCAGCACTCCGGCACCGAAGACCCCGACGAATTGGTACAGGCCGAAGTAGAGGACGAACAGAAGAATGGGTACTCCTGTCCACGGATTCATCATCCAGCGGCTTAGCTTTTCACCGAACCCTGTTTTAGTCTCTTCCCCGGTGGTCAGTACTGTTGCCAAAATACGCCTGGCTTCTTGCTGTCGCTGCAGGCTGACAATGTAACTCATTGACTGGGGATAACTGTCCTGGACCCGGGCCACTATCCGCTTGATATCAGCATAGCTCGCGGTTTCCTGCTCTTTAACCCACTTTTCTATCTCCGGGTCTCTCTGGAGCAAAAGTAACCCGATAGCTCTTCTGGAAAGAGCGTAGTTGCCCTGGAGCAAGACTTCAAGTTGCTTCAAGGCTAATTCGATGGCCTCACCATATTCAATTCCGACAAGTTCTACCGGCATGTTCCACCAGAATCCTCTGCAACTGGTCGATACCCTTACCATTGGTCGCTACCGTGGCGACTACGGGTATCCCCAGTTCATGCTCAAGTTTCTTGATATCGATTTCTATTCCGGCCGCTTCCGTTTCATCCATCATGTTTAAGTCCAGCATAACCGGTAGCCCGGCCTCGATGAGCTGGAGAGTAAACGGCAACATTCTCTCCAGATTCCTGGCATCGACTACGTGCAGAATCACGGCAGGTTTCTCCTTAAGCAATATTGCACGGGCGATGCGTTCCTCTTCGGTAATAGGTAAAAGAGAATACATACCGGGAGTATCCATTACTTCAAATTCGGCACCATTAATCCTGGCTTTACCCCGGGAAATATCTACGGTAGTACCAGGGTAATTGGAAACGGTGACATGGGCTCCGGTGAGACTATTAAAGACCACGCTTTTACCAACGTTCGGACTGCCGATAATGACTATTTTCTTAAGGCCGTCACTCTTTATCGCTACTCCAGCACCATGACAACCACTACCATTACCGACAAAACTAATTGCATTGCGTATTTTTTGCCAGATTCCCATTTCAATTAACTCCAATATTTGGTAATGCTTATCATTTGCAATAAGCCTTTTAAAAAAATTATTCCTTTTTTTGCTGGCATTCATGGCAATAACCGGTCATGCGGATTTCACTACCTACAATCTCAAAACTCCTGGCTTCAGTGATGTGCTTCCTCACCAGACGGGTGAGTGGATACTGGAATTCGACCACTCGACCGCAGCCAAGGCAAACAAGATGATGATGTTCGGTCACCGGTTTCATCTCATAATGATGGTGGGCTTCGTCAAAATGAATTTCTTCAATAAGATTGAGCTTCTTAAGTGTCTGTAATGTCCGGTAAACGGTGGACAAACTTAGTCGTGGTTGCTTCAGCCGTGCCCTTCGGTGGATTTCATCCGCATCCAGATGGCCCCGCCCCTGCCGGATAATTTCCAGGACCAAAGCCCGCTGATTGGTAATTCTCACTCCGGTATTGTTAAGCACCTGGCGTGAGCTTTTCAACGATTTAATCTTCGTAATCATCCTACTAGTTGCAAATAATTCCCATTTGCAACTATAGTATAGCGAATAACTTATTGGGTGTCAATACCATTTTCTCCAAGCTTGCTCTCGGACATGTTTCTGAGGTCACCGATTTGTCCAATATTCAGCGATAAACTATAATTAGACGTTACTGCTTTGTGGTGACGGAGAGGTATGTCTTGGTTCTACGATTTTAGTAAGATAGTTTTGATGATGGCCGTTTTTCTTCTTACCCGGTGGCGAGTAAGGGGCGCTGATAACGTCCCCCAGCAGGGGCCTTTGTTGGTCGTGTCCAATCATCTTAATAATACCGACCCGCCTCTGGTTGGGCTTAGCCTGCGCCGACGAGTAAGATTTATGGCTAAGGAACAGTTGTTTCGGTCCAGATTGGGTGACCTCTTTATCCGAAGCCTGGGTGCCTTTCCGGTACATCGGGGCAGGCTGGATAGAGATGCATTGCGTCAGGCTGAGCAAATACTGACTGACGGACAAGTTCTGGTCATGTTTCCCGAAGGGACACGCAGTAAGAACGCTCAATTACAGCCGGCTTTGCCGGGAGCGGCGCTTATCGCCTGCCGCTGCAATGTTGCGATTTTGCCGGTAGCTGTCGCCGGTACCGAGAAGATTAACGGGGCGAGCTGGTGGCTGCGCCGTCCCGAAATTACAATTAATATCGGTTCTTCTTTCCGTTTGCCGCCAATTGATGGCCAACCAAGCAAAGCTGAGCTGGAGAAGCAGACTACTTTTATTATGGAGCATATTGCCGGGCTTCTTCCCGCAGAGTACCGGGGACACTATCAGCCGCGAGGAGGCTAGATGATAGTAAAGATTGAAAAAGCAAATAGTACCGGGTTTTGCTTTGGAGTAAAAAGGACCATTGCGGTTCTGGAGAAAGCGGCTGCTGAGCACGGTCAGGTGGAAACGCTGGGTGCGGTGGTGCACAACCAGCAAGTGATACAAAAGTTAACTGATATCGGCATCAGAGCCGCCAGCAGTATCGATGACATACAGGGTAATATCGTGGCGATTGGGGCACATGGCGTCAGTCCGGCCGTAGAAACAGAGCTTCGGCGGCGGTGTGCTGAAGTGATAAATACGACCTGTCCCTTCGTTCACCGCGCCCAGGTGGCGGCGCGCCGTCTGGCCAAAGCTGGATTTTTTGTCGTTGTTTATGGCGAGAGTAATCATCCTGAGGTTAAAGGTATTCTCGGCTGGGCCGAAGGTAAAGGGGTAGCCACGCTTGAAGCTGATTTCGCGGCTGGATTTAAACCTCTACCGCGGCGTTTGGGTATCCTCTCTCAGACAACTCAGATACCGGCCTATTTTTGTCGATTTGTCAAGGAAGTCATCGATGTGGCTCTGGTCAAGGACGCCGAGTTGCGTATTATCGATACTATCTGTCACGATATCAGAGACCGTCAGCAGGCGGCGCTGAAACTGGCCAAGCGGGTTGACCTCATGCTGGTTATCGGTAGCTTGACGAGCGCCAATACCAAGCACCTGGCCGAATTGTGTGCCACGGTGACACAAACGGAATTTATCGAAAACGCTAATGGTATCCAGCATTCCTGGCTCCAGGGGCACCGCCATATCGGTGTTGCCGCCGGTGCCTCTACCGACGAAGCAACCGTTGATGAGGTAGTGGCCAAGCTCAGGAGTATTGGTAAAACTCTGCCTTAGTCTTTACGCGAGAATGATTAATTAAAAAAGGGAGTCCCGGTACCCGGGACTCCCTTTTTCTTTTCGGTTGACTATTCGGCTTAGTTATAGCCCCATCTGCTGGGCGACAACCTCGCGGTAGAAATCGCCATCGCCGTAGCTGGCCGCGGCGGCTTTGCCCCGCCTTGTGTAGAACTGTAAGTCATGGTCGATAGTGCAGGCAATGGCGCCATGGACCTGGTGGGACAACATCATTACTCGTCCGTAAGCTTCGCCCATCCAGGCTTTGGCAATAGCTACCTCCTCGGTAGCGGGTAGCCCTTCAGTAAGTCTCCAGGCTGCCTGGTAAGTGGCGAATCTCGTACCATCGATATCGGTAGCCATATTGGTGCAGTAATGCTGTAATACCTGGAAACTACCGATAGCGCGGCCGAACTGCTTTCGGGTCTTGGCATATTCGACGGTCATATCTATCATCGCTTGAAGCGTGCCCACAGTCTCGCAACATTTGCCCACGGCCGCCCGTTCTCGCGCCCGCTCGACGATGCTCCAGCCCGCATCCACCTGCCCCAGTATATTTTCCTTGGGTACTTTTACTCCGTTAAAAACTACCTGGCATAACTTGTCATCGGCGATAGTCTTCAGCACGGTATAGCTTATGCCCGGCGCCTTGGCATCCACGATAAAAACAGTGATTCCCTTTTCCGGCGCAGCCTGCTCATTGGTACGGGCCACACACAGGATATAGTTGGCTACATGGGCATCGGGGGCAAACATTTTCGTGCCGCTAAGGGCATAGCCATTGCCATCAGCCACCGCTTTAGTTTTGATTGAAGCGGCTTCGTATTTACCATCCTCTTCGGTCAAAGCCATGGTGCAAATAGCTTCACCATTGCTAATCTGAGACAAGTACTTTTCTTTTTGCTCATCGCTTCCGGCATCCATAATCGGCAGACCACCCAGGACTACTGTTGAGAAGAAGGGACTGGGTAGGCAAGCTCGCCCCATTTCTTCGAGTAAGATAGCGAGGTCGAGAAAGGTCATGTCACTGCCGCCATATTTTTCGGGTAAGACCAGGCCCGTCCAGCCCAGTCCGACTATCTCTTTCCAGAGCTCCGGGGAATAACCTTTCTCGTCTTTTTCCAATTGTCTGACTAAAGTTTTCGGACATTTGTCGGTCAGGAAATCACGAGCCATCTTCCTGAGCATTTCTTGTTCTTCGGAAAGAGAAAAATTCATGAATTACCTCCTACCCTCTTTATTTCGGCAAGTCTGGCTACTTTTCCGTTCGCTCAACGGCGCGATGAACGTCAACATTGAACCGCTGCTATATTACCTTATTTGCCAAGTTGCGTCAATTGCCTGTTGGGGCAGTTTGATAGTTATCGGCTGGATTTTCTGGTAAAAACGATGTGGTGTTGCCACTGAGATAAACTGTCGGGAAAATCGGTACGGAAATGAGCACCCCGGCTCTCTTGCCGGATAAGGGCAGCTTCGGTGAGCAACCGGCCGGTCATGATGAGGTTATTGAGCTCATACGTGGGGTGGTCGGTCGGTGCCGGCAGCGACTTCTGCCAGGCAGCCAGGATATCAGCGGTCTGAATCAACCCTTCGCCGTTACGGAGAATGCCTACCTTATCCCAGAGCAGTTGTTGTAATGCCGAACGGCTCGGTGTGGGTACTTTTAATGAAGTTTGTCTTTGGCTGAGGGAATAGCTGACTTCCGCCGGCTGGCTTGTCGGCGGTTTTGTCTTTTTCCCGTCTCTCGTTTTCTCTATTATGCGGTTACTGAAGACCACCGCTTCGAGGAGAGAGTTCGATGCGAGCCGGTTAGCTCCATGAACGCCAGTGCAGGCACTTTCTCCGCAGGCAAACAATCCACCGATGTTCGTCTCTCCCCAGGTGTTCGTTTTGACGCCACCAATCATATAGTGAGCGGCGGGGGCTACGGGTATCAAGCCTTTGGTAATATCCAGGCCGTGTTCAAGACAAAAACGGTAGATATGAGGAAAACGGGTTGTTACAGTGCGAGCGGGCAGGTGAGTGACATCGATGAAGACCCGGTCCGAGCTAGTTTTCTCCATTTCATAGACTATGCTCCTGGCGACGATATCGCGTGGCGCCAGGTCGGCTCTAGGTGTATAGTCGGCCATAAAAGCGCGGCCTTCAACGTTACGGAGGATGCCGCCTTCGCCCCGCACCGCTTCCGAGATAAGAAAGGGATGAATACCCGGCAGGCGTAAAGCGGTGGGATGGAACTGGAAAAATTCCATATCGGTGATTTCGGCGCCAGCGTTATAGGCGAGGGTAACGCCATCGCCTGTAGCTACCTCCGAGTTGGTGGTAAATTTGTATAGCTGTCCGGCACCGCCTGTCGCCAGAATCAAAAAGCGGCAATCGAACTCCTCGATTGAGCCGGAATGGTAATCGAGGGCTTTTACGCCCTTAACTATTTCCTTTTCGACGATAATTTCGGTAGCCAAACAGTTTTCGAGCACCTGAATACTGGAGGCACGTATTTGCCGGCTCAACGTGACTTCAATATGTTCGCCGGTGGCGTCGCCGCCAGCGTGCAGAATACGGGGAACACTGTGGGCAGCTTCCATGGCCAGGGCAACTTCTCCGTTAAGGGTATCGAAAGGTACGCCGAAATGAACCAGCTCGGCGATGCGATCGGGGGCCTGATTGACTAGGATACGTACTGCCTCCTCGTTACACAGGCCGGCGCCGGCGTTTATTGTATCTTGAAAATGCAGTTCGGGTGAGTCCTCGGTACCGATAGCAGCGGCAATTCCGCCCTGGGCATATCTGGTGTTGCAGTCTTCGATACTACCCTTGGTAATAATGAGAACGCTACCAAGCTCCTTGGCGAGAAGAGCCGTGTAAAGCCCGGCGATGCCGCTGCCGATGATAACGCAGTCATACTGATTCATAGTGTTGTTTCGTACAATCGGTTATTTTACCTGATATTTCTCTTTACCTTCCTGATAAAGGTCTCCGCCATAAATATCATTGATAACGGTAGCGGGAAAGTCTTCTACTTCGAGGCGGAGGACGGCTTCGGCACCAAGCTCGGGATAGGCAATAACCTCTGATTTCTTGATACTTTTCGAGATGAGGGCGCCGGCACCGCCAATGGCGGCCAGATAGACGGCACCGTACTTTATGATGGCGTCCTTAACAGCTTTGGAACGCATCCCTTTGCCAATCATGGCTTTCAGTCCTTCTGCCATCAGACGTGGCGAGAATGGGTCCATGCGACCGCTGGTAGTAGGACCCGCCGAGCCGATAGGCTGGCCGGGTTTGGCGGGAGAAGGCCCCATGTAATAGATAGTCTGCCCTTTGATGTCAAAGGGCAAGGGCTTGCCCTCGTCGAGGGCATCGACCATTCTCTTGTGGGCCGAATCACGGCCGACATAGATGATGCCGGTAATGAAAACCTGGTCGCCGGCTTTAAGTTCTTTAACTGTCTTTTCGTCGATAGGAGATTTAATATGTAAAGTTTTCATTGCCTCTCCTCTCTTTATTTGGTGTCCTTTACCGTGAACTCAGGGAAAGGTAACTTCGGCTTGGTTTCAGATGGCGGGGGCACGACCGGGACGGGCGGTTGCTTCTTAGCTACCCCCAGCATTCGGGAGACCAGCCGTCGCTTCAGTAATTGTATGGCCAGCGCCGGGTCAACACCCTTCGGGCAAACTTCAGAACAGGCCCCGGCTAAATGACAGTACCAGGCGCCATGGTCTTTATCCACCGCTTGGAATCTTTCTGTTTCGCCGTAATCACGGCTGTCAGCGCAGTAGCGATAGCATTGGGCGAGGGCCTGCGGGCCAACAAAAAGCCGGTCGGCGCCCGATGTCGGGCAGGCGGAAACGCAAAGGCCGCACTTGATGCAGTAAGTGAACTGGAGATAGGCACTGAGTTCCGGCGCCCGCTGGGCAAACTCGGCCGAGGGATTGTCCATTTCTTTAATATCCGGGCGGATGACGTAGGGCTTGACCGATTTATGAATCTTGAAAAAGAGGCTCAGGTCAGCTACCAGGTCTTTAATGATAGGTATATTGGGTAGAGGCTTTAGCGTGATTTTACTGGCGTGAAATTCCTCTATCTGGGTATGGCAGGCGAGGTGGGGGTAGTTGTTAATAAACATACCGCATGAGCCGCAGATAGCCATGCGACATGAAGTGCGGAAGGCGACGCTGCTATCCAGGTTTTCTTTGATATAGAGCAGACCGTCCAGTATGGTCATGGAGCGGTTGGTCGGCACGGAAAATTCCTGGAAGTGGGGAGCACTGTCCTTCTCGGGGTCATATCTTTGTATTTTGAATATTGTCTGTTTGGCACCTTCAGTCATGAGACCTCCTTAGCGAGACAAGAGGGCGACGGGTACATAACTGCCGCCGATAAAGATGAGGACACCGATAATACTGATTACCCACGTTATGGCCTGGGCGGCTCTAGGTGACGGTGTTACCTCCAGCACGATACCGCGGAAGCCGGTGAGAGCATGAAATAACCCCACGGCCAGCAGGGCGATATAGATACCTGCCCATGTCGCTTCACGGGCACGGGCAATCATGGCTATCCAGCCTTTCGGGTCGGATGCACCGAGTCCGAAGAAGGCAAGGATACTGTTGAGGTGAAGCACAGTCATATGTATGCCCAGTAAAACGGCAATGAGCACACCAGTAATCATCAAGGGAAAACGTAAGTAGGTATTACGCATCAGGCACCTCCAATGATAAAGCTGTAGAGAAAAAGCAGGGCCAGGATAATGATTCCGGTGACGAACCCGATGGCCCAGGAGCGCTTCTTCCGCAGGGAATCTTTAAACGGGTAAATCGGTGGTACCGGTTTGCCCAGGGTGAAGCCCAATTCCTGCAAAATAAGGCGCAAGCCATTCAGGGCATGATAGACAAAGGCAAAAGCGACTACATATTCGCCAATCTTAAACCACGGCTTATCCAGCAGGGACATCGTGGCTTCCCAAACGCTCTGGCCCTGGATGCGGAAAATGGTGGTAATGACCAGGTGGATGATGATGAAAAGAATGAGGCCCAGGGCAGTAATACGGTGGAAAAAATAGAGATAGCGTTCTGCCTTGTAGTTACCGCCCCACAGCCAGCCACCAGCACCGATATAGTTCTGTCGAGGTTTTTTCTGTTCCATATATTGCCTCTAATACTTTCTTTCGGCCGCCAGCCACAGGCTGATATTTACCGGAATGTAATCGAGCCGCGGCCCGGTCGGGGTATAGTAAGCCAGCGTATGTTTCAGCCAGTTGGCGTCATCACGCTTGGGGAAGTCCCGCCGTGAGTGGGCACCGCGCGATTCAGTACGGGCCAGCGCTCCGGTGACAATCACCTCGGCAAGGTCGAGCAGGTTGTCCACTTCCAGGGCGCTCATCAGGTCAGTGTTATAGATATGCCCGCGGTCTTTGACGCGAATATCCGGCACGCGCTGTTTGAGTTCCTTAACTTTGTTAAGGGCGGATTGTAGCTCCGGCCCGGTGCGGAAAACAGCCACCTGGAAGTCCATTGTTTTCTGCAACTCGCGACGCAAGGCATAGGCACTCTCTTTACCTTCGGCACTAAACCTCTGGAAAATTCGGGCTTCCTCATCTTTAAGGCTGGTTTCTTTGACTTCAGGCAGGGCTTTTAATTTGCCGGCATACTGGACGGCTTGTTGTCCGGCAATTTTGCCCCAGACCAGGCATTCCGCCGTGGAATTAGAGCCGAGGCGGTTGGCCCCGTGCAGCGAAACGCAGGCGGCTTCCCCGGCGGCCCAGATACCGGCAATGGGCGTCGCTCCGTCGATATCGGTGTGGATACCTCCCATGAAATAGTGGGCGGCGGGCCGGATGGGGATTGGCTCGAAGATCGGGTCGATAAAATTGAACTTCATCGCAATCTCCCGAATCATCGGTAGCCGTTCATTGATTTTATCGGCACCGAGGTGACGCAGGTCGATATGCAGATAGTCGAGACCTTCCGGGCCGGTGAAGCCCAGCCCCTGTTCGATTTCCGTAATTTCAGAGCGGGAGACAATATCCCGCGGGGCGACTTCCATTCTGGCCGGAAGGTATTTCTCCATGAACCTTTCGCCCTTATTATTGAGCAGGTAACCGCCTTCGCCACGGGCCGCTTCCGTAATCAAAATACCCGAAGGCACCAGACCGGTCGGATGAAACTGAACGAACTCGAGGTCTTTAATGGGCAGCCCTGCCCGGTAGGCCATCGCCAGGCCATCACCGGTGGCGGTAAGCGAGTAAGTGGTAAAACCGTACATACGGCAGGCACCGCCGGTAGCAATAACCAGAGCTTTACCCGGCACCATGAAGAATTCGCCGCTGGTCAAATCCCAAGCAGTAACACCGCAGAAAGCTTTATCTTCAGTCAATATGGAGCTAACGTAGCATTCATCATAACGGGTGACGTTGGGGAACTGTTGCAGCGTGTCATAGAGGGCCTGCATCTCGAAAAAGCCGGTCTTATCGGCGGCGAAAACTGCCCGGTCGAAGGTATGACCGCCGAAGGCCCGCTGGGCGATGCGTCCGTCTTCACGCCGCGACCAGGGGATACCCCAGTGCTCCAGGCGCAGTATTTCTTTGGGGATTTCCTCGACGAAGCGCATCACCACATCCTGGTCGCAGAGAAAGTCTCCGCCTCTGACCGTGTCCCAGGCATGGAGCTCGAAGCTATCGCCATTTTCCGGCTGCATAACTGCGGCGGTACCGCCCTCCGCCGCTACCGAATGCGAGCGCATCAGCTGTACTTTGGAGATTATCGCCACATTTAAATCAGGGTTCCGGGCGGCTTCGATTGCCGCCCGCAGGCCGGCCAATCCGGAGCCTAAAACGATGACATCATATTTCCGATTGGTCATAAGACTACTTCCTTGTGACGTGCGGCGTGGCACTGGAGGTTGACCGCCATGGGCAGGCTGGCAATGTGAGACGGAAAGGTCTCCACGTGGACGGCCAGGGCCGTCGTCCGGCCGCCGAATCCCTGCGGGCCGATACCGAGGTTATTGATGCGCTTGAAGGCCTCCCGCTCGACTTCCGCTGTTTCTGGGTCAGGATTGGGTTCACCCAGGTTACGTAGCAGGGCTTTTTTCGCTAAAGACATCGCTTTTTCGGCGGTGCCACCAACACCGACCCCGACGATAACCGGCGGGCACGGATTGCTGCCCGCTTCGTCAACGGCCTGGACTATCCGGGCGATGATACCGTCACGGCCGTCTGCCGGTGTCAGCATAAAGAGACGGCTCATATTTTCGCTGCCGCCGCCTTTGGGCATTACGATTATTTTGAGTTTATCCCCGGGCACTATTTCGGTATGGATGACGGCCGGAGTATTATCTTTGGTATTTATTCGTGCCGAGAATGGTTTATTGGCCATGGACTTGCGTAGATAACCGGCATTGTATCCCTGGCGCACGCCTTCGTTGACCGCTTCATACAGGTCGTCGCCGGTGACATGGACATCCTGGCCCAGTTCGAGATAGACCACGGCGGTCCCGCAGTCCTGGCACATGGCCATCTGCTCATCGCGGGAAAGTTTGGCATTAGCCAGAATCTGCTCCAGCGTCTGTTGGGCTAAGGGTGACTCATCGGTCTCGTGTGCTTGTTTGAGAGCGTTCAGGACATCCTCCGGCAGAAAGAAATTAGCTTCCTGACAGAGCCGGGTGACTTCTCTGGTGATGTCTTTAGCATCGATGTCTCTCATTGCTATCTCCTTTTTAATCTTCCGGTGCTGGCGGAATGAAACCCTCTTTCATCAAGAGAGCCGTAGCTTCGCGTGCTTCACGAATTATTTTTTCAGCATGTTGGGTTAATTCTTGACGGCTGACCTTGATGCGGGCGACGCCCTGCTCCTGCGCCTTCATGGCAACGGCTACGGCTTCACGAATAAAAGTCTCCCACTCCGACATGGCCGGGGCAATATTGTCTTCATTTATCCCGCGGTGCTCGGCATAGTCGGCCAGCGCATAAGCGGCCGCAATACACATTTCATCGGTGATGGTCTTCGCCCTGACGTCCAGCGCCCCGCGGAAGATGGCAGGGAAACCCGTTGAGTTATTCACCTGGTTGGGGAAGTCCGACCGGCCCGTCGCTACGACTCTGGCCCCTGCCTCTTTCGCCTCCCACGGCCATATTTCGGGGATGGGATTGGCACAGGCAAAAACAATTGCGTCTTTCGCCATTCCCTTGACCCATTCGGGTAAAATTACTCCCGGTCCTGATTTGGCCAGCGAAATAAAGGCATCAGCACCCTTGAGAGCTTCAGCAATACCACCGGCCCTCTTTTCCGGGTTCGTTTTCACGCACAAGTCCCATTTATAGGGGTTTTCTTTCTCCTGGGCTTTTAGGTCAGTGCGGTTAGTACTGAGAATTCCCTTGCTATCGACTACCAGCGTATTCTCCGGCTTGAAACCGTCAGCAAATAATATGCGCAGAATAGCCATGTTAGCCGCACCGCTGCCAATGGCGACCAGCTTGATTTTATCCTTTTTCTTGCCGACGATTTTAAGGGCGTTGACCAGACCGGCCAAAGTCACAGCCGCTGTCCCCTGCTGGTCATCGTGCCATACCGGTATTTCAGCTTCACGGCGCAGGGTGTCCAGGATGTGGAAGCACTTGGGACTGGCAATGTCTTCCAGGTTGATGCCACCGAAGGAAGGTTGCAGCCACTTTACGGCTTGAATTATTTGTTCCGGGTCTTTGGTGCCGAGGCAGATGGGCACGGCATCCACACCACCGAGGTATTTGAAGAGGAGAGCTTTGCCTTCCATCACCGGCATCCCGGCTTCCGGGCCGATATCGCCCAGACCGAGGACACGCGTACCGTCGGAGACAACGGCAACAGTGTTCCATTTGTTGGTAAAATCATACACTTTTGCTTTGTCTTTTTCGATGGCGCGGCAGGCTGCAGCAACTCCCGGCGTGTACCAGATGGCAAAGTCGTCGAAGTTGCGTACGGCGCACTTGGGCAGGGTCTGCATCTTGCCGCGGTAAAATGGGTGGAGCCTTAGAGCATCCTCGGCCGGTTTGTTGGCTTTAGCGAGAAGCTCTTCCTTGGTCACTTTGGTTGACATGACACACCTCCTTAGCCTGGCCTGAAGCAGCCAGATGTCAGAGGGCAGGACTCAATTGACCGTCAGGGTCGCCCTCCACTAATAGTTTACGAAGTTCGACGCTCATGGCCGGACCATCAATCTGCATGGGGCATCTTACCTTACACCGTCCGCAGGTAAGACAGGTATAGGCAACAGCGGCGGCTCTTGCCGTGTTCCGACTGATGGCGGCTGCCCAGACGGCACCTACTCCGGCAAAACACTTATCGCCGAAGTGTCCGGCCGTGACGGCATAGACCGGGCATTCATAGAGACACCCGCCGCACCTCAGGCAGAACATAGCCTGGCGAAGAATGGGATGCTTGGCCAGCTTGGTCCGTCCGGCATCCATAAAAATAACGTGCAATTCTTTGGGGCCGTGAGCGCCGTAGGTAGTTACTTTCTCGATATCGCCGGTTTTACTTGGTCCGGAAATCATGCTGACGTAGGAAGGGACGGTATAGTTGGCATAGCGCCAAGTTACTTCAGCTACTTTATAAGCATCGGTTAAGGTCGGCACCAGCTTTTCCATACCGACGAGGGCAATATGTACCGGTGGCAGACCGGTAGCAAGGCGGGCATTTCCCTCGTTTTCAATGACGAATAAAGTACCGGCATCGGCAGCTACCACATTGGCGCTACTGATGCCAATATCCGCTTTGATATACTGCTCCCTAAGCAGTTTTCTGGCTACCGCCACCATCTTGGCGATGTCATCCGGCGGTAGCTGCTCATTGATTAATTTGGAGAAAAGTACCGATACATCTTCCTTGGGTACATGAATTGCCGGTGACAGGATATGCATCGGCCGGGAATGAAGTTTCTGAATGATAAATTCACCCAAATCAGTCTCGAAAACTTCGTTGCCGGCTTCTTCCAGGTGTTCACGCAGGTCGATCTCTTCACCGGTCATGCTTTTCGCTTTGACGATAAGTTTCCCTTTCCCGACCAGGTTGCCGATGATGTTACGTGCCTCTTCGGCTGTTTTCGCGTAGTAAGCTTTGGCATGATTGAATTCAAAAGCTTCGCCGGCCTGCTTGGCCAGGTTCTCCATATCGGCGATAGACCTTGATTTGATTTCCCTCACTTCTTCCGCCAGTTTGACACTGTGCGGGAATTTCTTGAGAGCGGCGCTCGTATTGGAACGGTAGCTGACGATAGCCCGCGATAAAGCCAGCCTGATGCGCTCGTTGTGAGCCGCATCCATTATTTCTTTTTTGTAATCGGTGAAAACTGACATCTTACGACGCCTCCATTGCCGTAGCGACTATTTGGGCCAGGTCCAGGACTTCCACTTTATCGGCTTTTACCTCACCAAGCCCGGCTTTGAGTTGTAATAAACACCCCGGGCAGTGGGTGACGATAATCTCAGCTTTGGTCTCCAGCAGCTCCTTAACCCGGTTCACGGCCAGAATCTGGCTCAGTTCGGGGAAGACGGCCTCGAAGCCACCACCGCCACCGCAGCAGGTAGCGTATTCTTTATTCGTCCAGTTCGTCTCGACCAGTTCGATGCCTTTAATCGCCTTCAATATTTGACGTGGCTCTTCAATTATGCCCAGGTAACGTACCAGCTGGCACGGGTCATGGTAGGTAACTTTTACTTCCCGTGGGTAACGAAGGTTCAGGGATGAGATTTTTTCGGCTACTACTTCGGCAAAATGCTTGACCTCTATGTCATTCGCTCCGGCAGCCTCCGGAACAAGCTTCTTCAAGGTGTAGGTGCAGGAAGGGACAAGGCCGATAAGGCGTTTTACCCCTTGTGACTTTAAAGTTTCCGAGACTTTGCGGGCATGTTCGGTAAATTGCTGCTCTAAACCGGCGTAATGCAACAGGCCGCCGCAGCACGGTTCGCTCTGGCCGAGGTAGCCAACTTTTATACCCAGCTTGTCCAGCACCTTGACGGCATCTTTAAGCGGTTGGGCTTCAGTGTCGCCGCCCCGCCCCACGACCCGCCGGTAAATTCCGGCCACATCGATGCCGAGTCTCTTCTGGAAACTGGCCAGGTTCATTGTCATCTCTGTGCTGACGGCACTCTTGTCAACCTTACGTATCAGGGACATCAATGACTCGAAGTCATGGTTGAACTGGTACCCGCAGCCGGCAAAGAAGATGGTCTCGGCTGATGGGGGGAGGTTAAGGTCTTTGGCCCACTGGACTCCACTTTCTTTGGATGTCCCCAGGATATTGTCTTTGGTGCTGATATTATCAGCCAGGTAGGCAAGGCCCGGGGGAAGCAGGTCTTTGTTACCATTACTCATTTGGTGCCATCCTTTCTTTATTTTCTATCGAGTAGCTTAGCAATATCGCTGGGTTTTTCCGCAACAGGTACACCTGCTGCATTATATGCATCAATTTTGGACTTGGCAGTGCCGGCGTTGCCCATGATGATGGCGCCAGCATGTCCCATCCGTTTGCCGGGCGGAGCTACTCTGCCTGCAATGTAAGCCACCACCGGTTTGGGGTATTTGGTCTCTTTGATGAACTGGGCAGCCTGCTCTTCAGCGTTGCCACCGATTTCACCGATAAGCACCACCCCTTTCGTCTCCGGGTCGTCTCTGAACATCTTGAGGGGTGCGATAAAGTCCAGGCCGACAATGGCATCGCCGCCGATACCGACGCAAGTGCTCTGCCCCAGACCGGCGTAACTGATATGCCAGGCAATTTCGTAGGTCAGTGTACCACTCCGGGAAGCAATCCCGATATTGCCCGGGTTGAAGATGTGTACCGGCAATATGCCTACTTTAATATGCCGGGATGGGTTGATGAGACCGGGACAGTTCGGGCCGATAATAATGACACTCTCTTTTTTCGCCCTGGCGACGAATTCAATGGCGTCCTTTTGAGGAATGCCCTCGCTAATAACCACGATTGTTTTTAGTCCGGCATCGATGGCTTCGAGGACGGCACTGCTGCAGAAACGGGCCGGAACGAAAATGATAGATATATTGGCGCCCTGTTTGGTCACAGCTTCGGCCACGGTATTATAGACGGGAATCCCTTCGACTTCCTGGCCTCCCTTGCCGGGAGTGACACCTGCGACTACCTTCGTGCCGTAGTTTAACATTGAGATAGTATGAAATTTACCTTCGTTGCCGGTAATTCCCTGGACGACAACTCTGGTATTTTCGTTGACGATAATACTCATGATTGTCCTGCGATTTTCACGATTTCCTCGACGGCTTTTTCCATGGTGGGGTAGGTGTAGATGCCCGCATCATGAAGCATCTGAGTGCCCTGTTCTTCATTCGTTCCCATCATCCGTACGACTATCGGTTTTTTCACGCTGGACTCATTTAGGGCTTCAGTGATGGCCTGGGCGACGATGTCACAGCGCGTGATGCCCCCCAGAATATTGACCAGGACTGCCTTCACCTGTGGTTTGGACATGACCAGTAACAGTCCCTTTTTCGTAATCTCGACATTACCGCCACCGCCGGCATCCAGGAAGTTGGCCGGTTTACCGCCGAAATAGCTAACCAGGTCGAGGGTTGCCATGACCAGGCCGGCACCATTGCCGACGATACCGATATCACCGTCGAGGTCAACATAGGCCAGGCCCTGCTTTCTGGCTTCGGCTTCCAATGGAGTGTCATCTACCCTGACGACATTCTTATCACCGAACTCGGGGTGACGGAAAAGGGCATTATCATCAATTATCATTCTGGCGTCGGCAGCGACGAATTCGCCAGAGGCCGTTTTAACCAGTGGGTTCATTTCGGACAGCTCAGCGTCACTTTCAATCGCTGCCCGGTAGAGGGCATTCAGGGCGGCGGCAAATTTAGCCGCGTCATCGGGCTCCAGTTTAAATTGGCCGAGCATTTGCAGCGCCTGCGACTGGCTAAAGCTGGTCCCCGGCTCAATTAAAGCCCGCACTATTCGTTCTGTATTATTTTTGGCGGTCTCTTCGATATCGACTCCGCCGTCAGTGGAGGCTAACACCACATACGTCTTGGCCTGCCTGTCGATTGTAACCGAAGCATATAGCTGGGCGACGATGTTGAGTTTTTCTTCCACCAGCAGGCTTCTGACGATGCTGTCTTTTATTGAGCTGCCGATAAGTTTTGCGGCTATTTTCTTGGCTTCGGCAGCATCATCGGCAAAGACAATACCTCCGGCCTTACCACGGCCGGCGACTAGTATTTGCGATTTCAGGACTACGGGTTTAGCTATTTGCCGGGCGATTGCCTCGGCTTCGGCGGGGGTTTTGGCTATACTACCTTGAGGTACAGCGATGCCATATTTATGCAGCAGTTTCTTAGCTTCAAACTCGAAAAGTTTCATTATGCTAACGCTTCAAAGTTATCAGCGAAAGCTGACACTGTGGTGACCTTTGTTATGTTGCCATAATACTGAACTATTGTCAAGGATATTGTACTTTCGGCATACAGGGCATATTATCAGAGGAATACGGGTATTCGTAACCAGGTCTTTGCTGAATTCACGCAATCAGGGCAGCGATAACACCCGATAAGAATATACCGTCAAAAACACCGGCTCCCCCGATACTTATCAGGTGCGAGCCAAGTTTTTTGAAGCTGGGCCAATTAAGCAGGTCGGCACCGATGAGGGTGCCCATTGTCCCTGAAATGTAAGCCACCGGAATAAGAGCACCGCCGACATTGATGGCCACCACCTGATGCCTTACCCGTGGAGGCAAGTAGAAGAAGAAATGGAAATATGCTGGTACCGGCTGTTCGTAAGCGATGCGGCGGCGGGATATGGGTATATTGATTATGCTGCCGATGAGAGTGGCGAAGAGAAGGGTAAGTGCTCCTTCCGGTGATAAGCCTAGCTTACCGAACGATATAGTGATGACATTAAAGACGATGAGTAAGAAGACAATGGGAAGTACGATAATGATTGGTAGCAGTAATGCCAGACAGCCCACGGTTTCCCTCTACGCTATCATTTTGAGAATACCATTGCGAATCATCATCACGGCGATGGCAGCTAAA
>JBDRLU010000040.1:0-25496 GCA_043812795.1 Chloroflexota bacterium
GACAGAGTTGAAAATCCTTCATTTTTCCGACCTGCACCTGGGTGTGGAGACTTACGGTCACGTTGACCCGGCAACAGGTATTTCGTCTCGCCTCACCGATTTTCTGGCGGCTCTGGACAGAGTGGTGGACTATGCCCTGGATAACGGGGTTGACCTTGTCCTCTTTTGCGGCGATGCTTACAAGAGCCGTGAGCCGGGCCAGACGCAGCAACGCGAATTTGCCCGGCGCGTCAACCGCCTTTCCACCCATGATATCCCTGTCTTCCTGCTTATTGGCAACCACGACTTACCTAATGCCATCGGTAAGGCCACCAGCACGGAAATCTTCAGTACCCTGGCCGTGAAAAACGTCTATGTGGCTAACCGGCCGGATGTTTATCAAATCCCGACAAAGAAAGGGCTCGTCCAGATTGCGGCGTTACCCTGGCCGAGGCGGAGCGTGCTTTTGAGCCGGGAGGCAACCAAGAACCTCGATTTCGAGCAGATTAACCAGCGTATCCAGCAAGCATTGACTTCTATTATCAACGGCCATGCTTCCCGCTTGGACCCTAAACTTCCGTCCATTCTGGCGGCCCATGTCTGGGTATCCGGGGCTAAACTCGGCTCGGAAAATACGATGACCATCGGGCAGGAGCACGTTTTGCTGCTCAGTAATCTGGCTAATCCGGCCTTCGATTATATTGCCCTCGGCCACATCCATCGCCATCAGGTGCTCTCCCAGAGTCCGCCGGCGGTCTATGCCGGCAGCCTGCAGCGGCTGGACTTCAGCGATGAAGGCGATGAAAAAGGCTTCTATCTGGTCGAAATCGGCGAAGGGGAAGAGCCGGCCCGGCGGTCGGTGACTTATGGTTTCCAGCCGATGAGCGGACGTCTTTTTTTGACTATCGACATCGATTTAAAGCCAGAGGCGGTTGACCCCACGGTGGCTGTTCTCCAGGCAATTACCGCTAGGCAGGATGAGGTAAAAGATGCCATCGTCCGTGTCGAAATCAGCCTGCCCGGCGAGTTGGAGGGACAACTCAGGTACAACGATATTAAAGATGCCCTGAAGGAAGCTGACTATTCGACGATTGCCAAGGACGTTAAGCGGGAAGCCCGCTTGCGTTTGGGTAAATCGACCGTCGAGGAGATAACTCCGCTAGAGGCGTTGAAGACCTACTTGCAATCGAAGCAGGAAATCACTCCGGAACGGGCCAAAGTATTGCTTGAATACGGTGAGAGGCTGATACAGGAACAGGTCAATAAATAGCCTTGTTACTCAATGATTGAAGAAACAAGGAGGTAATCTATGACGCCGCGTAAATCAACCAAAACAGACCCTCAAATTCTGGAAATGCCGGCGCAAAAAATGGCGGTGGTGCAGGGTAAGGGTGCGCCAGATAAAGTCTTCGCCGAACTGATGCCAGCCCTTTACAAGTCGGTCTATACGCTTAAGTTCGACCTCAAAAAGAGGGGGCTGGCTACTTTCAAAGTCAGTCCGCCCCGCGCCCGCTACCCCGATGGCCTTTCTGTCCCTAAGGAGCAATGGACGATACTCGTCGGCGTACCCGTTCCTGAAGATACTACAGTGTTACCGCAGAAGATGCCCGGAGTCAACGTGAAATTAAAGTCGTGGGACTATGGCACGGTCGGTCAGATTCTTCACATCGGGCCTTACGACCAGGAACAACTGAGTGTTGAGCGCCTGCACAAACTCATTGAGGAAAAAGGTTACACCGTCGCCGGTGCCCACGAGGAAGAGTACCTGACCCGGCCCGACACCAAGGTGATGAAGACGATAATCCGGTACCAAATAAAAAAGAAATAATACAGAGCTTTTGATTATTTCCTGTTTGACAGGGAAGTTCATTTTGCGATAGTGTATCAGGCGGTGAATCCTTCACTGGTCTTGATACTATCCGTCGCTGTCATCCTGATTCTCTTGAGGCTGAAGCTACACCCTGGCTTTGCTATTGCCGGGGGCAGTCTTCTTCTTATGCTGTTAGTCTTACCCCTTAATTCCGTGCCTTCTCTCATGTGGCAGACCCTGCGGAATAAGCAGACCCTTACCTTACTGGTCGTGGTGACGAGCGCCATGACGTTGAGCTGTTTGATGGAAGGAAGAGGGCTGCTGGCCAGGCTGGCGACCACCATCGAGAGTATCGGGCCGCGGTGGGCGATGCATCTGGTGCCGGCGGTCATCGGCTTCGTGGCCATGCCGGCCGGGGCGCTGGTCTCGGGAACGGCGCTGGGCGGCCTCGTCAAAAGACTGGGCTTGGCTCCGGAGCAGAGCACTTTTATCAATTACTGGTTCCGGCACATCTGGGAGTTTTCGTTGCCACTGTACCCATCGGTCGTGATTACCAGTGCCATTCTATCCGTACCGCTTTTTTCGGTGGTAAAGACACTGGCACCGATGACGGCGCTGGCTATCGTCTGCGGAGGTATTGCCAGTTACCTGATATTGAGAAAGGTTTCGACGACCAAAGTCAAAGGTGAGTCGGCCAGAAAAATTACCCTCAATCTTCTCAGCGCGGCCTGGCCTATTCTTCTGCTTATCGTGCTGATTCTGGCCAAGCTGGACGCGATGATTGTTTTTCCATTGGTGCTGGGCCTCCTTATCGGGCAGCAACGGGCCAGATGGCAGGAGTTAAAGAAATCGTTCAAATACGGCTTAAACCCGCGTGTCCTCCTGCTGTTATATGCTGTCATGTTGTATAAAACCGCCATTGAGACTTCCGGTGCGGCCACAATGCTCGTGGGTGATATGCAGGCCATCGGGCTGCCGCCGGTATCCATTCTCGTGGGGATACCCTTTCTCATCGGTCTGGCCACCGGCTACGGTCCGGCTTTCACCGGGCTGGCTTTACCCCTAGTCGTCCCGTATATCGTGACGGGAACGGGTATCCATGGTAATGCGTTAATACTGGCCTTCGTCAGCGGCATGACCGGAGAGCTCCTCTCCCCGATGCACCTGTGTCTTGCCCTCACTGTGGAGTACTTTAAAGCCAGTCTAGTGAAGGTCTATAAATATACCTTGCCTCTTTGTGCTGCCATGCAAACGGTAGTTATATTGTTGTATATTTTTGTGAAGTAACTCTTTGGCTTTATCCGAGCATAATATTAATTAAGTCACTAACGTTTTTCATTTGCTCAAGTCGGCCAACTTCCCGAATTACCTGTTTTGTTTTTTCGGCGGAAAGTACGCGGCGGGCGCAGTTTTCAAATTTGCCTTGCAGTTCCGCTTGAGTCATCGGGTTGGCCGGCGTCCCTTTCGGACTGTCCACGCGGCCGGTCAATTCCCGCCCGTTTTTCATCACCACCGTAACTATGCCGGGGACGTTGAAGCCGAACTTGTTTTCCAGCTCGGGCGGATGCACGTATTTTATCTTGGACATGAAACCCTGGACGTCATCCTGACCGGCACGGCGGTCGGTGAATGAATCTAAAGATACCTCGCCATCGAGCAGGGCTACCGAGACGCAGTATTCCAGGCTGAATTTGCCCTCGAGGCCGGTCTTGGGATGGTGGTGAATGATGATTTTCGGCACCGCCGGGTTGGTGGCACATTTTATTTCGACAACTTCCTTGAGGTCGAAAGAGTGCTCCTGACGTAGTTTAACGGCGGCGGAGATAGCACTGTGTGTTACTGCCCCCGAAGGATAGGCTTTCACCCAGATGCCGGGAGAGATAATATCGAAAGGTGAACCAAGCTGGCTGAAGACGGCGGCAAAGTCATAATCGTGGTCTTGCCCGAAGACACGGGCGAAAGCGGCTTTGCCGGTCAGTGCGTTTTCGCTTGAAGTGAAACCTTTTTCCGCCAGCAGCCCGGCCAGGACGGCATTTCTGGCCCCATTCCCGGCATGGAGAGGTTTGGTCATCGAACCGAAGTTCTCTCTCAGACCTCCGGCCAGCGAGGCGGCAATACCCATCGCCATCTGGGTCTTGGTGGCATCCAGTTTCAAAAGCCGGGCGATAGCAGCCGCTCCGGCCACACTGCCGATAGTACCGGTATTATGCCAGCCCCGGGCATACTGGTCCTGTCCGCAAGCCAGTCCAAGCTTGGCTCCTACTTCAAAGCCGGTAACATATGAGGTGATGATTTCCCGTCCGGAACTGTGGCATTTTTCGGCCATGGCTAAAATTGCCGGTACCAGGACCGTCGAGGGATGACCAATCCAGCTATCGGAGACGTCGTCGTAGTCCAGGGCGTGAGTCATCGTGCCGTTGGCCAGCGCGGCCAGTTCAGGAGATGTCCGCAGCCCGCCACCGATAACCCCTGAGATATTCTGCGCGCCCACTTCGCGGGCTGTTTCGATGACAATGCGACCGGTGTCCTCAACAGAACCAGCCAGACAGATACCGATTGAGTCGAGGACAGCGTTTTTAGCGTTTTCGACGGCTCGAGCGGGCAGGTTGGCCCATTTCGTTTGCACGACAAAAGAAGCGAGCTTTTGTTCAGGACTTTGGCTTACACTCACACTGACCTCCTCCGGCATCTATCGTACGATTATACAGGATTTCGGTGTTTTCTGTTTCTCATTCCGAACTTGATTCGGAATCCAGACCCCTCATTCCTCCTCTGGATTCCAGCGTTCGCTGGAGTGGTAATTATTCTTAGGAGACACTATCTTTTCTAAAGGGGAGGTAAAAAGACAACGGTGTTCGAATAATTGATGATGAGGTTAGAAGCCGAGCATCTTAGCGGCGGCCTGGGCGAGGTTGAGCACGAAGCCGGGGACGATACCGAGAAACAGCACGCCGAGGCATGAGAGTGATAGCGCCAGCCGGAGCGCCCCTGAGGAAGGCACTCTCTCGGCGGAAGCCGGCTCGCCGAACCACATCACCTTGACGACTCGCAGGTAGTAGTAGGCCGAGGCCACGCTATTGAGCACGGCGATAATCACCAGCCAGAGCAGGTCACTTTGCACGGCGCCGCTGAAGATATAGAACTTGGCCATGAAACCAGCCGCCGGTGGCATGCCGATCAGAGAAATGAGGCATAATGTCAGCGCCAGGGCTAAAAGCGGCGCCTGTTTAATCATGCCGGAATAGTCTTGAATGAGGTCGCTGTCCAGTTTGTTGGAGATGGCGATGATAGCGGCGAAGGCGCCCAGATTAGTCAGGGTATAGCTGGTCAGGAAGAAGATGACGCCGCTTTGTCCCAGAATGCTGGCGGCAGGCGAAAGCCCCATTGCGGCCAAGCCGACCATCAGGTAGCCGGCCTGGGCAATACTGGAATACCCCAGCATCCGCTTGATGTTGGTCTGCGGCATGGCCAGGACATTGCCTACGGTCATACCGATGGCAGCCAGCACAGCGAAGACCAGTCCCCAGTTTAAGCTGAGCCACTGCGGCGAACCGAATGCGGAGGTAAAGACACGCAGGATAACCGCGAAACCGGCGGCTTTGCTGCCGACGGATAGATAGGCGGTTATCGGGGTGGGAGCGCCTTCATAAACATCGGGTACCCACATCTGGAAAGGAACGGCCGCTATCTTGAAGCCAAAACCGGCCACCAGCAGGACGATACCCAGGATAAGGGCCGGGTTAGCCAGGACACCCGATGGTGACATCGCCTGAATAGCCTGGGCAATATCGCCCAGTTGCGTCCGGCCGGTAACGCCGAAGACGAGGGCCATGCCATAGAGCAGTACCGCCGAGGCAACCGCGCCCAGTAAGAGGTATTTCAGCGAGGCTTCAGTCGATTTCTGGTCTTTGAGGAAGCCAACCAGGACGTAAAGGGAGATACTGGTCAACTCCAGAGCGATGTAGATGGAGATGAGCTCGGTGGTGGCGGCCATCAGTATCATCCCCAGGGTCGATAATAACACCAGAGCGTAATATTCGCCTTGAAAACGGGTAAATTTGGCGACATAGTCCTGCGAGGACAGAATAACCAGGGCGGCAATACCCAGGAAAAGAAGCTTAAAGAAAAGGGCGAAGCTGTCCACCGCCAGCATGTTGTTAAAGTCAGCCTGCGAATTGCTGCCCCACATGGCTAAAGTAAACGCACCGGCACCCACCAGACCGGCCACGCTGATTACCGCCAGCACTCCCTTGCGCTTGACGAAAAGGTCAGCCAGAACGACCACGAGGATGGAGACGACCAGGATTAATTCGGGAATAAACAGCACAAGATTCAATGTTTACTCCTTATCCACCTAACGCACCTACTACTATCGGCGCCACGCCGATTTTCAACATATCAGTCACGATGGCTGGATAAATACCGACCAGCATAATCAAAGCCACGAAGGCGAACATATACACTCTGTCTAGCACACTGGCATCCTCGACGCCATTATACTGCTCGAGCACAGGACCGTAGAAAACACGCTGGAGCATCCAAAGAATGTAGCCAGCGGCTACCACCACACCGAGCAAGGCCAGGATGGTATAGACCTGTACGCCGGCCACTGCCTTACTGGCAAAGCTGCCCACGAAAACGAGGAACTCGGCGGCAAAGCCGCTCGTTGCCGGCAAGCCAAGACCACCCAGGCCGGCGATGGAGAAGATGACGGTAATAATCGGTATTTGCTTGGCGAGGCCGCCCAGCTTGCGTAAGTCTCGTTCGTGGACATTGTGCATGGTCAGACCGGCCATGGCAAAGAGTAGGCCGGTAATCAGTCCGTGGCTGACCATTTGTAAGGCGGCGCCGGTCAGACTTATTTCGCCCAGCGCGAATACGCCGAGCAGCACGTAGCCCATGTGGCTGACACTACTGTAGGCAATCATTCTTTTCAGGTCGGTCTGCCTCAAGGTAATGGCGGCGCCGTAAAGCACGCTAATCGTGGCCAGTAGCACCAGCAGCGGGGCATAGGCGCGGGCAACCTCAGGGAAAATACTAACAACAATGCGAATAATGCCATAGCCACCCATCTTGATAAGTGCTCCGGCCAGCATGACGCTACCGGCCGTCGGGGCGTCGGTATGGGCATCGGGCAACCAAGTATGTAACGGCACTACCGGTAACTTGACGGCAAAGCCGGTCAGCAGCAGGAAGAACATCGCCGCCGCTGGAATTACTGTAACTGAGGGTAACCCACTCTTGGCTAAGTCCACCATACTCAGGCTGCCGGTGGTGAAATAGAGACTGAGGATGCCGGCCAGCATGAGAGCACTGCCGAATAAAGTGTAAATTACGTACTTTAAGGCCGAGTATTCTTTTCTCCCTGCCCCCCATACCGAGATGAGGAAGTACATCGGGATAACCTCGATTTCCCAGAAGACGAAGAAGAGCAGCAGGTCGAGTGAGGAGAAGACACCGAGGATACTGGCTTCCAGCAGCAGGAGCCACGCGAAGTACTCACGGACTCGGTTGTGCTCTTTCCACGAGATAAGGACGACCATGAAGCCCAGGAAGGCCGTCAGTACCACCAGCGGCAGGCTCAGACCATCCACACCGAGATGATAGTTAGCATTAATCGCCTTAATCCAGGACACTTTTTCTTCGAACTGGACGGCCCCGGCCGCCAGTGAGCGGTTAAAATTGGCGAAAAGGATAACGGATAACAGCAGAGGAATAAAGGTGAAAACCGCCGATATCCATCGAATCAGTCGATGGCGGCTGCCCGCCAGGGCGACGATGATGGCCCCCACTATCGGTAAGAAAACTATCGCTGATAACATTTTATAGCCTTACCTTAATTCCTCTATCAAGATTCAATTCATCCGAAGAAATAAAGCACCAGGGCAATGGCCACAATGCCGATGCCGATGGCTAATCCGTAGAGCTGTAGCTGGCCGGTCTGCGCCCGCCGGATGGCCCGCCCGGTTCCGGCGGTGCCGTTAGCTACTCCGTTGACTATGCCATCGATTCCGTGGGTATCAAACTGCTGTAATCCACGGAAAAAGCCACCGAGCAAAGCCTTCCTCACAAAGATATTCTCATAAAGTTCATCGAAATAGTATTTGTGCGAAAAGACGACGTAGAAGGGCTGGAACATACTACCGATGCGCTCGGCGGACAGCCATTTGGCGCCGTACATGGCATAGGCCAGGAAGATACCAAGCCCGGCCAGGACTAGTGATATCCAGGGTAAGGGGTGCGTCAAAATACCGAAGAGACCTTCGATAAAACCATGAGTTTCACCGTGGCCCATAAACGCACCGAACTGTCCGCTGACATTGGCTAAGCCGGAAACGATGGCGAGGACGGCCAGGACACCCATTGGTATTACCATGACTTTAGATGATTCATGGAGATGGCTGTGGCCGTGAGCATCGCCGCTGCCTCCCCGGTATTCTCCGGTAAAGGTGATAAAGACAACGCGGAAAATGTAAAACGCCGTCATAAAGACGGTTATCATGACGAAAGCAAAGACGAAGGGCTGGGCTGCCGGTGATAACGCTGTTTCTGGATGCTGGGCGAAGGCGAGAATCTCATCTTTGCTCCAGAAACCGGAGAGAGGCCAGATACCCGCCAGGCTCAGGGCGGCAATGAGAAAGAGACGGTAAGTCCAGGGCATTACTTTGCGCAGCCCTCCCATCTGGCGCATATCGAAAGTGCCGGTGGCATGGTTCACGCTGCCGGCACCGAGGAAAAGCAGTGCCTTGAAGAAAGCATGATTGAACAGGTGGAAAATACCGATGGCGATGCCACCAGTGGCCAAGCCGACCATCATGTAGCCCAGCTGGCTGATAGTGGAGTAGGCAATCACCCGCTTGATATCGGTCATCACCAGGCCCATGCTGGCGGCGAAGATAGCCGTAAAGCCTCCGATGACGGCTACTGTGGTCACGGCCTGCGTCGAATGCTCGAAGAGAGGGAAAGTGCGGGCGACCAGAAAGACACCGGCGGCGACCATGGTCGCTGCATGGATTAGGGCGCTGACCGGCGTTGGGCCTTCCATGGCATCGGGTAGCCAGACATGGAGTGGGAACTGGGCTGATTTACCGGCCGCACCGGCAAAAATCCCGATGGCTGCCCAGGTGAGAGTGGTACCAGCCAGGGTGCCGGCGACGGCCAGTTCATGAAGCTGAAGGATATCGAAAGTACCCGTGCGGGCGAATAAAAGCAGGATGGCGGACAGGAAGCCGAAATCACCCAGCCGGGTAACGATAAAAGCCTTCTTGGCGGCGTTGGCTGCCGAGGGGCGGTGGAACCAGAAACCGATGAGCAGGTAAGAACATAGCCCCACCATCTCCCAGAAAACGAAGGTAAAAAGCAGGTTATCGGATAAAACGAGGCCTAACATCGAGGCGGTGAAGAGGGACATCCAGGCATAGTAACGATGATAACCCGGGTCTTTGTGCATGTAGCCCTGTGAATAAATCTGTACCATCAAGCTGACGATGGTCACAACGACGAGCATTACTGCCGTCAGCGAGTCCAATAGTAGTCCCAGATGGATGTTCAGGTTGCCCACGTTCAGCCAGGGGATATCCGGCACCGCTACCACATGATGAGGTGCCGACCAGACGGCCGTCAGTGCCCAGATAGCTAATATCAATGAGCTGCTGATGGCGGTGATGGTGATATAGCCGGCGATTTTAGATTTCCAGTCCCACTTCTCAAGGTCCAACTTGACGAAGGGCCGGATAAAAAAGGATATTATCAGGAAGGAGAAGATTGGCAGTAGAAAAATAAGCCAGACTAATTGATACGGCATTATAACTTCCCCAATATCTCCGGAATTACGTGTGCTTTATCCTTCGGTACCAGAACGCGATAGTCAGCCAGCTCCTGTCCCGTGGGCAGGCCGGAGGTCGGCATAATACGGGCCGGAATGCCTTCGCCTTCGAAGAGCTCTTTCCACATTTCGGCCATCATCAGGCTCTGTGCTTTTTTAACTTCGACCCACATGCTAAACTACCATTTCATTAAATCGATTTTGTCCGTTTCAATCGTCTCGCGACTGCGGTAGATACTCATGATAATCGCCACGCCGACAGCGGCTTCAGCGGCGGCCACGGCAATGATGAAAATGGCAAAGACCTGCCCGGTCAGCAGCACCGGGACGATATACCGCGAAAAGGCAACCATGGCGATGTTGACCGCATTAAGCATGATTTCAATCGACATCAGGATGACGATGGTGTTCCGTTTCGTCAGAGCACCATATAGCCCGATGGAAAAGAGAATGGCGGACAATACCAGATAATGCGTTAACCCAATAGCCATTTTTACTTCTCCCTCGCTAAAACAATGGAGCCCAGAATAGCCGCCAGTAACAGCGCCGCCGCTATTTCGACCGGCAGGATGAAACCGTTCTGCCCCATCAGTTTATCGGCCAGCGCCGACGTGGTCGGTTGTAACGGTGCTGCTGCCGATATCGTCCACGGTGTGTTGGTCAGGGCAAAAATCGCTAATCCCAGGAAGAGAACGACGATGACAAAAGCCGGAATCTGCAGCCGGTTGGATGGACTGCCCCGTTGTACTTCTCGGGTGAGCATGATGGCCAAAATGATTAATATTGATATACCGCCGACGTAAACCAGAATCTGGACGACGGCCAGAAAGTCGGCACTGAGCGTGAAATAAAGTCCGGCTACCGTGACTAGCGTCAGCACCAGGCACAGGGCGGCCCGGAAGACGTTGCGCAGCAAGACCACCATTAAGGCTGCAACAACACCGACCACCGCCATCACCCAGAAGGCAATCGTCAGTCCCATTACCCTATCGACTCTTTCCTTTCCACAAGCAACGTTTGCTCGGGTAATTTTTCAGCAAATTCAGGATAGAAATAACCGCTGGTCTGCCGTTCCGGGGTATAAAGCATCACCTCTTTACTTTGTACCAGGTCACCGCGCTTGTACTTAGCTTTTTCATAAGCGGTACTCAGGTACAGGGCTTCGTAAGGGCAGGCCTCGACGCATAAACCGCATTGAATACAATAACCGGTATCCACCTGGTACTTTTCGACGGCATATTTATTTTCTACCAGGTTGGGTGAAGTCGCAATTTCAATCGCGCCGATGGGACAGGACTTGGCACACGTACCGCAACCGGTACATTTCTCTTTGTTCCAAATTAGCTCGTTACCACGAATCCGGCGCGATGGCGAGAGCCTCTGCTCCGGGTACTGAGTGGTAATCGGATGGCGGAACAGGTGCGTCAGGGTCAGGCGCATCCCTTTAGCGATACCCAGTCCGTAATTTTCAAGCTTCAACTTTGGCCCGTCCTATTTTAAAGAGTCTCGACCAGAGTAACACCAGCACGACCATGATGGCAATATTTAGAAATACCAGGCCCCAGGGTAACGCCGGGAAAATCAGTACTTCGATGCCGGTAATCACCAGGTTTATCAGGGCCAGCGGCAGGAGGAATTTCCAGGCCAGCGTCATGAGCTGGTCGATTCTGACGCGGGGTACGGTGGCCCGTATCCAGAACAGAACGAAGAAGACCGCCACCACTTTTATCAGGAACCAGAGCCACGGCGGTAAAAGCGGTCCCCGCCAGCCGCCGAGGAAAAGAGTAGTAATGATGGCGGCAACCGCCAGGGCTTCAGCATACTCGACCAGATAGAACAACGCGAATTTCATGCCGGAATATTCGGTGTGGAAACCGGCCACAATCTCGGAATCAGCTTCAAGTAAGTCGAAAGGACTGCGATTGATTTCGGCAGCGCTGCCGATGAAGAAGAGGAGAAAGCCGAGTGGTTGCAGAAAGATAAAGGGGATATTCTGAGCGACGACTATCCCGTTAAGGGAAAGCGTTCCGGCCAGCAACACCACGCCGGCGGTCGCCAGTACTACCGGAATTTCGTAGCTTACTACCGAAGCGACGTCTCGCATCGCTCCGAGCATACTGTATTTGTTACTCGAACCCCACCCGGCCATAAATACGCCTACCGTGCTGATGGAACTGATGGCGACGAAATAAAGGACACCGACATTCAGGTCGGCCAGTGCCGCTCCGTTCTGGAAGGGCACCACGGCAAAGACCATCAAGACCGGAGTAAAGGCGACAATCGGGGCGAGCCAGTGGACGACCTTGTCGGCGGCATCAGGTACGATATCCTCTTTGAGGAGTACTTTAACGGCATCGGCTATCGGCTGAAGCAGGCCGAATGGTCCCAGGCGGTTGGGGCCGAGGCGCGCCTGCATCCGGCCCAGGCCTCTCCGTTCGAACCAGATGAAGCCGATAACCAGGCTGAGTACGAAAGCCAGGATAATGACGGTAAAGATAATCCAGTGCGCCCAGAAGTTGCCCGGCCAGTCCGGCGGTAAGGCTTTATACGAAACATTTAATGAATTAAATATCATGCTCTTACCTTAAACTTTACCCAGTAAGCATAGACCAGGCAAACGATTCCGGCCAGGTTAATGAGACTTAAGAACAGGCGGTACCCGCCGACTACTGACGCGGTTCTGATATTGCTGGCCCCACTTTCAATAAGCATCGGAACAATCACCGATATCGGAATGGTGAGCAGTACAGATGCTAACATCAGGCAGCACCCGGTAAGTAAAAAGTGTTCGGCTCGACCGCCTCCCTGTCTTAACATCAACACGGTCAAAACGATGGCAATAATCCAGGCTATTGTCGGAGCGATAAGGACCAGATTATTGAATACGACAGCTAGCCACGTCATCGGTCCACCTCGCCCATACAAATATCGATACTGCCGAAGGTGATGATGGCATCGGCTATTTTACCGCCGACAATCATTTCGCGCAGGGCGGTAAGGTTAATGAAGCTCGGGGCGCGAATATGACAGCGATAAGGAGCAATCGAATTATCGGATACCAGGTAGAAACCAAGCTCGCCCTTGGGAGCCTCGATACGGCCATAAGCTTCACCGACGGGCGGACGAATAAGCTGCGGCACCTTGCTTTTCACCGGCCCTGAAGGTAACTGTGCCATCGCCTGCTTAATAATGCGCAGGCTCTGTCGCATCTCCTGGACTCTCACCCAATAACGGTCGTAACAATCGCCGACGGCGCCGGTCGGAATGTCGAACTCGAAACGGTCATAGACGGAATACGGGTCCGCCTTGCGGATGTCCCACTGGACACCGCTGGCCCTGAGTACCGGCCCGCTGGCAGCGATATCGATAGCCATCTCTCTGGACAGAATTCCGACATTTGTGGCACGGGCACGCAATATTTCATTCTGTGCCAGCAACTGGTCATATTCGTCAAAATAGCGAGGCATTGCATCGACGAATTTCTGCAAAGCGGGCATGAACTCTTCAGGGATATCCTGGCCCAGCCCGCCGACCCGTATACAATTGTAGGTCAACCGCTGGCCAGAGAACATTTCAAAAAGGTCGAGGATTTTTTCTCTTTCCCGGAGCATGTAGAGAATCGGCGTCATGAAGGCGCCGCTGTCATTCAAGAAGGCACCGACGGCGACGAGGTGGCTGGCGATGCGCTGTAACTCGGCCAGAATCACGCGCAGGTACTCGGCACGTTCCGGTACGGGGACTTCAGCGAGTTTCTCCACGGCGATGCAATAAGACAGGTTGTTGCTCATCGCGGCCAGATAGTCCAGGCGGTCGGTGAGCGGAATAATTTCGGTATAGGTCCGTTCCTCCGCCAGCTTTTCGATGCCGCGGTGAAGATAACCGAAAATCGGCTCGAGGTCGATGATAACTTCACCGTCCATAACGGCTCTCATCCGGAAAACGCCGTGCGTGCTCGGATGAGCCGGGCCGATATTAAGGACAAAAGGTTCGGTTTTCATTACCATGTTAAGTAGTCCTTACGCTGAGGATATCCCTGGAAGCCTTCCCACAGGACAATGTGCTTCGAATTGGGATGGCCTTCGAAGCGGATACCCATCAGGTCGCAAATCTCTCGTTCCTGCAAGTCAGCCGCACGCCAGACACTAATTACCGAGGGTAATGAGGGGTTATCTCGCCCGTAGCAGCGCGCTTTCAACATCAGGCTGTGGTTGTGCTTGATTGAGGTGAGTTGATAGACCACTTCGAAATACTGGAAGTAGTCGATGGCGGTGATGTTGTTGAGGTAATCGAACTCGAGGCCGGGAGCGTCTTTCAGAAAACCAGCTACCGGCACCAGTGATTCATGGCTAATAATAATAAAGGTATCGCTGGTAGCAACAACCGCTTTCGGGAACTGCGTTGCTATTTGTTTTGCCACCTCAGTCGTCGGAAGAGCGGTGGTCATCCTTTTGACTTACCTCCCCTTAGCGATAGTGCCTTCTTTGGCTATTTTACCCTGTAGCTGTCTTATCCCGTAGATTAAAGCTTCAGGTCGCGGGGGGCAGCCGGGTACATAGACATCAACCGGAATAATACGGTTATAGCCCGGGACGACGCTGTAAGAGGCGGCAAAAATTCCGCCGCTGATAGCGCAGGCCCCCATAGCAATTACCCATTTCGGCTCGGCCATCTGGTCATAGATGCGCTTTACCTGGGGGGCCATTTTCCATGTCAAGGTCCCGGCGGTTATCATCAGGTCAGCCTGACGGGGTGAGGCGCGGATAATTTCCATGCCGAAACGGGAAATATCGAAACGCGAAGCCGCCGTCGCAATGAATTCAAAAGCACAGCAGGCAGGGAAACACAGTACCGGCCATAGCGAAGAGCGCCGTGCCCAGCTGATAACGGCATCGACTGACGTCAGCATAATGTTGTGGTGTATTTCTTCCTCAAGCCACTGGTCCGGGTCGGCTATCGGTTGCTGGCTTTGGGCCTTGAGCGTCTCGATGGTTTGGCCTTCGACCCGGTCGATATCATCCGTCGGGTAGGCGTCTCTTTTCGGCAGACCTACTTCCATACTAAGATATTCTTCCTCCAGGCATAGACGTAACCAACGACGATAAAGGCGAGAAAAACGAAGGCTACCACGAGGCCGGTAAAACCCAGTTTCCGTAGCTCGACCGCCCACGGGTACAGGAAAACAACCAGGATATCGAGGACCAGAAAGAGCAGGGCATAAAAATAGAAACGGAAATTGAATTGCACCCAGGTTTTCCCGATGGTAGGCATGCCACATTCGAAAGTGGAATTCTTGACCGGGCTGGGTCTTTTCGGAACGATTTTAAGAAACCGGAGAGCGATAGGTATAGCAAGGGTGGTCAGTGTGAAGAGAATGGCAACAATAAGAAATAAACCGATATAGCCATAATTTGCCAAGGACACTGCCTCCTTGTTTTACACTTGTCTCAAAATTAGTCAGTTGCAAAGTATAGCACTATGAATTGAAAAATGCAATAGGTTGTGCCTAAGCAGCAATGTTAAATACTAGAGTCGAGCAGGAAGTTTTCGGGCGATGACCAGGGTATATTTTTTTAGCTCGACAATGGTGCGTGGGCAAACATGGGCAGGGTTAAACTGACAACTCGCTTAATACCCGCCAGGTCGGCGGTGACGGTTATCCCTGCCGATGGGAACTGAGTCTCCAGAAGGGACACCAGTGCTTCACTCTGTCCCTGCCCGATTTCGATAAGCACGGAGCCGCCGGGGTTCAGCTTGTTATTTATCTGCCGGAAAAGCGGGCGTATTTTCTCCAGACCGCTAGCACCCCCGTTTAAGGCTAAGGACGGTTCGAAATTCAGCGTATTTACTTTCCTTAACTCTGCTTCTTTGACGTAGGGCAGGTTAGCGACGATAAGGTCAACCGGCTCCGGGAGAGGTTCGAGCATGTCGCCCGCCAGAAGACACACTTGATTCTCCACATTGTGCTGCTGGCAGTTGAAGAGGGCTACCCGGAGGGCCGCCGGTGAGATGTCTGTAGCGTAAATCCGGGCCTGAGGCAGATTCAGTGCCAGGCTGATGGCAAGGGCGCCGCTACCCGTACCGATGTCAGCGATAGTAATAACCGGGCGATTTCGTGCCAGTTTGAGAGCTTTTTCGACCAGAAGCTCGCTTTCCGGTCGCGGGATAAGGACGTTGCAGTCAACGTAGAAATCAAGTCCGTAGAATTCGCGATGGCCGGTGATATAGGCCGTTGGTTCGCCGGCAAGCCGGCGCTCGATAAGGTGCCGGAAAGTTTCAGCTATCGCCGAGTCAAGCTGTCGGTCGAGTTCCAGGTACAATTGCACCCGGCTAACTTGTAGAGCGTGTCTGAGTAATACTTCAGCCTCAAGAGGTGCGTCTTCAATATTATTGTCGGCAAGAACCTGCCGGGCATGGCGCAGCGTTTCCTCGATGGTCATACCAGTTGTTCCTCGAGTTGCTGCGTCTGGTCACTGGTTGCCAGAGCATCGATAAGCGGGTCAAGGTCGCCGGCCAGAATGCGGGGCAGGTTATGCAGATTAAGCCCGATGCGGTGGTCGGTGAGGCGGTCCTGAGGGAAATTATAAGTACGTATTTTTTCAGCCCGTTCACCACCGCCGATTTGCGAATGCCGCTGTTTGGCCATCTCCTCTTCCTGTTTGCGCCGCTCGATATCGAGCAGGCGGGCGCGCAGGTGGGCCATTGCCTTCATTTTGTTTCTGAGCTGGGAACGTTCGTCCTGGCAGGTAACGACTAGCCCGGTCGGCAAATGAGTAATGCGGACGGCTGTCTCCACTTTATTCACATTCTGTCCACCGGCACCACCACTATGGTAGATATCTATCCTCAAATCATCCGGGTTAATCCCGATTTCCACATCTTCTGCCTGAGGAAGTACGGCGACCGTCGCCGTGGAGGTATGGATGCGGCCGGAGGCCTCGGTGGTGGGCACCCGTTGCACGCGGTGTACCCCCTTTTCGTATTTGAACCGGCTGTAGGCACCTTTGCCTTTCACTTCAAAGGTGATTTCCTTGAAGCCGCCGATGCCGCTATCGCTGGTATTGATGACGTCCACGTTCCAGCCCTTGGACTGGGCGTAGCGACTATACATCCGGAAGAGGTCGGCGGCAAAAAGCCCCGCCTCCTCACCACCAACCCCGGACCTGATTTCCACGATGATGTCTTTCTCATCGTAGGCATCTTTGGGCAGGAGAGCCAGTTTTAACTCCTGTAGCTGATGGTCGAGCTTTGCCTCGAGGGCTTCTATTTCCTGCTTGACGAGAGTTTTCATCTCTTCGTCCAGCCCGTCGTTAAGCATACCTTTGGTCTCTTCCAGTGATTTGACGGTAGTCTTATATTCCCGGTACCTGGTGACTACGTTTTCAAGACCGGCCCGCTCCTGGGCCAGCTTTTGCAGCTGCTTGGGGTCGGCAGCTATTTCCGGGCGGGCAATCTGATCTTCCAGCGCCTGATATTGTTTATCAATTTGTTCCAGTCTGTCCCACATGGTCATAGTTCTTATGTAATTATAGCATGACGAGATTTTTGTTTCTCTGTTGCCTTTCCTTTAAGGACGACCTCACCCTTAATCCCTCTCTTGGAAGGAGAGGGAAAATAAAAATAATAGGACTTCAGCCCGAGTTCAGCCCGAGGGCGAAGCCCTATTATGACAACCCCCTTAGTGTCTAATGTCATTGCGAAGAGTCCTTCTTATGAAGGACGACTTCAGTCCGAGGACGAAGCAATCGCATCCGATTCGTTAAGATTAAATTTCTAGCCATCGGGATGCGACAGTCTTATCTGAAGAAATTCCTAAGTTCGTTCAGTTTTCTTTTTTCTTGATGCCTTTCAGGCTCTCGTAAGCCCTTTTCACTTCCTCAACAGATGCTTCGCTTTCCAGCGTAGTCAGGTCGCCGACATTGCTCTGCCCCGAGGCGACGGCTTTGAGCACGCGGCGCATGATTTTCCCGCTTCGCGTCTTGGGCAGTGAGTTGACGAAGTAAATTTCGTCCGGTGTGGCAATGGGGCCGATGGTCTGGCGGAGATGGGCGACAATCTGTTTCTTCAGGTCATCGGATGGGACAGCCCCCTCTTTAAGAGTGAGGAAAAGGACGAGGATTTCACCCTTTAATTCGTCGGGTTTGCCAACGGCGGCTGACTCAGCTACGGCGGGATAGGAGATGATGGCATCTTCGATTTCGGCCGTACTGAGGCGGTGTCCGGCTATTTTGAGGACTTCATCGGCCCGCCCCAGCAGCCAGAAATAGCCCTCATCATCACGCATGGCCAGGTCGCCGGCATAATAGACCCCGGGGTAACGTGACCAGTAGGCCTGCTGGTAACGGTCCGGGTCGCCGTACAAATCGAGCAACATGCCCGGCCAGGGTTTCCGGATAACCAGGTACCCACTCTGGCCTGGAGGTAATTCCTTGCCGTCATTGTCAACTACTGCGGCATCGATTCCGGGAAGAGGAAAGCTGGCTGACCCCGGCTTTAACGGTACCGGCTCAATGCCCGGCGTGGGGGAAATCATGATGCCGCCGGTCTCCGTCTGCCACCAGGTATCGACAATCGGACATTTTTCTTTGCCGATGTTTTTGTAAAACCAGTGCCAGGCCTGCGGGTTGATTGGCTCGCCGACGCTGCCGAGAAGTTCGAGACTGGAAAGGTCGTGCGGTTCCAGCCATTTTTCGCTGGCGCGCATGAACAATCGGATGGCGGTGGGGGAAGTGTAGAAAATAGTGACACCGTATTTTTCGATGATATCCCACCACCGGTCGATAGCCGGATAATCCGGTGCCCCCTCATAGAGGACAATGGCGGCGGCATGGGAGAGGGGAGCATAAACGATAGAACTGTGGCCGGTCACCCAGCCGACATCGGCAGTACACCAGAAGACGGACTCTTCCCGAATGTCGAAGACCCACTGGTAGGCCGCATGGTTGAAGGTAAGGTAGCCGCCGGTGCTGTGGACGACTCCCTTCGGTTTACCCGTCGTCCCTGAAGTATAAAGGATATACAGGGGGTGAGTCGAGTCCATCGGTTCCGGGGTGACGAACCGTTCGGTGCCGTCTAGCATCGTCGAAAGCCAGATATCCTTTTTGTCATCCCAGGGAATTTTTTGTCCCGTCCGCTTAATTACGACCACTTTTTCCACGGAAGAGCAGCCTTTTACGGCCTGGTCGGTTATCTCTTTGAGTGGAATGATGCTGCCGCGACGGTACCCGCCGTCGGCAGTAATAATCACCCTGGCCTGGACGTCGCTTATCCTTTCGCAGATGGCCTGGGAGCTGTACCCGGAAAAAATGACCGTATGTACCGCCCCGATACGGGCACAGGCAAGCATGAAGATGGGCAGCTCGGGAATCATCGGCAGGTAGAGAGCAACTTTGTCTCCCTTACGAATACCCAGTTTTTTCAGTCCGGAGGCAAAGTGGTTGACTTCGCGGAAAAGGGTGGAATAGCTTAATACCCTGGCCTCACCGGTCTCTGCCTCCCAGTAGATGGCTACCTTGCTTCGCCGCCAGGTCTTGACATGGCGGTCAACACACTGATAGGAGGCATTGAGCTTGCCGCCGACAAACCAACGGGCATAAGGGAGATTCCATTCCAGGGTCTTGTCCCAGGTCTTGTACCAGTCGAGCTTACGGGCTTCTTCCGCCCAAAATCTTTCCGGGTCAGCCATCGAACGGCGGTACATCTCCAGATACCGCTTCGCCGGCCACATACGGGTATCCGTGGGTAAATAGCTGGTCTGTTCCTGTTCCGATTGGTCTGACATGGTTCACTCTCCTTTACAGTTAAGAGCCTGCCTCTAGAAATATTACATCCATGTCATTCTGAGCGTAGCGAAGAATCCATGTTATCTTTCTCTGAGTACGGATTCTTCGTCATCCTTCTACGGAAGGACTCCTCAGAATGACTCTTAACGTAAATCCGCCGTTAAAGCTAGTGTACCCACACCCGGTTATTCTATGGTTGTCTCCGGCTCAATACGGCTACCGGATTCCAGCTTAACGCCACGGGCGACGGTGACATTATCGCCCAGCACCACGTTTTCACCGGCGTTATTGCCCATAAAACAACAATTATCAGCCACCACCGAGTCCTTCAATTGCACCCTTGGCCCGAATCTGACATTATGCCAGACAACACATCCTTCAATCATTGAATCTTCGGCTACGCTGCAACCATTGCCCAATACCACCGGCCCGATTAGCTTCACCCGCGGCCCCAGAGAGCAGTTTTTTCCGATGACTACCGGCCCCTGTATTTGGGCGGTCGGGTGGATTGAATTATCGTTAACCGTAGCCTTCTCTATAGATTGGCTGGCCTTATTCGACAGCAGGTCACGATGAAGCTGAAGATATTTTTCGGGCGTGCCGATGTCTATCCAGTAGGCGGTGGATGAGAAAGCATAGACCGGTTGGCCTTGGGATAGCAGTCCGGGAAAGACCTCGCGCTCGAAGCTAACCGGCACGCCGGGCTTGATTTGGGCCAGGACGTCCGGTTCCAGAACGTAAGTACCGGCATTTATCATATTGGTGGTAACTTCGTCCGGTTTCGGCTTCTCCAGAAAGCGTGTTACTCTGCCGGCGGCGGTGGTCTCGATGAGACCGTACTGGGTGGGGTCGGCGACCGGCGTCAGGGCAATGGTCACTCTGGCCTTATTCCTCCGGTGAAAGTCCACCATGGCGGTAAAATCCAGGTCGGTAAAGATATCGCCGTTCAAGACCAGGCAAGGCCCGTCCACGTAGCGGGCGGCGTTTTTGGCGGCGCCGGCCGTCCCCAGAGGAGTATCTTCCGTGGCATAGCTCAGCCTGACACCGAGGCGGCGGCCATCACCGAGGTACTCTTCCAGAGACCGGGCCAGATGTCCCTGGGCAAGGACGATATCTTTTATCCCGTGACGGCTCAGGTGGCCGATGACATGCTCGATAAAAGGGGTATTAAGCACCGGCACCATTGCCTTAGGGATACGTGATGTTAGGGGCAGCAGCCGGGTCGCTTTTCCCCCGGCCAGAATAACGGCTTTCATTATAAATAAAGTTTACCATGTCGGGCGGTTGATGGGAATGCAAGGGCAATGTACCTATATATAGTAGTTTTTCTTTTTACCGCTCTGCGTATTGATAACCTCTATCTCAGACTGGCTGGCGCCGGGTTGGCTTTCTTCATTGAGGTGGAGTTTTTCTTTAATGTAGTCGAAGAAGTCGGGCTGTATTTCGATGCCGATTGAGTTCCGGCCCATTTCCATGGCCGCCCGGGTGGTCGTGCCGCTCCCGAGGAATGGGTCGAGGACAATATCCTCGACGAATGAGTACATCATTATCAAACGGCGGGGGAGTTCTACTGGGAAGGCGGCGGTGTGTTTATCCGCGGCCGCCCCGTTAATCGACCAGATGGCATCGCGAAAACTGCGAAATTCTTCCCGCGAAATCTTTGACCGTTCTTTAATTTCAGGGGATACCGGGCGCGTGCCGACCTTGCGGAAAACAAAAATGGGTTCGGTGGCATTGGAAATCATAAAGTTGGCGGGGTAGGGATAAGAGCCGAAAAGGACGGCACCTTCACGGGAGGTCGTCTTTTGCCAGTAAATGGTGCCCATGAACCTGAGCTCTTTGAGACGGTCCAGTCTTTCCCAGAGCTGGAAAGTAAGGTTGGCCGTCGTCCGCCTTTTCTCGTCCGGCTCGGAGTAATAGATATTACCGATATTAAGGGCCAGCTTGCCATCGGGTAACAGTGCCCGCACCACCTCGTGCCAGACTTCATCGAGCCGGGAGAGGTAGGCCTCCAGCGTATCATGGTAGCCGATTTGACCGGGGTGGCCGTAATCACGTACGTTCCAGTAGGGTGGGGAAGTCACCATAAGCTGGACGGACCCGGTGGCGACATGGTCACGCAACACCTTGCCGGCATCGCCGAAGAAAATTTTATGGGTCGTCATCATATTTGCTCTTTACTATAACCTCGTGGTAAGGTCTTGACAAGTATGAGGCTAGAGTGCAGAATAGTAATTAGCACTCTTGACCTTGGACTGCTAACAGGAGGCAAGTATGCTATCACCAAGGGCCGAGATAATACTCAAATCTATTATCGAACAATACATCACCCGGGCAACACCGGTGCCTTCGCACAGTCTGGTGGATGACGGCGAGTTGGGCATCAGCCCGGCGACCGTCCGCAACGAGATGGCCCACCTGGAAGAAGAGGGGTACATTACGCGGCCCCATGTTTCGGCGGGCAGTATCCCTCTGGACAAAGGTTACCGCTACTATGTCGAGTCTCTGGGGGAGGTGAAACTCTCTTCGCCGGAGCAGATTTTCGTCAGTCATCTGTTCCATCAACTGGAAAAGGAACTCGAGGAATGGCTGAACCTGGCGGCGGCCATTGTCGCCCGAATGGTGCAGAACGTGGCTATCATCACGTTGCCCAAACGGAACGCCGCTCAATTCAAACATCTGGAGCTGGTCAGCCTACATGATTTCCTGGCGCTGGTTGTCCTGGTGCTCCATGGCGCCAAAGTGAGGCAGCAGCTACTGACTTTCGAGCAAGTAATAACCCAACCCGAACTAACTGCCCTCGCCGGTAAGCTCAGCGCCGGCCTCGCCGGTCTTACCCGGTCGCAGATTTTGTCGGGAGATATCCGGCTGTCTCCTATCGAGCAACAGGTGACCGATTGTGTCGAGAAAATGATGGAGGTCGAGGACAATCAGGAGCAGGAGAGGTCCAGCTTTGCCGGCTTGCATTTCACTTTGAACCAGCCCGAATTTGTCCAGAACCATCTGATGACGGTTGCTCTGATGGAGTTGCTGGAGCAGCGCAACCTGAAAAGCATCGTCCCCGCTACGCCATATAACGTCAGGGCGCGGGTAATTATCGGCAAGGAGAACGTGAGCGAAGCAGTGCAACACTGCAGTCTGGTCGTTCGCCAGTACGGCCTGGCCGGCAAGGCACTGGGTACCGTCGGCGTCATCGGGCCGACGCGGATGCCTTATGACCGCACCATTGCTACCGTCGATTACCTTGCTTCGATGTTGAGCGAACTGGTGGCTAATCTATACGGAAGAGAAATGTCATCCAACTAGATTTTGAGGATGGAAAGGAATCATGGAGCAAACCGAACCGGAAGAGGAACAAATTAGCGCAGCGGAAACCGAGGCTACTGAAGCGGAACCCGGGGTTACTGAAGATGTCAAATCGCTGAAAGAGGCTTTAGCCACCGAAAAGGTACGGGCCGAGGGTAATCTGCTGGGTTGGAAGCGGGCACAGGCTGACTTCGTCAACTACAAGCGACGTAGCGAACAGGAACGGGAAGAGTTAATCAAATCGGCCAACGCGGCCCTTATCTTGGCTCTCCTGCCGGTCCTCGACGACTTCGAGCGGGCCTGGAATGCCATGCCGGCCGAGCCGGAAGGGACGGCCTGGGTGGAAGGGGCTAAACTCATCGAACGCAAGTTAAGGACGGCTCTGGAAGCCGTCGGACTATCTCAAATCGAGGCGGTAGGGAAACCATTCGACCCTCGTTTCCATGAAGCCGTGAAACAGGTCGAGGGTAAAGAGGGCATTATCATTGATGAATTTCAAAAAGGGTATAAATTGAACGATAAAGTCCTTCGTCCGGCGAAAGTGACCGTGGGTAACGGCGAAGAACAGTCAGAACCAGAGAAGGAGGAGTAATACCATGGCAAGAGCAGTGGGGATTGATTTAGGCACGACTTTTAGTGAAATAGCGGTAATGGAGGGAGGCGAACCGAAAGTAATACCTTCGGCAGAAGGCAGCACGCTGGTGCCTTCCATCGTCGCAATAAGCAAGACCGGGGAGCGCCTCGTCGGGCAAATTGCCCGGCGCCAGGCAATCGTCAACCCGGAAAATACCATTTACAGCATCAAGAGATTTATGGGCCGTAAGTGGGGCGAGCCGGCCGGCCGCGAGCTTCCGGTTGAAGAAGACGTCCGCCGCAAGACCTATAAGGTGAGCCGGGGCGCCAATAATGAAGTGCGGGTACTCATGGGCGGCAAAGAGTACCGCCCGGAAGAAATTTCAGCGATGATTCTCCAGAAATTGAGGACGGATGCGGAAGCTTACCTGGGTGAAAAAGTTACCGATGCCGTTATCACCGTTCCCGCCTATTTTAACGATGCCCAGCGGCAGTCGACCAAAGATGCGGGTACCATCGCCGGCCTTAACGTGCTGCGGATAATTAACGAACCGACGGCAGCCGCTCTTGCCTACGGTCTGGACAAGAAGAAGGAAGAGACCATCGCCGTTTACGACCTTGGTGGTGGTACTTTCGATATTTCCGTTCTTGAGATTGGCGAAGGCACTTTTCAGGTCAAGTCCACCAGTGGCGATACCCATCTCGGCGGCGATGACTTCGACCAGATAATCATGGACTGGCTGTGCGATGAGTTCAAGCGCGACCAGGGGATCGACCTGAGGCAGGACAGGATGGCCCTGCAGCGGATAAAGGAAGCCGCTGAGAAGGCTAAAATCGAGCTGACCACCGTCCAGCAGACCGATGTCAACTTGCCTTTTATTACCGCCGATGCCAGCGGCCCCAAACACCTTAATATCAACCTGACCCGGGCCAAGCTGGAACAATTGGTCATGGACCTGGTCGATAAAACGCTCGAACCATGCCGCCAGGCACTTACCGACGCCGGTAAAACGGCGTCCCAGATTAACGAGGTTATCCTGGTCGGCGGAATGACACGGATGCCGCTGGTGCAGCAGAAAGTGAAACAATTTTTCGGCAAAGAGCCGAATAAAGGCGTCAATCCGGACGAGGTCGTGGCGGTCGGGGCGGCTATTCAGGCCGGCGTGCTCAAGGGTGAAGTCAAAGAAGTCCTTCTTCTGGACGTGACGCCGCTTACCCTCGGTATTGAGACTATGGGCGCGGTAATGACGCCGCTCATCCCGCGTAACACGACCATACCCACTTCCAAGAGCCAGATTTTCAGCACGGCCAGTGATAGCCAGACCAGTGTTGAAATTCATGTGTTGCAAGGTGAGCGCTCGATGGCGAATGACAACCGGACACTCGGCAGGTTTATCCTCGACGGTATTCTGCCGGCACCACGCGGTATGCCACAAATCGAGGTTAGTTTCGACATCGATGCCAATGGTATCCTCAGCGTGAGAGCGGTGGACAAGGGGACCGGCAAAGAGCAGAAAATTACTATCACGGCTACCAGTGGCCTTTCCAAGGCCGAGGTGGAGAAGATGCGGCAGGAAGCCGAAGCCCATTCGGCGGAAGACGCCAAGCGGCGTGAAGAGGTCGAAATGCGCAACACTGCCGATAATCTGGCTTACACTGCCGAAAAGACACTGCGCGACCAGAAAGATAAGATACCGGCTGACTTGAACCAGGAAGTAGAGGATAAGGTTAAAGAGGTGCGGACGGCATTGCAAGGGCAGGATGTCGAGGCTTTACGCCGGGCGGTTGATGCCTTGAACCAGTCCCTCCAGAAGGTAGGGTCGGTTGTCTATAAGCAGGAACAGCAGCCACCACCACCGCCTCCAGGTGGTGAAGAGACGGGTGGGGAAGAGAAAAAAGACAAAGGCGGCGATGAAGGCACCGTCGAGGGTGAGTTCCGCGAGGTGTAAACGGAGAATTTGCATTAATAAAGAGGGGCTGTACAGCCCCTCTTTTGTTTTTCCACATTGGTTTCAAAAATAAGGTATCGCGTCATGTTTATCCGGTGAATTTGTAGCTGGCGCCGTCCTCTTGCACAATCAGGATGGGATGACCAAGCTCCCTTTCCAGCTTATCCTTCAGCCTCTTCACACAGACATCAATATAACTGGTAGTCGTCGTTCCTTCTTGTTCCCCTATCTTGGCCATGAGTTCCTTTCTTGTGACCACTTTATTCTCATTGTCC
>JBDRLU010000041.1:0-18071 GCA_043812795.1 Chloroflexota bacterium
GCTTTATCTTCGATTTTCTGGGACACATTAGCTCCTTTCTATATTGAGGTTAGTCTACTACCTCACACGGAGCTTACACCACCCCCAACTGTTCGGTTTTCTCGACCCCTTTCGTGTCCCATTATCGCTGACGGTCTACAATTCTGGTTGTTATCATTATCGTTAGTGGTAGCCTCATCTGGGTAAGATACCGTCCATCGCCGCCCGTTGAGATTTCTTTACCGCCCCGCCCGGAGATAGAAGGTGAGATTTACCTTGGTGGTGCAGTTAATATGCCAGTGATTTACTCTTTTACTAGCCAGGACACCATTAATAATTTGCTGCAAGCAGCTGGCGGCACCACGGCTGCCGCTGACCTTGGCAACCTTAAGTTTTATGTTGGCGAGGTTGGGGCTGGGGAACCACAAAGAATTGATATCAACCGGGCTGAAATCTGGCTACTTAAAGCATTACCCGGTATTGGTGATACGCTAGCCCAGCGTATCGTTGATTACCGTCAGCAGAACGGGCCATTCCGTAACACGGGCGAACTACTCAAAGTAGCCGGCATTAGTAATAACACCTACGAGGAGATTAAGGATAAGATTACGGTCGCCGACTGGTAGGACTACGGCTCAAGCCTTCGCCGGATAAGGTAGGAATAGTGCTACTCATTTATCTCAGCGCCGTGTGGGTTATTGGTATCTTTCTGGGTGCCCGGCTCAGTTTGCTGCCAGTATTCCTCCTTGCCGGGCTTGTCCCGCTTCCTTTACTTTTCATCATCCGCCGGCACCGGAAACAGGTAATCATGGCCAGTCTTGGCCTATTCATATTGTTTGGTGCGGCTTCATATTATCAATTAAGCCAACCGGGTACTGGTGGGAACCTCCATTCCTATAATGGCCAGGCCGAAAGTGTCACTATCAACGGAACAGTATTGCGCGACCCCGAAGTAAGCGACCAGACTACCCGCCTTTATTTTTCGGCGCGCGAAATACAAATAGATGGGCAATCATCTAACGTATCCGGTAATGTCCTGCTTTTCGTGCCCAGATACCCGGTTTATCATTATGGCAATGTGCTCTTGGTCACCGGGAAGTTGGAGACACCGTCCCGGCTTGACGACTTCGATTATCCAGCGTACCTTGCCCATCAGGGAATCTACTCCATAATGTTCTACCCGCAAATACAGGTGCAGGCAGGCAACCGCGGTTCCTGGTTTCTGGTGTGGGTCTATTCGCTGAGAAATCGGCTATCTCAAGCCATGGCTGAAGTCTTACCTGAGCCGCAGGCATCGCTGGCCCAGGGTATCGTTCTGGGTATCAGGAGTAATATTCCTTCGCCGGTCAGAGATGAATTTACCCGTACCGGCACCACGCATATCCTGGCTATCTCCGGCCTTCATCTTACTATCGTCGCCGGTATTTTGCTCGGTCTCGGTATCTGGCTTTTTGGCCGGAGACATTATATTTATATCTGGCTGGCCCTGGGTGTTATCTGGATTTATGCTCTGCTCACCGGGATGCACCCTCCGGTGCTGAGAGCTGCCATCATGGCCAGTTTGTTTCTGATGGCCGAACTTCTCGGACGGCAGCGCAGCGGCGCCGTGGCCTTAGCCTTGGCGGCGGCTATTATGGTGGGTATTGACCCGCCGGTACTGTGGGATGCTTCTTTCCAGATGAGCTTCTTATCGATGATGGGTCTAGTCCTCCTTTTTCCGCCGATTCAATCCGTCGGCAGGAGGATAGTAGCTAACGTATTTGGCGAAGGCAAGGCCGCTCCGGTGATGAACTTTGTCATTGATAGTCTCGGCGTCAGTCTGGCCGCCGTCATCGCTGTCTGGCCACTCATTGCCTACTATTTCGGCATTGTCTCTTTTGCTTCGCCGCTTGCCACCTTTTTCGCCGTGTTGGCTTTGCCCGGTATCATTATCACCGGGGTTCTGGCTGGAAGTCTAGCTCTGGTTGCCCCACCGCTGGCTCAAGTTGTTGGCTGGCTCGCCTGGCTCTTCATTTCCTACCTTCTCTTAGTCGTCCGAGTTTTCGATGCTGTACCTCCGCTCTCAATTGGATACGGCTCAATCGGTACTGCGTTTGTCCTGGTCTATTATTCGGCCCTTGTCCTGTTCTGCTGGCTCGGCAATAATAGGAGCAAGTTGGCCGGTATGACGCATAAAGTCGTTGATTTTACCTCAAGATTACCCAGGAAATGGGTTATCCCGTCTCTGCTGGTAGTGGCGGCCCTGACCGTACTTGCCGCCGCAAGTATGCCTGATGGCCGACTGCATGTCGGTTTTCTCGATGTGGGACAGGGTGATGCTATCCTGATTCAACGGGGCAGCCAGCAAGTCTTGATTGATGGCGGCCCCAGTCCGCAGGCCATCGGGCTGGAACTGGGTAAACGGATGCCCTTCTGGGATAGGACTATCGAACTGGTGGTGTTGACTCATCCCCATCCCGACCATCTGGCGGGACTGGTCGAGGTCCTAAAGAGGTATAAAGTGAGGCAGGTGCTTTATCCCGATTTGGCCTATTCTTCTCCTCTCTACGATGAATGGCTCGACCTTATCGAGCAGTCGGCTATTCCCTGTTCCATAATTGAGGAAGGGCAACAGATTAACTTGAAAGAGACCATTATCGAAGTGCTCGGTCCTGACCAGGCCCTTTTGACCGATAATGGGTCTGATATTAACAGTAAGAGTGTGGTGCTGCGTTTGGAAGCAGACAAGGTGAGTTTCTTGCTTACCGGTGATATTGTTAAAGAGACCGAATTGGGGCTGATTGGTCGCCGGGCCGACTTAGCCAGCACTGTGCTTAAAGTTGCCCATCACGGCTCAAGCGGCTCGACGGGCACTGAGTTCCTGGCGGTGGTTAATCCCGAAGTGGCGGTTATTTCGGTGGGCAGTGGTAATCCATTCGGTCATCCGACCAATGCCGCATTGGACCGGTTGCGGACGAAGCTGGCCCCGTCGAACATTTACCGTACCGACGAGAATGGTACAATAGAATTTATCACCGATGGGGAAAAGTTATGGGTGAAAGTGGAGAAATAAAACGTCCGGCCGGCCGGACGATTATGCATGTTGACCTGGATGCCTTCTTTGTTTCCGTGGAGCAGGTGCTAAATCCGGCACTGCGGGGTAAACCGGTAGTGGTTGGCGGCCGGCCCGGGGGCCGGGGTGTGGTGGCCTCGGCGTCCTATGAAGGCCGGGCTTTCGGCCTGCATGCCGGTATGCCGTTGGTTACCGCCCGCCGGCTCTGTCCCCAGGCAATTTTCATCGAAGGCGGCTATCCGAAATACCGGGACGCCTCGCAAAAGTTTATGGCTATCCTGGCTGATTTTTCTCCCTTTCTCGAGCCGGTCGGTATCGATGAGGCTTACCTCGACGTGACCGGCTTTGAATCTCTTCACAGCTCGATGCGCCGGATGGCGGTGGCCATGAAGAAACGCGTTAAAGACGAACTGGGCCTCTGTGCCTCGATTGGCATTGCCAGCAATAAATTAATTGCCAAGGTGGCTTCTGATTTCAGCAAGCCCGATGGTCTGGTGGAGGTGGCCGCCGGCGAAGAGCGTGCTTTTCTTGCTCCTCTTGCGATTGGAAAGTTACCTGGAGTGGGGGAGAAGACCGAGCCGGTATTAAGAGGGCTGGGCATTCGCACTATAGGAGAACTATCCAGAATGTCTCTTAATGCCCTGAAAAGTCGTTTTGGTGTGTTTGGTGAGGTATTGCATCAATGGGCTAACGGTATCGATGACAGGAAAGTCGAGTTCCTGCCGGGCGAAGCTAAGTCCATTAGCCGGGAGACTACTTTTGCTCAGGACACGGGAGACCGTTCCGCCATCAAGGCGACGCTGCATTACCTCAGCGAGAGAGTCGGGGTGGAATTACGGGAGCAGGGCAAGCAGGCACGCTGCGTCAGGTTAAAGCTGCGTTACGCTGATTTTACCACGATTACCCGCAGTCGTACTTTGCTTCAGACCACGGATAGCGACCAGGCAATCTTTGCTACCGGGGAGAAATTGCTCGACCGGGCATTGTCCCTCGGAAAACAGCCGGTACGGCTTATCGGTATCGGTGTCGCCGACCTGACGGAGTCGGGCAGACAATTGAATATGCTGGACGTGACGGCACAGCGATTGGAGCAATTGAACAAGACGGTCGACCGTATCCGTGAAAAATACGGCTTCACTGCCATCCAGACCGGTCGCACTCTGCTATTAAAAGACCTTTTCCCGGAAAACGAGGACGGCTATACTCTCAATACGCCCAGCCTGTCCCGGTAGTTTCTTTACACTGAGAGAATGGGTAAGTAGAATTAAAGAGCATTTAGCTTAATTAACTCTACTTGTCTTATGTCCTGTCAGTGGCTATAATAGACGCCATATAGGAAAGGAGTAATGCTCATGCCGTCTTATGTCTTTTTCCGCAACAAAATTGTTCCGTTAGCCGAGGCGAAAATTGGAGTAATGACCCATGCCCTGCATTATGGCACGGCATTGTTCGAGGGTATCCGGGGTAACTGGAATAGCAAACAAAAGCAGATTTATATCTTCCGCCTCAAAGAACATTACGAGCGGATGCTTAACGGCTGCCGTGTGTTAAAGATAGACCTGCCCTATTCTCTCGATGAGCTCTGCCGGATAACTGTGAAAGTGGTGGAAAAGTGTGCCTTTCAAGAAGATATCTATATCCGTCCCCTGGCCTACAAAAGCTCTGAAGCTCTGGGCGTCCGTCTCCATGACCTGGAGAATGATTTTCTTGTCTTCGCTATTCCGTGGGGACGTTATCTCGATACCGACAAGGGCAAATGTGGCGTCTCTTCATGGCGGCGCCCGGAGGACAACATGATTCCGCCACAGATAAAGGTGGCCGGCATCTATGTTAATAATGCCTTCGCCAAAACTGAAGCCATCGAGAATAACTATGATGAGGCCATCATGCTCTCCCCCGACGGCCATGTTTCGGAAGGTAGCGGCGAGAATATCTTTCTGGTCATCAACGGTAAACTGGTGACGCCGTCCGCTTACAGTAATATCCTGATGGGCATTACCCGGAATACGGTGATAGAGCTGGCGCAAAAAGAGCTGGGTGTTGCAACGGAAGAGCGGTTGGTTGACCGCAGCGAACTTTATACCGCCCGGGAGTGCTTTCTTACCGGCACGGCGGCTCATTTAACACCGATTACTGAGATCGACCACCGCCTGGTTGGCGATGGGGAGATTGGCCCGGTCACCAGGAAGCTACAGCAAATCTACTCCGATGTCATCCGGGGTAATAAGCCCAAATATCTGAAGTGGTGCACGCCAGCCTATAAAAAGAAACCGACCGGAGCGAGACAAAAGCGCTGATGAGCGGTATAACCGCCGGTTCTATTGCCATCGTCCTTGGCTATCTCCTCGGTGCGATTCCGGTAGCTTATATCGTTACCCGCCTTCTCACCGGGAAAGATATCCGCACGATAGATGGCGGCAATGCCGGTGCCCGTAATGTCTTCGTTAATGTTAATAAGGCGGCGGGTATCGGCGTCGGGGTTTTCGACTTTGGTAAAGGGTTCATCGCCGCATCTTTACCCTATTTTCTGACCAGATTCTTCAATCCTTCGCCGCAGTTCCTGCTGGAGTTTGCCATGGCGGCTGGTCTGGCTGCCGTCGCCGGTCATATCTGGCCGGTCTATTTGAAATTTACCGGCGGTAATGGCTTAGCCACGGCTCTCGGTGTGCTCAGTATCCTGATGACACGCGAATTATTCATTGTTTTCGCTCTGGCATTACTACTCTTGCTCTTTACCCATAACCCCATTTTCTCGGTGAATATCAGCCTGCTCACGGTACCCATCACCGGGGGCCTGTTGGAGAAATCATGGTACTTTGTGGTATTCCCGCTTGTTCTCATGGGAATAATGCTGGTCCATTTCGGTCCGGTAATTATGAAAGACTTTGCCCAGGCCGGCGGAGTAAAGAAATTCTTTGCCAAGCTCTTCCGCCTTGACCAGCCGAAGAAGAAGAAAAAAACTAAGACTTCTTAGCCCCGGCCTCGAGTGATTTCAACAGGTAGAGAACGTGGCAGCTTTCCTCGAGGGATGTGGTGTAGTCATAGGCTTCATCGAGTAGCTGGCCGATGGCAAAACAGCCATGACCGTGAACCATAATAATCCGGTGCCTGGTTAATGCCTCGGCGACGACGTTGACGAAGGCCTCCGACCTTATGTCCGTGTGCCAGCCGAGAACAGGGACCTGGCCGAGCACAGCTACACCTTCGGCACAGTTGGGTACAATCTCGGTTTCCAGTAGTGAGAGAGTTACGGCGTGGGGAGGATGGGCGTGGACGATGGCCGAGGCGGCAGTGCTCTGGTAGATGGCCCGGTGGACGGCCAGTTCCGTTGAGGCCAGTGGCGTCAGCCGGTCGTTTTTATTGACGCCGGTCTCGATGAGGTCGTGCTCCTGGATGGAACCGAGCCGGCAGCCGCGGCGGGTGATAAACAGACGGTCGCCCAGCCGGATACTCAAGTTGCCGCTGTGGGAAGATACCAGTCCCCTGGCGAACAAGTCGCGGCCGACACCCTGAAACTGAGCTAAAATCATAACCCTACAGCTAATCCTACCAAGACAACTGCCCCACTGCAAATAATCTATACCCAAAGGCGGAGAAAAATCAAATCAGGTGATAGGTCTAATTGGTCAAGTTCGGCAGACTGCTGAAAAAGTCATCATTCAGTTTGTTTCCTTAAATAAATGGCCTTGAGGAACAACGCGGTCGTAAATACAGCTTCGAGGAAAGAAGTTTGAGGTGATTTGGGGTTGAGCATCAGCACTTCCCAAAGCGGTTTTAGATATATTGTTACGGGAAATAGCGGAGGTTGCCAGTTAAGGAACAACTAGGATTTATTAAGGGCTATTTGGAGTCGAAATAATAACTTTGTAATGCATATTTATCATTTCCTCAAGCTGAAACTTCTTGGAATAGATAACTTCGCCAGCTGAATTTTCTCCTTCAATCTTGAAGCTAGCAGTAATAGTTACAAGCTTATTCTTGATTTCGGAGCTAGGTAAAACTTCACCAATGCGCCTATCGTTTATTGTGATCGTTAAAGTTTGTTCAGTTTGATTCTGGATTACAATGGGAGCTAACGACTCACACGCTTCCATGAAAAATAAAGTCGCTAACAGAACTAACATTGAAAATGTCATTGAGGAGTATCGTTTCAACCTATGTTTGGTTTTCATCCACGCCCTCAAACTCCACTAGCTTAATAATATACGGTGTTCATGTTTTTCTGGCAATCCAGGTTAACGCGCCAGTTGCCGGATAACAGCGATGACTTTGCCCTGAATTTCCACGTTCTCCGGCTCGGCCAGGATAGGTTTCATCCGGCTGTTGGCCGGCTGGAGGCGGATATGCCCCGGCTCACGGTAAACTTTTTTCAAGGTGACTTCTTTTTCCGCCTTTAGCCAGACGGCCGCCGTTTCCCCGTTCTCCGCCACGTTGGCGTACTGCATCAGTACGATATCGCCGTCGTTAATCAGGGCGTCAATCATGGACGAGCCTTTTACCCGCAGGGCATAGACATCTTTTTTACCGCGGGTCAGGTCTTCACTAACATCGATGGTCTCTTCAGGAGAGATGTCCCAGGTATCCGGGCCGGGTACGGGTATCGGTTCGCCGGCAGCTATCTGGCCGATTATCGGTACTTTCAAGCTGTGTTCCGGTACGCCGACAAGCAGCTCGATGCCCCGTGAAATCCCGGAGTGGCGGCGGAGGTAGCCCGCTTTTTCCAGTATATCCAAATTATAATCGACCACTGATGTCGAGCTAATCCCGCAGCCGTTAACGATGTCTCTGACGGTAGGCGGATAGCCCCGCTCCGTCCAGAAATGCCGGATAAAGTTAACGATGCGTTGCTGTTTGGCGGAGAGAGCTTTCATGAGTACACCTCACTAAAATCCTTGACGGAACATCTGTTCTAAAACAGATTACGCTGAACCGGGATAGCTTGTCAAGTCAGGTTGATATACACCTCTTCTTGATATGGTTGACAAATATCTATAATGGCAGTAGTATGATGGCAATAATTACCAGACATAACTAGAGGACGCGCCTCTTCTGAATAAGAATATAGGAGGAGCTTTTGAAAATCCTTCTTGTTTACCCGAAGTATCCGGATACTTTCTGGAGTTTCCGTTATGCGTTAAGGTTCATCCGTAAGAAAGCCTCGTTCCCTCCCCTCGGCCTGTTGACGGTGGCCGCCATGGTGCCCGCTGAATGGGAGAAAAAGGTGGTCGATTTGAATGTGGCTGCCCTCAGTGACGGCGATATTAAATGGGCTGACTACGTCTTTATCAGTGCCATGACGGTACAAAGAGACTCAGCCAGGGAAACCATCGCCCGGTGTCAGAAGCTGGGCACCATGGTTGTTGCCGGCGGGCCGCTTTTTACTACGGAACACGAAGAATTTACCGGGGTGGACCATTTTGTCCTCGGTGAGGCGGAAGTTACTCTGCCCCTTTTTCTGACTGATTTGGAGAAAGGATGCCCGCAACATATCTATACTTGTACGGAGCGGCCGGATATCAGCAAGACGCCGTTGCCGATGTGGTCTCTGCTCAATATCAAGCATTATTCGTCAATGAGCCTTCAATATTCGCGGGGCTGCCCCTTCGACTGCGAGTTCTGCGATATCGTTTTCCTGAACGGACATACTCCCCGGACGAAAAGCAAGGTACAGATAGTAAATGAGCTGGAAGCGCTCTATGCCCGTGGATGGCGGGGGAGCGTCTTCATCGTCGATGACAACTTTATCGGCAATAAGAAGAAATTAAAGACGGAGACTCTGCCGGCGATAATCGAATGGTCGAAGGAGAAAAAATATCCTTTCGTGTTCTACACGGAAGCCTCAATCAATCTGGCGGACGATGAAGAATTGATGGAACTGATGGTACAGGCCGGGTTCGAGCGCGTATTTATCGGTATCGAAAGTCCGGAGGAAGAAAGCCTGGCGGAATGCAATAAGCTGCAAAACCGGAACCGGGACCTGGGGGCCTCAGTCAAAAAGATTCAAAACTGCGGCCTTGAAGTACAGGGTGGGTTTATCGTGGGATTCGACAGCGACCCGGCATCCATCTTTAGAAATCAGATTAACTTCATTCAGAAGACTGGCATCGTTACGGCGATGGTGGGACTGTTAAATGCACCGCGGGGTACCCGGTTGTACCAGCGCCTGGCTAAGGAGAACCGCCTGCTTACCGATTCCACCGATTTTAGTGGTGACAATACCGACTATTCCATTAACTTTGTGCCTAAGATGAAGTACAACACGTTGATTAACGGCTATCGAGAGGTGCTTAACACCATTTATTCGCCGAAGGGTTTTTATGAGCGCATGGTGGTTTTCCTCAAGGAGTATAAGCCACCCAGGGTTAAAAAATTACCCCGTCTGCAGTTCCATCACGTTCTTGGATTTATTAATTCGGTGTGGTTCCTTGGTATCGTAGAAAAAGGACGGCGGTATTATTGGAAACTCCTGCTCACCACTCTCTTCAAGAATCCACGCGCTTTTCCCTTGTCGGTGAGTCTTTCCGTCTTCGGCTTCCATTTCCGCAAAGTTGCGCAGAAGTTCGTCCGTACCCCGGTGAAAGATTTTACCGTCTAATATTTCTCTCTGATGAAATGACATAATCAAGGGGGGTACTGACTTTTCTATCTTGTTATGTTAAAATACCGTTAGAAAATCGAATGTTTGCGCCCCGATAGGAGGAGGTGAGGGTGAAAGAGGATATTGAGCAATTTGTCACTTATTTATCTGCCGAAAAAGGTTTTTCGGGAAATACGTTGGTTGCCTATCGTAATGACCTGTCCCAATTAGCCGGGTTTGTCGAGGATAATGCCGCCGGACGAGGTGTCGTTCCGTGCTGGGCTAACTGCGGCCGGCAGGAAATGTTGAACTATTTACTCACGCTGAAGGAAAGAAATTATGCGGCGACAACGCAGGCACGGAAAGTGGCGGCGGCTAAATCCTTCTTTAACTTCATGGTGAGCGAAGGTAAATTACCTAATAACCCGACGGAAAACGTAGCCTCTCCGCATGTGGGGCGTCCTTTGCCCAAGCCACTGTCGGTCAGCGAGGTACGCCGTTTGCTGGAGCAACCGGCTAAAGCATCGACTCCTGAAGCCAAAAGAGACGGGGCCATGTTACAGGTACTTTATGCCACCGGTATGAGAGTGAGCGAGCTGGTATCGCTGAACGTAGATGATATCGATGCTTCCGGTGGTTTTGTGCGCTGTTTTGGTAAAGGACGCAAAGAACGGCTTATCCCGATTTATCGGCAGGCCGCTCTAACTGTAGACGGATATATCAGGGATGCCCGAACCCATTTAAACAGCGATGAAGCCGAGCCGGCCTTGTTCCTCAACCGCCGTGGGGAACGCTTAACCCGGCAAGGTTTCTGGCAAATACTGAAAGGTTACGCTAAGGCGGCGGAACTGGGTAGGGAAATTACCCCTCATACGCTGAGGCACAGTTTTGCGACTCACATGCTGAGCGGTGGGGCTGACCTCAGGTCAGTCCAGGAATTACTTGGTCATGCTAATATCTCAACGACGCAGATTTATACCCACCTGACCAGCGAGCACGTGCGTCGTACTTATGACAAATCCCACCCTAGAGCCAGTTAATGTTCTTTTAAAGGATGTAATATGCCAGCAAAGCCCCAACACGGAAAAAGAAAGCATCTGCCCAAGGGAAAGAGAAGGAAAGGGCTAAGCCAAGCTCCGGCAATTGGCGAGCAATCGGTCGAGGAACAAGCCCCAAAAGTGGTGTCTGGAACGGTGGCTCCGGTTGCTTCGGCCCGGCCTGCGGTTACTACCACCCGTGCGCACGCCCGGGTTGTCGAGGAACCCAAAATACGTGACCCCTATGTCCGTACCGAACTAAGGAATATTGCTATTCTGGCCAGCGCCATGGTGATTCTTATCGTGGTGCTTGCTCTGGTTCTAACCTAGCTAATGATGGATTTTGCTGCAGCAAGAGCCGGTTTAATCAAGTATCTCAGCGCCGAGATTCGTGATGAGCGGGTTTTGGCGGCAATGGCCCGCATCCCCCGGGAGCGTTTTGTCCCGGTTGAGGAGCAAAGTTTCGCTTATGAAGACCGGCCCCTCCCGATTGGCTTCGGGCAGACAATCTCACAACCGTATATTGTTGCTTTGATGACCCGTGAGTTAGAGCTTAAAGGCATCGAAAAGGTGCTGGAAGTAGGTACCGGTAGCGGCTACCAGACGGCGATTCTGGCTGAGTTAGCCCGCTCGGTTATCACTGTCGAACGCGTACCTTCTTTCGTGGAACAAGCGCAAAAAACATTAGATGGTCTGGGCTACACTAATATCAGGGTGCGTTTAGCCGGTGAGACGTTAGGGTGGCCCGATGAAGCACCATACGATGCTATTATTATCACGGCGGCAGCGCCGAAAGTACCCGCCGAACTGCTCGCCCAACTAGCGATTGGCGGACGCCTGGTAATCCCGGTCGGGTCGCGTTACCTGCAAAACCTGTATAAGATTACGAAACAAGAGACCAAGAACGTAGTCCAGAATCTCGGCGGGTGTCGTTTTGTGTCGCTTATCGGTAAGGGCGCCTGGGAAGTAGAGCTAACATATTCTCAATAATAAGCTCCTCGTCAGGCTGTAGAGTTGTACGGAACATCGGTTAAGAGCCGAGTGATTAGATTCAAAATAATTATGAGCTGGAGGTAAAAGATGGATTTTAGTCTTACTCGTGAACAGGAAATTCTAAGAGACACAGTCCGAGAGTTTGCCCAGCGGGAACTCGCCCCTAAGGCTGCGGCTCTGGATGAAAAGGGAGAATTCCCCAAAGGCCTGGTTAAGAAGACGGCAGAGCTGGGTCTGGTAGGCATCGTGACCTCAAAACAGTATGGCGGTAATGGCATGGGGCATCTCGCCCGGATGATAGCCATTGAGGAAATTTCGAAAGTCTATGCCTCACTTGGTTTCTTCCTGCAAACGGGGCCGATAGGCATGTACATTATCGAGAGTTTTGGCAGTGACGAAATGAAGAAGAAATATCTGCCGGCCCTTTGCCGCGGTGAGCTTATTGTCTCTACTGCCCTAACTGAGCCCAGCGGTGGTTCGGATGCCGCATCGTTAACCACCGTTGCCGAGCTGTCCGGGGATGAATACGTTCTTAACGGACGGAAGGTGATGATTAGCGAAGCACCAATCTGTAACGCGGCCGTAATTGTGGCCAAGACCGGTGATAAATTCAGTACTTTCCTGGTAGAAAGAGGCGCGAAGGGATTCACTACCCCACGAAGGGAAAACTATACCGGTCTGCGCAGCCTTCCGGTAGGCGATATTGTCATGACCGACTGCCGGATACCCAAGTCTAACATTATCGGGCAGGAGGGCAGAGGGCTGGCGGCCGCAATAGGCGGAATTAGTGGGGTAGGGCGGACTGGCGTGTCTGGCGTCGCTTTAGGCGTGGCCGAAGGGTGTTACGAGGCCGCCGTCAAGTTCGCCAAGGAAAGAAAACTATATGGTAAGCCTATTACCGAGCTACAGGCTATCCAGTACACGCTGGTCGACTGTAACCTTGAGATTGAGGCAGCGAAATGGCTTTGTTATAAGGCAGCCTGGTTGCTTGACCAGGGTAAGAGTCCGCGGGATGCCGGCGATGACATTGCCCGTTCCAAGCTTTATGCCTGTGATATTGCCAGCCGCATCGCTATTAAGACCATTCAGATAATGGGTGGCTATGGGACTATCCATGAGTATGATATTGTACGTCGCCTCAACGACGCCAATGAGCTTTTCACGGCGGCCGGCACTCAGGAAATTATGAAAAGTACTATTGCCCGGAGCCTAATCGCCTAGATGTCTTGCGACATCGTCGTTTGCGTGAAACAGGTCCCTCATCCGGACTATTTTGGCAAGATTTCGCTCGACCCGTCAACGGGGACAATAAGGCGGGAAGGGCTGCCGGCTGTAATTAACCCTGTGGATAGGAATGCCCTTGAGGAAGCCTTAAGAATCCGTGAGCGGTCGGGCGGCAAGGTTATGGCTCTCACCATGGGACCGCCTCAGGCGAAAAAAGCGCTAGAAGAAGCGCTGGCACTGGAACTTGATGGGGCCATCCATCTTTGCGACCGTGCTTTTGCCGGGGCGGATACTCTGGCGACAGCTCAGGCGCTGGCCCACGCCATACGTAAACTTGAGCACGTCGACCTTGTCCTCTGCGGGAACAACACCATCGATAGCGGCACCGGGCAGGTCGCTGTGCAGATTGCCCAGCTTCTTGACCTTCCCTGTGTTCCCGATGCCGAAGAACTAACTTTCGAAAATGAGCGGACTCTTCTGGTGAAACGCGTCTGGGAACGGGGCTATGTCAGGGTAAGAGTAAGGCTTCCCGCCATGATTGCGGTCAATAGCAAGATAAATCAACCTCGCCTGCCCAATATCTTCGGGATAATGGCCATCGCCCAGAAAGAGATAAAAACCTGGGATGCAGCGGAAATCGGTGCTGATGTCACCTGTCTGGGTCTCAGCGGTTCGCCCACTCAATTTTTCCAGATAAGCGAATTTTCGTCTAACCGCCGTCGGGAAATCCTTCAGGGTAATACCGATGAAGTAGTCAGTCAGGCCGTTGACAAGTTGCTGAAACTGGAGATGTTGTGAGCCATTACCCTAATGATGAGAATCAGGTCTGGGTATGGGGCGAACATTACCATGATGAACTGGCCAGGGTATCCATCAGCCTACTGGGCAAAGCAAGGGAACTGAGCCAGCAATTAGGTAGTGGGAGGGTAACCGCAGTACTGGTCGGTGGCTCTCAAAAACTGGCGTCGGAACTCATCGAGTACGGAGCCGATACGGTCTATCTCGCCGATGCTTCACCCTTTGACACCGAGCTCTGTGCTGACCTGATGGCCCGGCTTGTCCAAGATGGACGGCCTGAAATTGTCCTCTGGGGAGCGACCAGTCTGAGCGGTGAGATTGCATCGCGGGTAGCCGCCCGGGTAAACACCGGCCTGACCGCCCACTGTATCGACCTGTATATTGAGGCAATCGAAGGGAAGCACCAGCTGGTTACCGTAGTCCCGGGATGGGGAGGCAATCTGCTCATTAAAATTACCTGTCCGCAAAGAAGACCGCAAATGGCTACGGTTAAACCCGGTGTATTTTCTGCCCCCGAGCGCCGGCAGAGCAGCGGTGAAATCATTCCGGTTGAGGTAGAGAATAAGGCCGCTCACCTTGAAATCGTTGAAGTAGTGGAAGAACGGGCTGAGACTGTCTCACTGGAGGAAGCACGGGTGGTTGTCGCCGGTGGTTGGGGCTTAAATGCCTGTGGTGGCTTTCAGCCGGTGGAGGAACTGGCCGGTATATTAGGCGGAAACATTGCCGGGACCCGTCCGGCGGTAGATGCGGGCTGGATTCCGGTCGAGCGGATGATTGGGCAAAGCGGCAAGACCATCGCGCCGCAGCTTCTGATTACTCTTGGTGTTTCCGGTGCTGCCCAGTTTACCACAGCGGTCACTGGTGCCAAACTTATCCTGGCGATAAACAAAGACCCCAAAGCCCTTATGTTTGAGATGGCCGATATCGGCATTGTGGGCGACCTTCAGGAAGTGCTCCCGAAACTGATTGACAGGATAAAAGAAATAAAAGAGGGGAGTTAGTCAAAAGAGAGTCACGACACACGACATTTCGAGGACTCTCTTAAACATCTTCCCTTCTCGTTCAAGGAGAAGGGAATGAGGTCATCCGTCTGTCAATCCGACCGGGCTGTGGAGGGAGGTAACCTGATATTTTATGAAATATAGGTGGTGGATAGGTATTACTGCTTTGTTGTATGCCGGCGGGCTGTTGTTGGGACTGGTGACGCCGGCCAGTGTCGCCAGTTTCCCTGCCCAGGATGTCGAGAATCTCAAGAAGCTGGCTGATTTCTTGTCGCCGTTACCCCGCCCAGCCGTTTTCGTCTTTATTCTGGTCAAGAATATGACCGTCGTCCTCATAAGCTTTGCCTTCAGTCCCATCTTCTGCCTGGCCCCGATTGTGACGTTAATTCTTAATGGCTGGCTTCTGGGCTTTGTTGCCACCAGCGTAATTCAAGAACGATCAATTGGCTACCTGTTAGTCGGCATAGTGCCGCACGGTATTTTTGAAATACCGGCCCTGATTATCGGGGAGGCGGTAGCGCTGAACTTTGGCATTAGCATCATGCTGGCTATCTTTAAGAAAGGGGCGTGGCCGCCCGACCTTAAGCGGAATTTGAAATATCTTGTCATCTCCCTTATCCTATTCCTGCCGGCAGCTTTCATTGAGACGTATATCACCCCGCTGTTCCTGCGTTAGCTATCCGCCAATTTGCTGATGAGAGCGACTTGCCGTTATAATAGTGATGAAAAAAATTAATAAGTAGGTGATTCGATGGCACAGTATGGACAGGAAAACATCCGCAACCTTGTTTTGATGTCTCACAACGGTTCGGGAAAAACGTCACTGTCAGAGGCCATCCTATATACTCTCGGGGTGGTTAACCGGCTAGGGCGCGTTGACGATGGGACGACCACCTCGGATTATGACCCGGCTGAAATTAAACATCGGATCAGTATCAATCTTTCCGTACTACCCTGTGAATGGAAGGGCACTAAAATCAACATTATCGATACGCCAGGCTACTCCGATTTTGTGGCCGAAGTAAAAGCCGGGATGAGGGTTAGTGAAGGGGCACTTATTGTGGTCTGTGCTGCCTCCGGTGTGGAAGTGGGGACGGAACAGGCATGGGGTTATGCCGAAGAAGCGAGTTTGCCCCGCCTGATTTTTGTGAATAAGATGGACCGCGAGAATGCTGATTTTCAGCGAACGGTCAAGCAAGTCCAGGACAAATTCGGCCACCGCTGCCTGCCGGTACAACTGCCGATGGGGGCGCATACCGGCTTTAAAGGAATCATCGACCTCCTGACGATGAAAAACTATACCGGCACTCCTGCCAAGGAAGAGGAGATTCCGGCTGACTTCCAGGAGCAGGTCAAGGCAGCCCGGGAAAAGCTGGTCGAAGCGATAGCGGAAGGCGACGACAAATTATTGGAAAAATACCTGGGTGGCGAGGAGTTGACGGCGGAGGAAGTGGATAACGGCCTGCGCCGTGGGGTCGTCAGCGGTAAAATAGTACCGATTCTGACCGGCTCGGCGCTGCAAAATGTCGGCGTAGCCCGTCTGCTGGATGCCGTTTGCCAGTACCTGCCGTCGCCGAAAGAACAAAACGTGCTGGTAGTTGGCGAGGGCGATAAGCAGGAAGAACTCGAACCAAGTCAGGATGCGCCGCTGGCTGCCCTCGTGTTCAAGACAGCCGCCGACCCGTATGTGGGTAAGCTAACCTATTTCCGCGTTTATTGCGGTGTTATTCAGAGCAACTCTCAGGTCTGGAATTCGATGCGTGGCGAGGCGGAACGTATCGGCCAGCTTTATATGGTCAGAGGCAAAACACAGGAAGCAGTGACTGAAGTGCGGGCCGGAGACATCGGCGCAGTGGCCAAATTAAACGTGACCAGCACCGGGGAGACCCTCTGCCAGAAAGACAAGCCGCTAAAGCTGGCACCTATTGCTTTCCCTGAGCCAATATATGGTAAAGCCGTTTATCCCAAGACCAAGACTGACCTGGACAAGCTGGGTTCAGCTTTGTCCCGGCTGACCGAGGAAGACCCGACGCTACGCGTTCGAAGGGACGGGGATACCAATGAGACCGTCCTTTCCGGGCTGGGCGAGACACAACTGGAAGTAGCCGCTGAGAAAATGCAGCGCAAGTTCGGCGTCGGCGTTGACCTTCAGCCGCCCAAAGTACCTTACAAAGAGACAATAACGGTGCCGACCAAGGCTGAGTACAAGCATAAGAAACAAACGGGCGGGCACGGCCAGTACGGGCATGTCCTTTTATCCCTGGAGCCGCAACCCCGTGGTAGCGGGTATTCGTTTGAGGACAAAGTCGTCGGCGGCTCGATACCGAAAAACTACATTCCGGCGGTCGAAAAGGGAGTGGTCGAGGCGATTCAGGAAGGCGTACTTGCCGGCGCGCCGGTGACGGACGTTAAGGTTACGGTCTTCGATGGTAGCTTCCATCCGGTCGATTCTTCCGAAATATGCTTCAAGATTGCCGGCGCTGGAGCGTTGAAGAAAGGACTCTCCCAGGGGCAGCCCATTATCCTGGAACCGGTAATGGATGTTACCATCAGGGTACCTTCGGAATATACCGGCGATATTATTAGCGACCTTAATACGAAGCGGGCCCAGTTGCAGGGAATGAATCCGGAAGACGGCGTCAACATTATTCAGGCAAAGGTGCCACTGGCTGAAATTCAGCGGTACGTCATCGACATGAAGTCGATAACCCAGGGGCGTGGCTCGTTCACGATGTCTTTCAGCCACTATCAGGAGACGCCGGCACATATTGCCCAGAAGGTGGCGGCGGACAAACAAGCCCAGAAAGCGGCAGCCTAGGGCCGCAGGTAAACTGGAAACTGATTGCCATTGTGGCAGATAATTAGAATAACGGTTGGATTGAACCATCGGGGGCTAGGTAAATGCCTAAACAAGTCTGCGTATATGGTACCAACTGGTGTCCCGATACTACACGGTCGAGGCAATGCCTGAAAAGACTTGGGGTTACATTCGTTTGGTACGATATCGAAAAAGATAAAGACGCGTGTGCTTTTGTAGAACGCGTTAATAAAGGAAAACGGAGTGTCCCGACCATCGTGTTTCCCGATGACTCAATCCTGGTGGAGCCCAGCGACGCCGAATTGAAAAAGAAGCTGTCAGGAACAAAAGATGATTGATTCTTTTCTTGTTGCCTGGTTACAGTAAAAGGTAATCCAACATCCTCGATGTTCGTACAATGGTGAGACAGAACTAGTGTCCTGAGTTAATAGACCATTTCATAAATCATGCTTGATAACGCGCCTATTTGAGCGTGGGACTTATGTAACGAATCTCTAATTCAGGACACTAGAATAAAATATTAAAAGGGGGAGCTTTCAGCTCCCTTTTTGGTTAGAACGTTCCTTGCTTGCGGTAGTGGCAAGAAATATAA
>JBDRLU010000042.1:0-90109 GCA_043812795.1 Chloroflexota bacterium
TGCAGCTTGCTGTGACGCAAGGCGGGCTGACTCGGCCGCCTCGCTAGCCTGCTTCATCGCTGCTTCAACGGCGGCCATGGCTGTTTTGGCCGCCTCTTCGGTCACCTCTCGGATGGACTTGCTGATTTCTTCAAAAGATACTTTCATGATAGTCATATTGCCTCCTATCCAACCACCAATATTAACGAATGCTAGAGGGAAGGTGACCAACGTACAGTAGAGCTTCGTGCTGGAAGTCGTTTAGTAGATTCAGCAGCCTCACAAAGCTGGAATAAACACTGCACGAAAACGAAACGAGCTTCACCCCCTCACCTAGCATGCCAATCGACAACATCAATGTATTCGCATAATCTCCCTGAATAAATCTTACTTCTATGGTGTTGACAATAGAAGTCCAAAAAGTGTCATCCCGATAATGAAAGTGTTCGACTTCACTGATACTAAAAGCTCAAATTGACAGCACGCACAAGAAGTGCTACCGTTCGTGTAGCGCCGTAAGTAACTATCGGAGCGTGGTAGTCCGGAACTAAGGTAAATCGAAACAGAAAACCAGCAATTCCCTGATTGACTGATATTCGAGAGTGCGACAGACTGAAGCGTGGTGTTTTGGGGTTCCTTCCATCACAAGCCTCTCTAGTGTGTGAGGTGGCGAGTTGAAGGATGATAGGAAATCTAAGAAGCAACTCCTCAGTGAATTGGCGGCCCTGCGTCAGCGTCTTGCCCACCTTGAAGCTCTGGTTGCTCGGCACAAGCAGACCGAGGAAGAGCTCCAAAAGTCCGAACAAGAATACCGGAGCCTGGTTGAGGAGAGTTACCTCGGTATCGCCAGCACAGACTTATCAGGAAAGTTCTCCTTTGTCAATCAGGTAATTTGCAACATGATTGGCTACTCGAAGGAGGAGATGCTGGGCAAATTCATCGCTGACTTTCTGCATCCTAACGACGTGCCGAACATAATACCACTATTTCAACAGGCGCCCAGTTCACCAAACAGTTCAATCCATTTAGAATTTAGAGCGATACATAAGAATGGTGATATCGTTTATCTGGATGCGATGCCTGTTGTCGTCAAGTACGATGGTAAAATAGCAGGATTTCATTCAGTAATCACTGATATCACCAGACGCAAGGGAACAGAGGGTCAACTCTTAGCCTATCAGAGAGACCTGCAGTCCCTGGCTTCACAACTATCACTTGCCGAAGAACGTGAACGAAGGCGTATTGCCACTGAGGTGCATGACCGTATCAGCCAGTCTTTGGCATTTTGCTGGATGAAACTAGAGGAGATGAGAGCATCAGCACCCTCGGCTCATTTTGTCGAACAGGTAAACGCCCTCAACAGCCTTCTCAAGGAGTTGATTAGCGAGGCGCGGTCATTGACCTTTGAACTCAGCTCTCCTCTTCTCTATAGCATTGGGCTTGAAGCCGCTGTGGAGCATCTTACGGAGCAATTCCAGGCGCGGCATAGTATCCACTGTAGTTTTGACGACGATGGGCTTCTCAAGCCTCTTGGTAACGATGTGAGCATCCTGCTATTCCAGGCAGTACGTGAGCTGTTGACGAATGTAGCAAAACATGCAAAGGCACATGATATCAAGGTGATTATGAGGAGTCAAGGAACTGACGTATGCGTCACTGTTGAGGACGATGGGGTCGGTTTTGACCCCGTGGCCACAAACTCCAACGGATTCGGTCTATTCAGTGTCCATGAGCGACTACGTTTCCTGGGTGGTAGTTTCAGGATTGAATCTGCGGCAGGCCGCGGCACCCGGGCTATTCTTACGGCACCGCTCAAACAAAATTAGGGTATGTTAAATGACCATACGGATCCTGCTTGTTGACGACCATAGACTCTTCCGTGAGGGCCTGCGCAGCCTGATTGAGAAATGTTCGGATATGGAAGTGGTGGCTGAGGCTGGGGATGGGCGAACGGCATCGCGGATGGTGGAGGAGATGTCACCAAATGTAGTCGTGATGGACATAGCTATGCCTGACCTGAATGGAATTGAGGCCACCCGTCAGATAATTGCCGGAGCCCCGGAAGTCAGAATTCTTGCCCTGTCGATGTATTCCGATAAGAGGTTTATAGGCAGCATGTTCAGTGCAGGAGCAAAGGGCTATTTGCCCAAAGAAAGTGCTTTCAATGAACTGGCCGATGCGATTCGCACGGTAGCTGTCGGGCGCATTTACCTGAGCCCCAGTATAGTCGACGTGGTGGTGAGGGACTACTTCATCCGTCTGGAAAAGGAAGACTCATCAGTTTTTTCGGTACTTACCAGTCGGGAACGTGAGGTGCTTCAACTTGTGTCTGAGGGTAAGAGCATAAGAGACATCGCACAATACTTGCATCTTAGCACGAAGACTATTGAATCACACCGGCAGGCAGTCATGAATAAACTGGGCATCAATAGCATCGCTGAGCTCACCAAATATGCCATCCGCGAAGGATTAACCTCTTTGGACTAGTAGGAACCTTTAGAATTACAGTTTATCTTCAACATCGCTTCAACATCGTATGCTGACTCCTTGCTGGAACTCAGGTAAATCGAACTAATAAATCAGCAACCCCCTGATTGACTGGCGTTTGAAGATGCTCCAGACTGTAAAATGGTGTTTTCCGCCAGATAATGTGCATACTTTAACATTTTCATATTCTCCGTCTTCTCATCTCCCCGCAAGTTAGGCCTCCTTCTCTTCTGAGGCCGGGAATGGCGGAAGACTATTATTACGTTTAGGTGGCTGGGTCGGAGGTGACTCTTGGAAAGGCAACAACAAGCACCTCGAAAATGGCAGGCGCGAGCCGGTTTGGTCGCTTCTTTATACCGCATTGTTGCTTTGGTCTTAGGAGCCTTCCAGATGCTGGCTAACCCTGCTATTTATCATCCTGGACTTACACCTTCGGTATTATCACCATCAATCTTCATCACTACCCTAAGCCTGTACACCCTGGTGATTTCCTTTTACATCTCTTATATCTGCCAGAGGTATCGGAGCGAAGTCGTACTTTACGTCTTACTCTGCGCCGATGTCATAATGAGCATTTGGGTGCTCACCTCAACAGGTGGACTTCAAAGCCCCTTCTTACTTTTGACCATAGCACCGGTGTTGACGGCGGCTCTATTTCTAGATATCTGGGCGGCTGTTGGCATCACCGTGCTCTCGGGGGCTTACATCATCTGTATCGAACTATACAATGGGTCTTCAGCTACGCTGTTATCTCCCCTCGAGGTGAGCTACTTCTTGGTATACATGATAGCCCTTTGCCTTATTGCCAGCCTGCCTTACCTGATAAATGTCAATGTCCGGGAACGGCTAAAGCGAGCCAACATACTTCAAGAACGACAAAGATTATCTCGCGAGCTCCACGACGGAGACGCACAGACTGTGTCTGCTTTACGCTGGAAGGTCCAGTCTCTCCATCGCCGCCTCGCTGAGAAGGGCATTGACCTGGATGAGATGAGAGAAGTTGAGAAGCTTGCCGAAAAAGCACAGTGGGAAATTAGAGAATCTCTCGAATTGCTGCGAAACTATACCGGCGACGGTAGCTTCTTGCCTCACCTTAAAGATTATATAGAACATGTCGGGCAGGAAACCGGTATTAAATTCCGTCTTGATGTCCCCACTAATGGCCTTCATCTGGACAGCGTCACCGAGCTTGAACTGCTGCGCATTTGTCAGGAAGCTTTGGTGAACATTAAGAACCATTCTGATGCTCACAATGTCCAGGTTGCTGTCGAACCTGTCGATAGTCATCTCCGGGTGAGTATTAGTGACGACGGTCGTGGTTTTGACATTCGCCCATTCTATCGTGAGACGGCTCGTTCCAAGGGTCACGGCCTGGCCGTGATGAATGAGCGGGCTCAATCATTGGGGGGTAAGTTCCGTGTGCTGTCTCTGCCTGGACGTGGTTCTGAAGTTCAGGTGGAAGTACCAATGGTGAGTGATGATAGGAGACGTTCACCGTGGAAAACAAGATAAAGGTGCTTGTCGTAGATGACCATCCGGTAGTCCGGGCAGGACTAACCACAATAATGGAGACTGAGGCTGACCTCAAAATTGTCGGAGAAGCTAGAGACGGTGTGGAGGCTGTCAGCAAAGCTCTTGAGTTAAGGCCGGATGTCATCATGATGGACATCTTCATGCCTCGCTCGAGCGGACTAGAAGCTATGCTGGCAATCAAAAAGGAACTCCCCGAGGTTCACGTGCTTATTGTTACCATTTCTGAGCGTGATGAGGATTTGTTTCAGGCGCTCCGTTTCGGCGCTCAGGGCTATCTCCCCAAGAGCGCTAGCGGGGTGGAAGTGCTGGAAGCGGTTAGAAGGACTGCTGCCGGTGAGGCAATACTATCTCCTTCCCTTGCCGCCAAAGTTGTGGGTGAGTTCCGGCAGAAAAAAATAGATGAGACAACACTCAGCGAGCGGGAGAGGGAAGTGTTAAATCTGGTTGGCGAAGGGCTGACCAACAAGGAAATTGCCAAACTTCTATTTATCAGCGAGAGCACGGTGCGGACTCATCTGCAGCGCATACTTGAGAAGCTACATCTTAAGAGCCGGGCTAGCGCCATCGCCCACGCTAACCGCCAACGGAGGGAAAATAACCTTTTTGCTTGATTTTGATATTTGGCAACCCCTCCTTCTTTGTCGGGAGAAGTAGCCAATGTCGGATAGGGTCGATTAGTACCATCCTGCGAAGCGGAGGAAGCGGGAAAATGAGCATAAGCCACCGAAGGTCTAATATTGAAATCATCGCCGAGATGCTGAAGGTCGGGGAGAATGGTGCCGGTAAGACCAGGATTATGTATAACACCAACATGAGTTACGCTCAGATACAGAAATATCTTGGCTTTCTCATCAGCCATGGCTTCATCACCAAAATGCATGTGGGCAATCCATCAGTAACTTATCAGGTCACTGATACTGGCCTGAAATTACTCAAGAACATCGAAGGTGTGATACAAATCCTGGGCTGGGACATTTTGGACGGCTGAGGCAACCAGTTTTGCGGGCAGGCTTCGAATTCATCTTTTGTTTGAACTGTGAAAGGGGAGCTCGTGTCTGATAAAAGAATGCTGATTGTTGACGCTGAACTAATACGACGGATAGATGAAAGCCGTGGCGATATGAACTGCACGGATTTTCTCCATCATCTTCTCGACAGTTGTTTCGAGGAAGATTCGGTAAAACAAGGCTATATCACCAAAGACGAGTTCAGGCAATTCCAGCAAGAGACGAGGGGCCTGCTGCGCAGTTTTCTTGAATTCTTTATCAGTTATGGTATGGAGCTGGGGAAGCAGCCTCAAGACAAGAGTCTTGACGAACTGAACCAAAAATTGCAGGCATTAAGCAGCACACCCGGCAAATCAAAGAGCCGCTAATCGACCCGGTTGACCTCACTTCAGTGTCACACTCTGTACGCTTCCCTTCACAATGGAACTATTTTCTAGAACATAACACCTTCCCTTTACCCGGACAGTTTGTTATGGTAGCTAGGGGGATTTTGTTATGTATAGAGCTATCGGTTGCCTGGCTTTCCTTCAAAAAATCTCGCTGGCAAAACCATTAGTCGGGATATTGACAGGGTTGTGGAGATTCAACGCCAGCTTTTTAGCGAGGAGCTTGGGTTCCTTAAGTTTAATCGTTGTCGCTACCTCATTTGACGGAGCTACCCGTGAATAGTGTCCGGCTATTTGTGACAGCAGAACGTCCCCAAAATTTCATCACTTTGATGATAATAAAAACATCTTTTTGGTTGTTGACAGGCAGTTGGCAATGACAAAGAATAATCTTCAATGGGTAACGAAATGGAATCGTTCGGAAATACAGACGGGTTGGAAGATGCCAGGAGGCTTGGCCCCCAGGCAACTGTGAAAGAAAAAAGGATAAGAGTCCTTATCGTCGATAGTCACCCCATCGTCCGTGCCGGACTAGCTAAATTCCTGAGCGCCGAACCAGATATTGATATTATTGGAACAGTCGCCAACAGTACTGATGCGGTCAGTAAAGCCATGGAATTGAAGCCAGACGTCATCACCTTGGATGCTTTTGTCCCCCCCCTTGGTGGAATCGATGCGCTTTCATTAATAAGGGAACATTTTCCCGAGGCCAAGGTACTCGTTCTCACTGTGTCAGAGCGAGATGAAGACTTGTTCCAGGCGCTCCGCGCCGGGGTACAGGGTTATCTCCTTAAGAGTGCCAGCGTAGATGAGGTAGCGGGTGGTATCAGGAAGACAGCAGCGGGCGAAGCAATTCTTTCTCCTACCCTTCTCACTAAACTCCTGGCAGGGTTGCGGGAAAAGCAAAAAAGCGGGCCGATGCTCACCGACCGGGATACGGAGCTATTACGGTTGGTTGACGAGGGACTCGGCACCAGGGCGATTGCGCGGCGTATGAAAATCAGCAATACCGCGGTGCGAAATCGCATCCGTCGCATTCTCAAAAAGCTTTACATGCTGAATCCCGGGTCTACCAACTGAAAGCACTGTTGCAAAGTCAATCGCTGGACGATAGAGGTTGTTTAATAACCGCTCATGGTGAGCTTGTCTGCTTGTCCTGAGTTTACCGAAGGAAACCATAACAGTGGATAGAACTCACCCTTCGACAAGCTCAGGGTGAGCGGGAAGACGAAATTTCTCCTCGTTGCTAAACAACCTCATACGATATTCAAGTGGTGCTCGGTGGGGTGGCTGCTGGTCCAGATAAGGCCGCAGGAGTTGCCGCAGGTCTGGGCCGGCGCATGAACCAGGGCCGCCAGTCCAGAAACTTCCCGGAAGAGGCGAAATAAATAGCCAGGGCCAGGACCAGGAGCGCGATATCCACATACAGTGCGCCCGCCGACGAGAGTTTCCCCTGGAATATCCTTTCAAATATGCCCAGGCAGCCGCAGGGTTGGTACCCCAGTCCCACGCCTATCATCCAGGCATTATGGAATATCAGGGCGCCCGCCAGAATGGCCGAAAGAAGCCCCGTAAGCTGGATAACCACGCCCGTCAGCAACAGCACGCCAAGCACCAGTTCCCCCCAGGGCAGCCAGCGGGTGACAACATCAACAAACAACCTGGGTAGAAACGCAAGCGAGGCGACATTGAGCAGGAAGGCACTCTGGCCCAGCAGCTTGCCTATCCCCGAAGTAACAAAAACCAGCCCCAGCGCCAGACTACACCCCAGGGCAACCCAATATCTTCCTCGCATCTTTGCCTCCTCATGAGATTATTCAGCAATGAGTACCATACCGACGAAAGTCGGTATCCGGATTACTAAACAATCCCTCTCTACCAACCTTAACAGTCAGGCATTCTAGCGGAGTGGATTACGTCTGTCAACTTCTCCCCGAAATGTCATTGCGAGTCCTTCGGAGAAGGACGTGGCAATCCGGGTGGAGGAGGTGTCCTGACGTGCCTGTTCATCATTTTGATGACATGATATAGACATTTCAACAGCAAAAACCTGCTTTTCATCGATACCACTCCACAATTTCGCCGACTGTCAATTGGCGTTATGCCGAAAGTTTATCGCCCTTTTTTGTGACAGTGATTTCATCGTTCCACCGACAGACATTCTGTGCTCTACATGCCAGAATGGAAGCTGTATAAAGTCTTGCTACCAGTTGCCCTGGTCGATTCCGGTGGGGAAGCCGTGAGGGGCCTTTAACAAAATATTCGCAAGGCTAATCTTAAGCCCAAGTCGAATCTCAGGCTCATACCTGAGAAGGGCAACAAAAATAAAGAAAAGGAGTAGTCTAAGTGAAAAAGATAGTACTTATCTGCTTAGCTATGGTTTTAGCCCTCGGCCTGCTCGGTGTCGGTTACGCCCGATGGCAGGACGAACTGTTCTTGCAAGGTGAGGTCGGGACCGGTAATATCGGACTGGCCTGGAGCCAGGGAATACCCAGTGCTCCGGATGATGTCAAGGGTGTTAGCCAATACTATTGCGCAATAGTCGGCGATACTCTATACATCTATATCTCCAACGCCTACCCGTGTGTTACCTACATCTTCCCCATTGACGTCCACGGCACTGGCTCGGTACCGGTCCACATCGGACCCTGGACTAACGTAACCAGTAACCTGCCCGGCGGCACGCTGACATTGCCGGACTGGTGCTCCAACCAGGTGCATGAGGGCGGTCAAGTCGATGGTGAGGTAACAGTCCATCTGGACAACACCGCCGAACAGAATGCGACCTACACTTTCTCCGCCACACTCACCTATGCTCAGTACAATGAGCCGCTAGATTGTCCGCAATAGAATAGAACGAGAGAGGTGCGGAGATATCCGGTTTGATTCTCCGCGCTGCTCCCCAACGAAAAATAAGGAGGGGACCGTAAAAAGAAGATGAAAAAACTCTGGTTACTCTGTTTAGCGGTCGTGGCGGCTCTGGGCTTGCTGGGTGTTGGTTATGCCCGGTGGCAGGGTGAGCTTTACCTGCAGGGTGAAATCAACACCGGCGAGGTGGAGGTCTGCATTGAGAACATCACGCCAGATGACGCCGGCATCGACCCGGGTTACGACAAAGACGTGGCCTGGGTTGAGGTATGGGTCGATCCCCAGGATTGCAGTCAAGGGACGGTGACGATACATAATGCTTATCCATGCTATACAACCTTTGTGCACTTCACGGCACTGGTTGGCGGCACGATACCGGTCCGGCTGCAGAGCATTACCGTCGATAACCCGAACCCCTGCGTCGAGGTGCTGGCATGGGACAGCCTGGGCGAGCAAAGGCATCCCGGAGAACGGGCTGACAACACCATGCGTGTTCACGTTTTGCAGTGTGCCGACCAGGATGCGACCTACACTTTCTCAGTAGAATTTCTGTACGTTCAGTACAACGAGTGGACGCCATAACCTAGAACAAGGGATGGTAGGGGTGGGGGGTAAAATAAACCCCCACCCCCTCCTTCGTACGGGAAAAGGTAAAAGTAAGACGTGAAGTTGATTGGTCTTTTCCCCTTTCCCGTGAGAAGGAGATAGCAGCGGCGAAGTTGCCGGACATATTTGAAAGGGTTTTTGGAAAGCGGTGCCGATAGTGAGAAGGAAAAGAAATAGCTTTTTCAAAGCCGGGATACTCTGTTTAGCTCTGATGCTGTCACTCGGGGCGATGGGCGTGGTCTATGGTGGTTGGACAGACTCACTGTATCTCGCCAGCACGCTTGAGACGGGGGTAGCGGAGGTAGAGCTCATCGCCGGTATTCCCGGCGCGGGAGTGGCCTGTACTATCACTCAACCGGATACTCTTGATATCGATGTCACCGCCGGCGCCGGAGGTAGTTATTGGTACCGTGACTTCTATCTCAGTAATACCGGTTCGCTACCGGTCAAAATCCAGAGCATTAGCGGCAGCGGGGCAGGGGTCACCGTGATAGTGCACGACGTGCAGGAAAATGATGTTATCGATGCTGGCTCTCAGTCAGTCTACGGTGACGTGGAGGTCCAGGTGCCGGGGGCAGGGACATATAACGATATTATCGTCACCATTACGGTGGTGATTTGGAATCAATAGATGAGTGTTATTAAGGACTTTGAAACAGATATACCGGGAACGATGGGAAATAGGATAGGGTCATGCTAAAACGGATGAACATGAGGGGTAAAATACCGAAGATCGGCATCATCTCTCTGGCTATGGTGGTGGCGAGCACCTCGATGGGTGTGGGGTATGCCTGTTTCACCTATGGCTGGCCTTTTTCCTTTGGCTCCAAGACCACATGTGTGCAGACTGAACCCTGTGATTGTAAGTTCGGCTGGGCCGTATCCAATGACGACGGCCACCAGACAACCATCGGCTCGACTGTCATCGACCCGGGTGATAATAACATCGGGGAGACGTATGATAAATGGCCCGGCACCAGCAGCCGGGACCCGTCAGGGCCGCCGCCCGCCTGCGGCCAGGAGGCCCCGCGGTATGATAAGGACGTAGCCCGGACCACGGCCAGCGTCAATGGTGACCCCCATATTATCAACATATTATTGGAAAATGCCTACCCCCTCTATAACCCGGCGGTATGCTTTGCTATCAAGTGTCCCGATGCCAGGGCCACGATTACGAAAATTACCGTCGATGAGAACGCTGACACCGATGCGATAGACGACATTCCCGAGCTTACCGTACCGCCTCCCACCGGTATCTACGTCGGTCAGGAAATAAATCCGGGGGAGGAAGCCGTCGGCTCCCTGCAAATCCGCGTGGAGCAGCCCGCTCAGCAGAATGCCACCTATAAAATAAAGGTCTTGATTGAGACTTCATGCTATACCGAGACCTGCGGCACCGGCTACGCTTACGGCGGCTGTAAAGCTATTTGCTTCCTGAGTATTCCTAATCGTGACTCAAACAACTGGGGCTGGACCAATGGCCCATTTTCGGTATCACAGAGTCTTTCCTATACTAACTCGAACCGGTGGCCAATCTACGTCGGCGCGGCTAAGTGCGACCGGAGCAAAGGGGAGCTGGTCGGCTATCTCACCGTTACCTATAATAAAAGCACCAGGAAATTATCCGTTACCTATGATATGAAAGACGGTTATACGATGGATGAAGTCCAGCTCTGGGTCGGCAATACTATGCTGCCGTTAAAGAATCGTACTACTTATTCCACCGCTCCGGGGCAATTTAACTACAAAGCCACGCTCAACAATGCGGAAACATATACCTTCCCGGAGATAACCATCAATTCTCGCTGGTCATCGTTCTATATCGCCGCCCATACCGAAGTCTGCTGGTTCAAATAGCAAGGGGCGGGGCTAGGAGATGCTAATCCTTTACCTCCTCTCTTTAGCGGGAGAGGGGGTAAATAATATAGGAATCCTAACACATGACTGAAAGAATGTAAGAAGAAGATGAAAAAACTCTGGTTACTCTGTTTAGCGGTCGTGGCGGCTCTGGGCTTGCTGGGTGTTGGTTATGCCCGGTGGCAGGGTGAGCTTTACCTGCAAGGTGAAATCAACACCGGCGAGGTGGAGGTCTGCATTGAAAGCATTGCACCGGATGACCACGGCATCGACCCGGGTTACGACAAAGACGTGGCCTGGGTTGAGGTATGGGTCGACCCCAATGACTGCAGTCGGGGGACAGCGACGATACACAATGCTTACCCGTGCTACACGACCTTTGTGCATTTCACGACCTTGGTTGGCGGCACGGTGCCGGTCAGGCTGCAGAGTATTAACATCGTCAACCCGAACCCCTGCGTCGAGGTGCTGGCATGGGACACCATGGGTGAGCAGAGGCATCCGGGAGAACATTCTGATAATGCTATGAGCGTTCATGTTTTGCAATGTGCCGAACAGAATGCGACCTACACTTTCTCAGTAGAATTCGTGTACGTTCAATATAACGAATGGACGCCATAGCTTGGACAGCGGTGGGGGTGGGACGAAATATCCCCACCCTTTTCCTTCTCAAGAGAAGGGGAAAGTAAGACATCAATTTGACAAACATTTGCCACTTCCCTGAATTGTAATTGCTATTATTACTTGCTCCGAGTAAAATTATGAGCCATGCAGGCATCTCTTAGCCTACCGACGGGAAGGGCAGCCTGGATCATCCTCGCCCTGCTCACTGCCATCTATCTGGCGATAAACCGGGGCTGGTTCTTAGCTCTTGGTTCGAATGTGGGTACCTATATCATCCGCCCGCTGGCGTGGGGACTCGTCATCTGGCTGGTGCTCGCCTTGCCGAAATACCGGCCCGCCAGTAAGCCGAATATCAGAAAAGACGTTATCCAGCTGGCGCTGCTCATCGGCTTTATCCAGGTATTGCTCAATCTCGTCGGCGGGCTTTTTTCCGGTTTCGGTAAGAGCCCATCTTCTCAAGCACCGATTGGAATTCTATTCAACCTTATTCTTATCCCCTCGACGCTGGTTGGCATGGAGTTCAGCCGTGCCTGGCTTATCAATCATCTGGGCAAGAGACATACCTTTGTGGCTATCGGACTCATTGCCTTGTTCTATACAGTCCTCTCGATACCGCTAGGACAGCTCACCGGTATCAAGCCGAATGTGCAAGCAATCGATTTCTTAAACTCCACTCTTATTCCGTCAATAGCCGAGAACCTGTTTGCCTCTTTTCTCGCCCTTTCGGCAGGGCCGCTGGCGGCTATCGCCTACCGCGGCTGGATAGAGGCATTCTGGTGGTTCTGCCCCATTCTGCCCGACCTCTCCTTTGCTTTCAAGGGACTCATTGGCACGGGGGTACCGATTGTGGGTCTGGTATTGATGCAAAGCCTTTATCCACTTCCGTCGCGACATGCCAGGCCAAGGCGGAGCGAGGAAGGTTCGCCGGGTGGCTGGATTATGACGGCCATTATTTCAGTAACCATTATCTGGTTCTCTGTCGGCCTCTTTCCCATTCAGCCTTCACTGATTGGCAGCGGCAGCATGAGCCCGGCGATGGAGGCCGGTGATGTCGTCGTCTTTGCCAAAATATCAGCAGATAAGATTAAGGTAGGTGACGTTATCGGGTTCCGCAGACCGGGAAAAATAACGGTGATACACCGTGTCATTAGTATTCAGGAAACAGAAGGGGAAAGACTTTTCGTTACCAAGGGTGATGCCAACGACGCTCCTGACCCCGACCCGGTTATTCCTGACAATGTGGTCGGTAAGGTTTTTCTCACCGTCCCCAAGGTCGGCTGGATTTCGGCGTTCTTTAAGGGGTTCTTTGCACCCTAGACACGATAAGGTATAATACTCAGGACAGCGAGCCAATGCCGGACATGCTTTCTGGCAGCACTCGTCAAAGGTTTCTTTAGCAGTCAGAAAAGGGGTAAGGGGAACGTTTATTAATCCGAAACTGGTAAAATATCTGGTTGTCACAAGTGGTGCTTTACTTCTTGTGTCGCTGATTGGTGTTTTTGCGGCAGGTCCTCTACCGACTGAATTCAAGCAGGAGACTGAGCTGGTCAACTATGAACACACGGGCGAATTCGATTATCAGGTCACTCTCAAGCCGTCCTATCTCTTCGGTCCTGAGCCAGAGGAGCCTCCGCTACCACCGCCAGAGCCGCTCCCGTTATCAAACCCGCAATACCCCATCGGGTTAATCAACCGGTTCAACTTCAATTTTGGCTACGAATTCGTATCCGATAGGCCGGTGGGAACGATATCCGAAAAGGTAAAAGTCACCGCCGTTGTGAAAGATACTGACGGGAAAACGACAGAGATTACGCTTCTGCCGGAAACATCTGCAACAGGGTCCTATTTCACTATCTCATTTCCGCTAGCGATAAATGCGATAACTTCTACCGGTGACATAACCATCAATATGTATGTCTATCCTACCATACAGACAGATTACGGATTGCTATTTGATTCATTTGTTCAGAGGCTGAACCTGAAGCTGCAGGGGCCTAATTTCGAGGTTGACCGCGACCTGGAGTACAGCGAGGTGCGTAATAGTGGGACATTAATCTACGAGCAAAAAGGCACCATTACTTATTCTGTGCTCCTCAACGCAGGGGTGGACAATCCTTTCGGTCCAATAACCATCTTACCTCCAGAGGTTGTAAAGACACCAGAGCCTGAACCAGTCCCGGTACCCCCTCTCAGGACTGTGGGGCCGACGGAGTTTATTTTCCCCAAGCTTGTGGACAATATGACGGCTACCTTTGCTTACCGGCTGGAGGCTGATAAGGAGGTAAGAGATCAAAACGAGCAGGTGATAATAACCGCGGCGCTTGAGGCCGCTGGTGCCTGGAGCAAGACCTTTGTCCTCGTTCCACCAACCAAACAAAAGGGAAATTTCACCATTAGGTTTCCTCTGGACATTGCTGAGTTTTTCAGCCTGATTGAGGTTTTCCGCACTGAAACAGGGGTCTCGTCGGACAACTATACACTGAACATCAAGGCTGAGGTATATACTACCGGGCAAACAGAGTTTGGCCCGATAAGCGAACTTTACAGCCAGACCTTGAGCAGTAACCTGGGAAAAGGTATTTTAGATTGGAATGAGAAGCTGGTGCAGTCTAAGGCTGGCGCTATCAAGACAACCGAGGTCATTCCCAACTCCAACAAATATCTGGGGATGTCAGTGTCCACGGCAAAGAGAGTGCCAATTATTATGACAATCATCTTCTTCCTTTTGTGTGCATTCTCTGTTGTGATGTATATAAAATATAGACCGGCAAGGCCCTCCCTGCTTGAGCAGGAGGCAGCGCGAATCAGTAAGAAGTACGGACAACGGATGGCTGTAGCAACAGACCAGATACCGACTGCGGGTGAAACAACGATAACTCTAAACTCCATGGAAGACTTAGTTAAGATAGCTGATGAACTGGGCAAACCTATAGTTTATCAAGCCGGCATTGGCCCCGATGAAACGCACACGTATTATGTATTCGATGGCGCCAGCCGATACCAATATGTGCTGGCTACCCGCATCGACACGGAAGCTGAACCTGCCGAGAACAGCTAATAGTTTTGATATTTTGATATCTGGTAGCTGGCAAAATGATACTTAACCATCTCCAAAGGAAAGTGAGCCTCTAAGTTACTCCGTATGTGAGGTAACGTCATTAGAGAGTTGAATTAAAAGGGATTACACAACAGTCCATTTTGTTTAGTGGATAAACAAGATGGACTGAGCTTTTCAGGCGGTGACCAAAGTAAAACAAGACGCTATAATTAGAAAAGAACACCGATAACGAAAGTTGGGGAACACAGAAGCAGGACGAAGTTAATGTTCGGAGGAATCGGTCTCAACTTACCGCCAGCTATTCAATATGGTTTTGGCTCAAAGGAACATGACATTACATGCTTCCGTTGTGGGGAGTGTTGCATTAAGTACCACGTTCGCCTGAGTTTAGTAGAAGCCCGTCGGATTGCAGATGAACTGGGGCTGGCATTTGATGATTGGCTAGACAGATATACTGACAGAGATTGGCAACGAGACGAAAGCTTCGTACTAAAGTGGCGTAATGGTGAGTGTATATTTCTAGAGCGGGTGAAAGGTAGCAAGAAAACCAGCTGCCTCATTCATGGGGTAAAGCCGGAGGTGTGTAAGGTATGGACACCCGGCTTGAATCGCAGGGAGTGCCGGCAAGGCCTGGCGAGATACTGGAGACTCAGCATCAGTCCGTTTGAGAAGTTCGAAGGAAGAAGCGAAGACCTCAGAGAATTCCACTCATTCTTGAAGTCCCTCAAATTCACGAACAACCCATAGACAAATGTGACGGGGTCACGCAATCGCTTGTTTTGTTACCTGGGTGAACAAATGACAAGTTATGCATTGCAATCCAGACAGTGGGTCAGATAGTAGACTGGGCTGCCGTCATCACCATTTATGATTGAGACGAGGTGCCATCTTTGAGCCTAGGCTTCGCTGTGAGCCTTTCCTCGGGCCCGAAGGGGAAGATCCGTGTCAGATTTTACCTTTCGTACTTCTCGGCTCCCTTCAAAGGGAGAGGGGTTCACCCTGAGGAGTCCTCCCTGAAGGGGATAAAGGGGGTGAGAGAGTACGGGCATTTCGGTAACCTTACTGCATTTTGACGCAATACAGCCAGCCGAGTTCGAGTGAAAAATCGGCCAAAAGGCCTAAGACTTTGGCTTGACTTATTATCGGCCATTAGGGTATACTACTGCGGGTAAGCAACCAGATGCCGGCTTGCAAGGCTGAGTGCTTTCCCAAGGAAGTCTCAGCCTTAATTTTGCCCACAAAGGGTTCCATGAAGATTGCAATTAGCGGTAAAGGCGGAGTAGGTAAAACACTATTAGCGGCCCTTTTATCTAAAACATTTGCTGAGTCCGGCTATTCCGTAATCGCTATCGACGCCGACCCCGCCGCTAGTCTGGCGGCTACCCTCGGTTTTCCCCAGCCTGAAAAAATAACTCCCATATCAGAAATGAAAGAACTTATTGAGGAAAGGACCGGTGCCCGGCCCGGTCAATCGGGACCTTACTTCACGCTTAACCCCAAAGTGGATGACATCCCGGAAAAATATGCCCAGAAACAAGACGGCATCAGACTGATGCGGATGGGGGGCATCAAAGGTGGCGGCAGCGGCTGCTACTGTCCGGAGAATGCCCTGCTCAGAACACTGGTAGCTCACCTTCTGCTGGCACGGAATGAAGTGGTCATTCTCGATATGGAAGCCGGTATCGAGCATTTGAGCCGAGGAACGGCTAAGGCGGTGGATAAACTGATTATTGTCGTCGAGCCAGGACGGAGAAGTCTGGAGACCGCCGCCAACATCAGGAAACTGGCCGGGGACATCGATTTAAAAACCATAGCTGTCGTCGGTAATAAAGTGAGAGACCAGGCAGACCAGGCATTTCTTAAAGCCAACTTACCTGACTTTGATTTTCTGGGTTTTATACCCTATGACCCGGCGATTACCGAGGCCGACCAGGCCCGTCGTTCCGTCCTGGACGCTAGTCCTGCGGTCAAAGCAGCGGCGAAAGAAATATATCAGGCTTTGCGACAAAGTGCCGGAGAAGGCACTAAAAATAAGAAATAAGTAGAAGGAGGTTGTATGCCCTACGACGTATCGAAGATGGCTGACTGGCAGATTGCCGAAGCCGCCGAAGAACACATGCCCACCCCTGACGAATGGCAAGCCAAACTGGGACTCCAGAAAGATGAAGTGCTCGCCTACGGGAAAGTTGCCAAGCTTGATTTTCTGAAAATAATGGAACGCCTCAAGAATAAACCGGACGGCAAATACATCGAGGTGACTGCGGTCACTCCCACGCCACTGGGCGAAGGGAAGACAACCACCACCATGGGTCTGATGGAAGGATTGGGCAAACAGGGAGAGAACGTGGGCGGCTGTATCCGTCAGCCTTCGGGTGGCCCGACCATGAACGTCAAGGGGACCGCTGCCGGTGGCGGTAACGCCATCCTCATTCCCCATACCGAATTTTCCATGGGCCTTACCGGCGATATCAATGACATTATGAATGCTCACAACCTGGCGATGGTTGCCCTCACCGCCCGAATGCAGCACGAGCGCAATTATGACGATGCCGTACTGGCCAAACTGAGCCGTATGCGCCGCCTCGATATCGACCCGACCCGCATCGAGATGGGCTGGATTCTGGACTTCTGCGCCCAGAGCCTGCGCAATATCATTATCGGCATCGGTGGACGTATGGAAGGCTTTTTAATGCAGTCCAAGTTTGGCATTGCTGTCAGCTCCGAGCTGATGGCCATGCTATCCATCGTCAGAGACCTGGCTGACCTGCGGGAAAGAATGAATAATATCACCGTAGCCTTCGATAAGAAAGGCAAGCCCATCACCACCAGTGACCTGGAAGTAGCCGGGGCGATGACGGCATGGATGCGTAATACCATCAATCCCACCCTGTGCTGCACGGCCGAATACCAGCCTTGCATGGTCCATGCCGGACCTTTTGCCAATATTGCCGTCGGCCAGTCCTCGATTATTGCCGACCGGCTCGGGCTGAAGATGTTCGATTATCATGTTACTGAAAGCGGCTTCGCCTCTGATATCGGCTTCGAGAAATTCTGGAATGTGAAGTGTCGCTATAGCGGGCTCAAACCGAACGTATCCGTACTGGTCGCCACCGTCCGTTCGCTCAAGATGCATGGCGGTGGCCCCAGGGTAGTACCCGGTGTGGCACTACCTGACGCCTATAAGAAATCAGCCCCCGAACTGGTCGAGAAAGGTTGTGAAAACCTGGTCCATCACATCGGCATCATCCGGGCAGCCGGTATCAATCCGGTGGTCTGCGTCAATACCTTCCCAACCGACACTAAAGAAGAGGTTGCCATCGTGCGTAAGGCCGCCGAAGCTGCCGGAGCTCGCTGTGCCCAATCCACTCATTTTTCGAATGGCGGTGCCGGTGCCGGAGAGCTGGCTGACGCCGTCAAGGAAGCCTGCAAGCAGGAGAACGAATTCAAGTTCCTCTATCCCAACGAAATGAAACTGAGAGATAGGGTGGACAAGGTAGCCAAGGTGGTCTACGGGGCCAGTGGTGTCTCCTGGAGTGCGGAAGCGGAAGCCAAGGCAAAAGCTTTCGAGGCGGATAAGAAATACGATGAGTACGCCACCATGATGGTCAAGACCCATCTTTCGCTGACTCACGACCCGACCCTCAAGGGCGTACCCAAGGGATGGACATTGCCTATCCGCGATATCCTGATTTACTCCGGGGCTAAATTCCTTTGTCCGATGGCCGGAAGTATCAGCCTGATGCCTGGCACCGGGTCTGACCCGGCTTTCAGAAAGGTTGATGTCGATGTCAATACCGGCAAAGTCAAAGGATTGCACGAGGTAGATTAAAAAACTAAAATTCGATACCGAAAAAGTAAGCAGTCATCTTAACATAATGTCGTAATCATGGTATCATATAGATAGGGTTATGATGGCGAAGAACTCGGCAAACCAGAAAAGAAGAGTGCATTTCGAACCGGGAAATGTTGACATCGTTGTCGAACCGGGAGCTAACCTGCTGGAGACAGCAATTCAGGCCGGCGTACGGCTAATTGCTTCCTGCGGCGGGGAGGGCACCTGCGGCACCTGCAAGGTTGTCATCAAAGAAGGCGAGGTCGAAACCAAGCGCACCGCCAAGCTTTCCGACGAGGAATACCAGCGGGGAGTGAGACAGGCATGTCAAAGTAAAGTCATTACCGATTTGAAGGTTTACTTACCCGTGGAATCAAGGCTGGAAACGGCCATCCTGGTCCGAGAGCAAAAGTCAACTGGTGCCCGGCAGCAGGAAGCTCTGGCCACCGGCTGGAGATTCAGTCCGCCGCTGAAGAAGTATTTTGTCGAGCTTCCGCCACCTACGCTTAACGACAATGTCAGCGACCTATCCCGATTATTGAGAGGTCTAAAACAGGACTACAAGCTGAGTAACATGACGGTAGATTTCGAAGTTGTGGCCAATCTTCCACGCGTACTGAGAGAACAAAATTGGCAAGCGACGGTAACCATCTTGGTAACGGCGGTGGAATCACAGACAGCTGCCCGCCGCCGGCCAAGGTTGGTTAACGTTGAACCGGGGGATACCCGGAAGCAATACTATTCCCTCGCCATTGACATCGGCACAACTACCGTAAAGGCCCAGCTACTCGATTTAACCCGGGGACGGGTTATCGCGGAAGACGCCGACTATAACGGCCAGATTAGTTATGGCCGTGATGTCGTTACCCGTATCACCTACTGCCAGCGTCCGGATGGGCTACCGACGCTACAAAAGGCCGTCGTCACTACCATCAACGAAATACTCGGTCGTTTGCTCGTCCAGAGTAAGGTTGACGTCGGGAATATCGGCCACGTAATCGTCGCCGGTAATACCACCATGCTCCAGATTCTGCTCGGTATCGACCCTAAATATATCAGGCTGGCGCCTTATACTCCCGCGGCTACTTACGTACCGCCGGTAAAGGCTAAATCGCTCGGCGTCAAGGTCGGGGGGCACGTATATCTTTTCACCTTCCCTCTCGTCGCCAGCTATGTCGGCGGTGACATCGTATCGGGAGTAGTTGCTGCTGGAGTACACCAGACCAAGAAACTGACTTTTTATATGGATATCGGCACCAACGGCGAAATTGTCATCGGGAAATCGGATTGGATGGTAACCGCCGCCTGTTCCGCCGGTCCCGCTTTTGAGGGTGGTGAGATAAAGCACGGCATGATCGCCACCAGCGGCGCTATCGAAGACTTTAGTATTGATGCTACAACTATCGAGCCGACCATCGGCACTATCGGTGACGAGAAACCCAAAGGCATCTGCGGCTCGGGGCTAATCAACATCGTAGCCGGTCTGCTTGAAGCCAGGGCCATCAGTCCAAATGGGAAATTCAATACCGACTTGCCCGGCAAGAGAATCAGGGAGGGCAATGAAGGCTACGAATATGTTCTCGCCTGGGCGCCGGAGACACAGACAGATAAAGATATCGTCATCACCGAGACCGATATCGATAACCTCATGCGGGCTAAAGCGGCGATGTACGCCGGCTGCCAGACGCTGGTCAAAAGCGTCGGCCTTACCTGCAACGATATCGAGCAGGTAATTATTGCCGGGGCTTTCGGTAGCTATATTAATATTGAAAAGGCAATCACCATCGGTCTGCTGCCTGACCTGCCGCGGGAAAAATTTATCTTCATCGGGAACGGCTCCCTGATGGGAGCCAGACTGGGCTCGTTCTCCATCGATATCCTCGATGAAGTGAGAAGAGTCGCCAGGTTAATGACCAATTTTGAGCTGAGTGAAAACGTCGATTTTATGAATAATTATGTAGCCGCCCTTTTCTTCCCCCACACTAACGCCGACGACTTCCCCAATATTACCGAAAAACTTGGTGGGAAAAAGAAACGCACCTCGAAAAGGAGAGTCACGGTTTGAGTTTCTCCATCGCAGTTGCGGGCAAGGGTGGGAGCGGAAAGACTTCGATAACGAGCCTGATTATCCGTTATTTGAAGAATAACCACCTCGACCCGATTTTAGCAATTGACGCTGACGCCAATGCTAACCTGGGGGATAGTCTCGGACTCACTATCAAGAAAACAGTCGGCTCGATAATCGCCAGTTTCAATACTGAAAAAATAAGTATTCCTCCTGGATTGACCAAGGAGGCCTATCTTGAGTATAAATTAAACGAAGCTATCGTGGAAGAAAAAGGGCTTGACCTGCTGACTATGGGGCGGGGTGAAGGCGCCGAATGCTACTGCTACCCCAACCTGTTGATGAGAAAGTTTATCGACAGTCTTTCCGGAAATTACGCCTATGTGGTCATGGATAACGAAGCCGGGATGGAGCACCTGAGCCGGAGGACAACGCAGAACGTCGATGCTTTGCTCCTCATCTCGGACCATTCCGTCAAAGGTATCCGTACTATCGCCCGGATAAGGGAACTTGTCGCCGAACTCAAGCTGGTCGTGGCACGGCAACTACCGATAATTAATTTCGTGCCGTCTCAACTCGACCCGTTAATCAGCCAGGAACTGGCCAGATTAAGCATCGAGCCGGCGGCACTAATTCCACAAGACAAACTGGTCTATGAATGTGACCTCGAGCAAAAACCGCTGCTCGACTTACCCGATTCATCAATAGCGGTCAAAGCGGTCGATGACCTGATGGCTGAAGTCCTGCAAAAGGAACACAGCTACAAAGGGTGACAGGATAATTGTATTATCAAATAAGAGGGAGGTTTAACCATGCCGGCAGAAATAATAGATGGAAGAAAAATTGCTGCTGAAATCCAGGGAGAACTGAAGCAACGGATAAGCAACTTGCAGGCGAAGGGTGTAGCCCCGAAGCTGGTATCGATTCTGGTTGGCGAGGACCCTGCCTCTCAATCTTACCTCCGTGGCATTGCCCGCACCTGCGGGGAGGTCGGCGTACTGACCGATACTGCCAGACTCGCAGCGGATGTCACGCAGGCGGTACTTCTCCAGAAAATCAGTGAGCTTAACAACGACCCTCAAGTCCATGGTATCCTCCTCTTGCTGCCTTTACCCAAACACCTGAATAGCCTTGAGGCCGAGAGTGCCATTTCACCGGCCAAGGACGTGGATGGGACGAACCCCATCAGTGCCGGTAAACTATTACTTGGCGAAGAAACTTTCTTTCCTTCGACTCCTTACGGAGTCCAGGAGCTGCTATACCGCAGCGGTCATGACCCGGACGGAAAGCACGTGGTCATTGTCGGCCGCAGCAATATCGTAGGGAAACCCTTGATTGGCATACTGGTACAAAAACAAAAGGGGGCCAATGCCACCGTCACCGTATGCCATACCGGCACCAAGGACCTGCCGGCCATTACGAAACAGGCCGATATTCTGGTTGCCGCCATGGGGAGGGCGAAAGCCATTACCGCCGACATGGTATCGGAGGGAACGATAGTAATCGACGTCGGGGTGAACTTCATCCCGGACCCGGCCACCGGCAAGAATAAGCAGGTGGGTGATGTCGATTTCGAGGCGGTGAAAGAGAAGGCCGCCGCCATCACACCCGTACCGGGCGGGACGGGAGCGGTAACCTCGATTATGCTAATGGCAAATACGGTGAGAGCGGCTGAGTCGCTCACCAAATGATAAAACGAATTACCGGTCTTAGGAGGATAAGACGATGCCAGCGATGATACTGGACGGGAGAAAGATTTCAGCCGAAATAAGAGAGGAACTTAAAGAACAGGCAAAGCTGCTCAAGGCACGGGGAATCGTGCCGGGTCTGGCTGGAATACTCGTCGGCGAAGACTCCGGCTCGGTTACCTACGTCGGACTGAAGAGCAAGGCCTGTGAAGAGATAGGTATCAAGGAAATGATGTGCCATCTGCCTGAGGCAGTAACGGAGCCAGAACTTTTCCAGAATATCGAAAAGCTGAATAAAGACCCGCAGGTCCATGGCATCTTCATCCAGCTTCCTCTACCCAAACACCTGACGGCGTGTGAGGATAAAGCGCTGGCCGCCATCGTACCGGAAAAAGACGTTGACGGCTTCCAGGCTGTTAACGTGGGCAAGGCCTGGCTGGGACAGTCCGCCTTCGTACCGGCGGTAGCCATTGCCATGCATGAGATGCTCATCCGGGGCGGGTATGACCTCAAAGATAAAGAAGTAGTCATCGTAAATGTAGATAATATGGTAGGTAAACCGCTGGCCTCCATCCTGGTCCAGGACAAAGAAAAAGCGAGAGCTAACGTCACCCTGTGCTATCCCACCACGCCAAATCTAGCGGCATATACCCGGCGGGCCGACGTAGTGGTAGTTTCGGTCAACAAACCGAAATTCATTACCGCCGATATGATTAAGGAAGGGGCCGTGGTAATGGACTTCGGAGGAACATTTGTCGAAGACCCGGTGACCAAAAAGAGAAAGACAGTAGGTGATGTGGACTTCGAGGCAGTCAAAGAAAAAGCCGGGGCAATAACGCCGGTCCCCGGCGGAGTGGGACCGATGCTGGTCACCATGCTTATGCTGAGTACAGTTAACGCCGCCAAACTAGCGGCTGGATTAGCTTAGAAAGGGAGGTAAATATGCCAGAGAAAATGGTGAAGAAAAAGGCTCCGGGACGGGGAGAGGTAGAGGTACTGGGCGAAACCTTCGAAGAAGGCAAACCCGAAGATAAGGACTTGGGCCGGTGGGAACAGAAGCTTGCTACCAGACAAGATAAACTGAAATACCTGGAAACGGCTGAAAGGTACTGGTACAGCAAGGAAGGGTTCGGCAGCGAAAAAAGAAAGAACCCGGCTTAAAGGAGGCGATGATGGTATTTGAGATTCCGAAAACACTTTATAGCGGCAAAATCAAAGAAATAGCTTTGGGCAAAGGCGATAAGTCAATCACGGTTGGCGGCGAGACAGCCTACCCGTTTTATCAGTTCGAAGGCAAAATGCCACACGCACCCAGAATCGCCATGGAAGTCTGGGACTCTTCGACTGAAGACTGGCCGGAAGCCGCCATCGAACCCTTTGCTGATGTCATCAACGACCCGGTTGCCTGGGCGAAGAAATGCGTCAGTAACTACGGGGCCGAGATGGTCTGCCTGCAATTAATCAGCACTGACCCCAATGGGATGAACCGTAGCCCTGAGGAAGCGGCGGCCGTAGCGAAGAAGGTAGCTGACGCTATCGACGTCCCTTTGATTGTCTGGGGCGTAGCTAACGTCGATAAAGATACCGAAGTGCTCAGAACGGTCGCTGAGGCCTGTCAGGGGAAAAACCTGATTCTAGGACCGGTTGAGGAAGCCGGCCACAAGAAGATAGGTGCTTCCGCCATTGCCTACCATCACACCATTGCAGCTTCGACTCCCATTGACATTAACCTGGCCAAGCAACTGAATATCTTGCTCGGTAACCTGGGTGTGCCGGAAGGCCAGCTCATTATCGACCCGACCGTCAGCGGCATCGGTTACGGCATCGAGTACGCTTTCTCGGTGATGGAAAGAGTTAGAATGGCCGCCCTGACCCAGCAGGACGATAAACTGCAGTTCCCGATAATTTGTAACGTCTCGAAAGAGGTGTGGAAAACAAGAGAAGTAAAAATCCCCACCGCCGAAGACCCCAAGCTCGGCGATGTTAAGAAGAGGGGTATCTTAATGGAGGCCATGTCGGCTACCGTGCTGCTTATCGCCGGCGCCGACGTTCTCATTATGAGACACCCCGAAGCAATAAAATTAGTGCGTGAAGTGATAGCCGATTTAACCGCTTCATAATAACGCAGAATCAGGAGGAAAATATGGCAGAGAAAGAGATTAAGAGTATTGACCAGGCTGCTCTTGAAATGATTGAAAAGGCGCAGAAGGAGAACGTACGAACGGTCTTTGACCGGGCTGAACAAATGAAGCCTTGCCCGATTGGTAGCGAGGGCAGTTGCTGTAGTAACTGCGCCATGGGCCCTTGCCGGGTGCCGCTGGCCAGGAATAAAGAAGAGACACCAGAAGAACACGCCAAGCGAACGGGCGTCTGTGGCGCTACCGCAGAGACAATCGCCGCCCGCAACTTCGTGAGGAAGATTGCCGCCGGAGCGGCAGCACACAGTGACCATGGCCGCAAAGTTGTCGAGGCTTTCAAATTAATGGCCGAAGGCAAGGCCAAAGACTTTGAGATTAAAGACGAGCAGAAACTAATCAAACTGGCTCTTGACCTCGGCGTGGAGATTGGTGAACGCAGCAATCAGGAAATCGCCCTGGACATCGCCAAGATTTGCGAAGCTGAGTTTGGCAAGCAGGAAGGCGAACTTCTCTTTGGCCGACTGGCCCCTTTGAAGAGACAGGAAATCTGGCGGAAGCAGGGTGTGTACCCTCGTGGCATTGACCGCGAAGTCGTTGAACTGATGCATCGCACCCATATGGGTGTGGACCAGGACTACAAGAGCCTGCTGAAACAGGGTACACGCTGCGCGCTGGCAGACGGCTGGGGCGGCAGCATGATTGCCACTGAACTGCAGGATTGTATGTTCGGCACACCGTCTCCGGTTCTCAGCGAGATTAACCTGGGTGTGCTGAAAGAGGATATGGTCAACATCATTATCCACGGCCACGAACCGGCACTGGCTGAGATGCTGGCGGTGGTAAGCCAGGAGCCTGAACTTATCAAATATGCCGAATCTAAGGGGGCTAAGGGTATCAACTTGGCCGGCATGTGCTGCACGGCGAATGAAATCTTGATGCGCCACGGCGTTCCCATTGCCGGTAATTTCCTGCAGCAGGAGTTAGCCATCGTCACCGGGGCTCTCGAAGCGATGGTAGTCGACGTGCAGTGCATCATGCAGGGACTGGCCGACGTTGCCAGGTGTTTTCACACCAAGCTTATCACGACTGATGAGCGTGCTCACATCACGGGGTCTACTTTCATGCGCTTCGACGAGCAAAATGCCAGAGAATCGGCTAAGGCCATTGTCAAAGCAGCTATTGACAACTTCCCTAAACGCGGTAAAAACGTCCGTATTCCCCAGGTGAAGACAACGCTGGTAGCCGGCTTCTCTCATGAGACTATTAACTACCTGCTAGGAGGACTTTTCCGTGCTTCATATCGGCCACTGAACGATAATATCATTAATGGCCGTATTCGTGGCCTCGCCGGGGTGGTCGGCTGCAACAACGCTCGTACCATACATGACGGAGACCATATCGCCATGATTAAAGAACTTTTAAAGAACGATGTGCTGGTGCTCACCACCGGCTGCGGCGCCATGGCGGCAGCCAAGGCGGGTCTCATGGTACCAGAAGCGGCGAAAGAGTACTGTGGTGCTGGGCTGGCTGAGGTTTGCGAAACGGTAGGTATTCCGCCAGTACTACACATGGGTTCCTGTGTCGACAATGCCCGTATCCTGATTGCGGCGACAGCCGTGGTTAAGGACGGCGGCCTGGGCGACGATATCAGCGACCTTCCCGCCGCTGGTGCTGCCCCCGAGTGGATGAGCGAGAAGGCCATCTCTATCGGCCAGTACTTCGTCGGCTCTGGTGTTTACACCGTATTTGGCACTACTTGGCCAACCGGCGGCAGCAAGGAACTCACCAAATACCTGTTTGAAGAATTCGAAGAACAGTATGGCGGCAAGTGGGACTTTGAGCCTGACCCCATCAAGGCGGCTCAAAAGATGATCGCCCACATAGACAAGAAGCGCAAGGCTCTGGGTATTGACAAAGCCAGAGAAAGAGTGCTTTACGATATGGCCATGCGTCGGGAGCTATAACGCCATGATAAGAATACAAAGGGAGGGCTCAACGAGAGATGTCTAAAATCATAGCTTCAGCCGTAATCAGAGGAGCTCACAAGATTGTTGACCGGGCTGAAAAAACATGGCAGCAGGCCATGGAAAAGCACGGGGCCAACGAAGCCGTCGGTTTTCCGAACACAGCTTATTACCTGCCTATCATCTACGGCATCCTGGGCGCCAAAGTCGAAAAACTGGGTGATATGGAACCGGTCCTGAAGAAATGCCGGTCGCTGTTGCCACCGCCGGTGAAGGAGTTACACCCGCTACCCTATCTGGCCCCCGCCCTCGATGCCGGCATGGCCACGCTGTGGGCCGAGGAAATAATCGAGGCTATCCGGTACCTGGAACAGCCGGACTTCTACGTCAGAGGTGAAGACGTCACCGAAGACAATATCTGGCTCGGGGCTGCCGATGATATCATCCTCCGTAAGAGGGGCATCGAATTCGTCGATGGCACCGCTCCGGGCTTTGCCGCTGTCCTCGGCGCCGCTCCGACCAAAGAGATTGCCGCCCAAATCGCTCAGGAACTTCAGCAGAAAAACCTGTATGTTTTTATGGGTGCCGAATATAACGGCAAGAGGTTCGCCGAACAACTGGTGGAGGCCGGCGTGCAAATTGGCTGGCCGACTCGCCTCGTTTCCTTTGGCCCCGATGTCAGCGCTGTGGTTTTCGCCATGGGTTTCGCCACGCGGGCAGCTATGTCCTTCGGCGGTATCGAACCCGGCGATTTCCGTAAAATCCTGATCTATAATAAAGACCGCGTTTTTGCTTTCGCTTTACCACTCGGCTTTGTCAGCGATGAATGGTACGCTAATGCCGCCGGGGCTATCAACTGGGGCTTCCCGGTTATTGCCGATACTCCGATTCCCGAGGTCTTACCCAGCGGCATCTGCACCTACGAACATGTTGTCTCCAATATCCCGCACGACAGCATTGTCGCCAAGGCCGTTGAGGTACGCGGTCTGAAAGTCTCTGTATCCGAGATACCCATTCCTGTCGCTTATGGTGCCGCTTTCGAAGGTGAAAGAGTCAGAGGTGAAGATATTTTCCTCGAGTGCGGCGGTGGCCGGACTGCCATGGTGGAATGGGTCACCAGCAAGCGGATGGATGAAGTTGAAGACGGTAAAGTGGAAGTCATCGGGCCGGAGGTAACTGACGTTAAAGCCGGCTCCAGACTACCGTTCGCTATCACGGTGGAAGTGGCCGGGCGCCAGATGCAGGAAGACTACGAGCCTATTCTGGAACGGCAGATTCACCACCTCATCAACTACGCCCAGGGCGTCATGCACATCGGCCAGAGAGATATCGCCTGGATACGTGTCGGCAAGCAGGCCGTCGAAAAAGGCTTCAAACTGGAGCACATCGGTGTCATCCTGCATGCCAAGCTGCACCAGGACTTCGGCCGAATCTTCGATAAAATGCAGGTCAAACTTTATACCAAAGAAGAAGACGTCGCCAAGATTGTCGAACAAGCGAGACAAGTTTACCAGACGAGGGACGCCCGTATCGAAGGGATGACCGACGAGAGCGTCGAGACCTATTACTCCTGCACGTTGTGCCAGTCTTTCGCTCCAACCCACGTTTGCAGCATCAGTCCGGAGCGGACGGGGCTTTGCGGTTCCTACAACTGGATGGACTGCAAAGCTTCCTACGAGATTAACCCCACCGGGCCCAACCAACCGATAGAAAAAGGCGAGGTCCTCGACCCCAAACTCGGACGGTGGAAGGGAACCGACGAATTTGTCTTCAAGGCCTCGCGCGGCAAAATCGACCATTACTACTTCTACAGCATTGTTAATGACCCGATGACCACCTGCGGCTGCTGCGAGTGTATTGCCGCCGTCCTGCCGACGTGCAACGGCGTCATGACGGTCAACCGGGAATACACCGGTGAGACCCCCTGCGGCATGAAATTCACCACTCTCGCCGGGACTATCGGCGGTGGTCTGAGCACCCCCGGTTTTGTCGGTCACGGCAAATACAATCTCACCCAGAGGAAGTGGATTCTGGGTGATGGCGGTCTGTTACGGCTGGTCTGGATGCCCAAGATGCTCAAGGAAGAACTCCGTGAGCGACTTCTGGCCAGGGGTAAAGAACTGGGCGTGCCTGACCTTATCGATAAAATCGCCGATGAAACCGTCGGTACTACCGAGGAAGCGATTCTCCCCTTCCTGACCGAAAAAGGACATCCCGCCCTCGGTATGGACCCAATTCTAGGCTAAAGAAGGAGTAACGAAATGCCACTTACGGGAATACAGATTTTTAAGTTACTACCCAAGACCAACTGCGGTCAGTGCGGCGTACCGACCTGCCTCGCTTTCGCCATGAACCTGGCCGCAGGGAAAGCGGAACTGACCGCCTGCCCCCATGTCTCCGAGGAAGCCAAAGCCCAGTTACAGGAAGCTTCCGCCCCACCCATCCGGCCGATAACCATCGGCGCCAATGGCCGGACAGCAAAAGTAGGCGGCGAGACCGTCATGTTCCGTCACGAAAAAAGGTTCGAGAACCCGACCGGGATTGCCATGCTGATTAAGGACACGATGGATGCCGCTGAAGTGGACGCCCGCCTGGAAAAGTGTAAAACGCTCCAGTACGAACGGGTAGGCCTCACCCTGCGTCCGGAATTGGTAGCTGTCAAAGACGAAGCGGGGGATGCCAGCAAATTTGCCGCTTTGGTCGATAAGGTCAAACAAAATAGTGACTGCGGCATCATTCTGATGAGTAGTAATCCCGATATCCTGGCAGCAGGCGTGAAAGCCTGCGCCGACCGCAAACCACTGATATATGCCGCAACCAAGGATAATCTGGACAAAGTGGCGGCGCTGGGCAAAGAGAGCAACTGTCCGGTAGCGGTCAAAGCCGCCAGCGTGGCCGAAGCCGCCGAGCTAACCGGCAAATTGGAGCAGGCCGGGGTCAAAGATATTGTCATTGATTCCGGGGCCAGAACGCTCCGCCAGGCTTTCGAAGACCAGGTTGTTATCCGGTCCTCGGCTTTAAACAAGAAGTTCCGCCCGCTCGGCTTTCCTACCATCGTTCTCCCCTGTGAGATGACCGATAACCCGTTGAAAGAAGCGGTAATGGCGGCGGCATTCGTAGCTAAATATGCCGGCATCCTCGTGCTCTCTGATTTTCAGGGCGAGAGTCTGTTCCCGCTGCTGGTGGAAAGGCTGAATATCTTCACTGACCCGCAGCGGCCGCTGGCTACCACCGCCGGGGTCTATCCCATCGGTACTCCCAACGAGAACTCACCGGTACTCCTGACCAGCAACTTCTCGCTGACCTACTTCCTGGTTTCAGGCTATATCGAGACCAGTAAAGTCTCTACCTACCTTCTCGTTATGGACACCGAGGGGCTTTCCGTCATGACCGCCTGGGCGGCGGGAAAGTTTGTTGCTGACGCTATCGCCCCCTTTGTTAAAAAATCTGAGGTTTGGGAAAAGGTCAAGCACAAGAAACTGGTCATTCCGGGATACGCCGCGGCCGAAAGCGGTGGCCTGGAAGAAGAGCTTGCCGGCTGGGAGATTTTGATTGGTCCCCGGGACGGCGCTCATATTCCGGCTTATCTCAAAACATGGAAAGCATAGGGAGGAAAAGATGATCCTTATCGGAGAAAGCATCAACATAATGTCCAAGACCATCGGCCCGGCAATGCGCGAGAGAAACGCCCAGCCGATTCAGGATATGGCTAAAGCCGAGACTGATGCCGGGATGGACTACCTCGATATCAATATCGGCCCGGCCCGGAAGGCCGGTGATGAATTGATGAAATGGATGGTCGAGACCGTGCAGCAGGTGACCAACTTGCCTTTGTCCCTCGATACCACCAATCCGGTCGCTATGGAAGCTGGTCTGCAGGTTCATAAGGGCAAAGCCCTCATGAACTCGATTTCTTTACAGCCGGCCCGGATTGAAGCAGAATTGCCCATGGCCAAGAAATACAACGCCAACATGATTGGTCTGCTATGGGGCGTCGAAGGAATGCCGCGTGATGCCAACGAGCGGGCGGCCCTAGCCGTTGACCTCATTTACAAAGCGTCTGAAACAACTATCCCTAATGAAGATATCTGGATTGACCCCATCGCCAGCCCGATATCGGTCGAAATCAACCAGGTGAAATCATGCGTCGAGTTTATGAGTATGCTGGGTGAAATTGCTCCCGGCTGCAAATCGACCGTCGGTCTGTCCAATATCTCCAACGGCACACCCGCTGAACTACGGCCCATCCTTAATCGGACTTACCTGATAATGCTGATGAAGTACGGCCTTTATTCCGCCATTGTTGACCCGCTGGACACCGAACTGGCGAAAATAGCCAAAGGGCAAATGCCCGAAATCGTTGACCTGGTATACCGCATGATGGATGGCGACAAACCCAACATTGCTACGCTCAGCAAAAAGGAAGCGGAATATGCGAAAACAGTCCGTGTCCTTACCGGAGAGACGCTCTATTCCCATTCCTGGCTTGAGATATAGAAGTTTTTGATAAAGGAGAGATGAGTTGACAGTTAAAGAGCTCCCTGTTGTCTGGTTGCAGACAGCCTGCTGTACCGGTTGCTCCGTTTCCCTCCTCAATTCAGCCAGCCCGACCATTAAGAACATCCTTATTGACCAGATAATTCCCGGCGTCCACATCAATCTGCGTTTCCATGCCACGATAATGGCTGGCTCCGGCGAACCGGTGCTCCAGGTTCTTGAAGACACCGCCAAGAACAAGAGTGGGGAATACGTCCTTTGTGTTGAAGGCGCTATTCCGACCGCCACTGATGCCAGTTACGGAGTCCTGGGTGAGCGGGGTGGCAAGCCCGTGGGGATGCGGGAGAGGGTAGAGGAGCTTGCCCGGCAGGCGCTGGCCGTACTGGCCGTCGGCACTTGCGCTTCTTTCGGTGGTATCCCGGCCGCCGCCCCCAATCCCACCGGCTGCAAACCGGTACGCCAGATACTTGCTGAGAAAGGTATCAACAAACCCTTAATCAATCTTCCCGGCTGCCCACCCCATCCCGATTGGTTCGTGGGAACGGTGGCCAGTATCTTACTCAAAGGATTACCTCAAGCTTCCAAATTAGATGACAATTTGAGGCCCCTTGCCTTCTATGGAAAACTGATTCATGAGAACTGTCCCCGCCGCGCCTATTTCGATGAAGGTAAATTCGCCAAAAAGCCGGGCGAAGAAGGGTGCCTTTACGAACTGGGCTGCAAAGGGCCGATTACTTACGCCGACTGCCCGCTGCGACGGTGGAACGGCGGGACGAACTGGGTTATCGGTGCCGGTGCACCCTGTAACGGTTGCACTCAGCCTGAATTCCCCGATGGGACGTCCCCCTTCTATCAGAAACTGGCCGAAATCACCGCACCCACTGTCGGCGCCTACTGGCAGGCGAGTAAGGAGACGAAGTAGTGAGCAAAATAATTGTTGACCCGGTAACGAGAATTGAAGGTCATCTCAAAATCGAGACGGTCGTGGAAGGCGGGGAAGTTAAGGACGCGCAGAGCACGGGCAATCTTTTCCGTGGGCTGGAACTTATCCTCAGAGGTCGAGACCCGCGGGACGCCCAGATAATAACCCAGCGCATTTGCGGCGTTTGTCCCCAATCTCACGGCATCGCTGCCTCGCTTAACCTCGATAGTGCTTTCGGTATCAGCGATAAGATACCGGACAACGCTCGCATCATACGTAACCTCATCCAGGGGTCCCACGTGGCCCAGGACCACGTCCTCCATTTCTACCACCTGGCCGCTCTCGATTACGTTGATGTTACCGATGTGGCCAAATATGAGGGCAATAGTTCCGATTTGAATTCGGTCAAAGATTTTATTATGCGCGGCGAACTGGGACCGTTCGTACCACGTTACGAAGGTGACTACCGCCTGCCACCCAAGGTCAATCAGGAAGCGAGCGCTCATTATTTACAGGCCCTCGAAATTAGGCGCATGGGGCACGAAATGGTCAGTATTTTCAGCGGCAAAATTCCCCACAGCGTGGGCGTGATACCCGGTGGCGTCACCACCGATATTACGGTTGATAAGATAGCCGCCTTCTTATGGAAACTCAGAAAATTGCAGGACTTCATCAATAATGTCTATATTCCCGATGTCTTAGCCGTAGCCGGTGCTTACCCCGATTATTGCGAAATCGGTGCCGGTTGTAAGAATTACCTCTCTTACGGTGCTTATGACTTGAACGGTACCGACCCGGACTATACCAAACGCAAACGGCTTTTTAGCCAGGGTGTTGTCTCCGCCGACCTGAAAGCTCAGCCGCTGGACATCAACAAGATAAACGAGCATGTTAAGCATTCCTGGTACGAGGACTCTTCCTCGGGTCGTCATCCTTCGCATGGTGACACCAGGCCTGAATATGGTAAAGCCGGTGCTTATTCGTGGGTCAAGGCGCCGCGCTACGATGGCAAGGTCTGTGAAGTCGGCCCGCTGTCCAGAGTGCTGGCGACCTATGCCAGCGGTGACCCTGAAATGAAAAAAATGGTCGATTCGTCCCTCGCTCAGCTCAAGGCACCGCCTTCGGCGCTCTTTTCCGTAATGGGCCGCCACCTGGCGCGCGCCCTGTCCGCCAAATTTATCGCCGATAACCTGGATAAATGGCTGCTGGAGTTGAAGCCGGGAGAACCTACCTTTGTTGACTATACCATCCCGGAAGAGGCAACGGGCTTTGGCCTGACCGATGCTGCCCGCGGCGCTCTCGGCCACTGGATTGAGATAAAAGATAAGAAGATTGCCAACTACCAGTGCGTGGTCCCGACCACCTGGAATGCTTCGCCCCGGGACGATAACGGCAACCCCGGCCCGATAGAACAGGCCATCATCGGCACCAAAATAAAGGACAAGGATAACCCGTTTGAAATTGTACGCATCGTCCGTTCTTTTGACCCCTGTCTCGCCTGCGCAATCCATTAGTTTCCGGGATAAGAGTTAAGGAGGGAAAATGATACTTTCAAGACAGAAACCCTGGGAGGAAATTCTGGGCTATTTAGACGGTCAGAATAACATCTTCATCGTCGGCTGCAATGGCTGTGCTCAGGCTTCGGGCACGGGCGGACCGGTACAGGTCGCCGAAATGAAAACCAAACTGGAAGAAGCTGGCAAAAAAGTCACCGGCAGTACGGTAGTCGATTTCCTCTGCCAGAAAGCACTGGTAGCGTCAAAATTAAGCCCCAGAAGCGAACAAATCGGGGCCGCCGATTCGCTACTGGTAATGACCTGCGGTATTGGCGTGCAGGCTACCGCAGCTGTTGTCACTAAAGTCTGCCATCCCGCTTGCGATACATTAAGCCTGGGCGGCAGCCGGGGCGAATGGCAGGGCAGCGAAAGATGCTTGGAATGCGGCGAATGCTTGCTGGAATATACCGGAGGAATATGCCCGCTGACCGCCTGCACCAAAAGCCTGATTAACGGCCAGTGCGGCGGGGCCAAGGACGGGAAATGTGAACTTGACCCCGGTAAAGATTGCGGCTGGGAACTGATTTATAACCGGCTCAAAAGATTAAACCAGCTCGACAAGCTAAGCCAACTGGTCACACCCAAGAACTACGCCAAGATGATGCCCGAGGTCAAGACGATGGCTACCTCGATGTGGGCACTGGAAAGATAAAAGGAGATAGTGCAAATGAGTTTGAAATCAGCTATTGAAGCCGGAAAATTTGTGGTTACTGCCGAAGTGGGCCCTCTGAAAGGGACTGACGTTACCGAACTTAATGAGGTGGGTGAACTGCTCAAGGGACGAGTGGACGCCGCTAACGCCACCGACCAGCAAAGCTCAGTAATGAGGCTGGGTTCTCTGGTAACCTGCCACCTGCTTAAGCAAAAAGGTCTTGACCCCGTGCTCCAGATGACTTGCCGCGACCGGAACCGCCTCGCCTTACAATCCGATTTGCTCAGTGCGGCGGTTCTGGGCATCAATAACGTACTGGCACTGACCGGCGATTTGCCGTCGCTGGGCGACCACCCTCAGGCCAAACAAGTCTATGACCTGGATTCGGTTGGCTTATTGTGGGCCATCGGCCAGCTAAACGAAGGGAAGGATATGGCCGGTAACGCACTCCAGGGAAAGCCAGACTTCTTTCCTGGGGCCGTCGTCAACCCCGGTATCAATACCGAAGCCGGCTTTGAACTCCAGCTTGCCAAGATGGAAAAGAAAATCAATACCGGCGCCAGATTCTTTCAGACTCAGGCGATTTACGAGCCAGAGAAATTCGCCAAATTCATGAAAAGGGCCGCCGAGTTTAAAGTGCCTGTCCTGGCTGGCATCATACCCCTCAAATCAGTTGGTATGGCCCGCTTCATGAACAAGAACGTGGCTGGTGTCTTTGTTCCCGAGCCGCTAATCCAGCAAATGAGTGCCGCCAAAGACAAGACCCAGACCGGGCTACAGATTGCCGCCGACCTGATTAAACAGCTCAAGGACATGTGCCAGGGCGTACATATTATGGCCATCGGCTGGGAAAAGAAAGTACCTCAGATTCTTGACTCAGCCGGGCTTTAGCGGACTTGTTTCCGGTGCAAGATAAACATCTGGCTGTACCTGGGTATAAGGACTACGAATATGCTTACGGGCAATCTTATCAGGTGGCCCGCGAGCAGTTCGCCAGGATTGATATTGAGCAGCAGTGCCGCAATAGCGATGCTCAATATCAATCAGCCGGTACCAAGGAAATCACCATCCGCTATTTAAACCAGGCCTATCGCATCACCCTGCCCGATATTGTTGTCTCCTTGGTAAATGGCGCGGCCACTATCCCGATAAGAGATAAACTGCTCATCCTCCACTATTTCATTACCGCCAAGGGCACCCCCCCGACCAACAAGCTCATTACTTTTAAGGAGTTACCCGAAGGCACCGTCTATTTCCCGACCTTCGCCAAGCGGACGATTAAGCCTCTACTGGATAATTTCAGCCAGGAGCCGAGCCAACTGGTATCGGCTGGTGAGAAACTGGGGGGGCATCAGGCCAACTACGGTGATGCTGCTGTTACTTTCACCCCCTTCAGCCGGGTGCCGATAACGTTCATCTTGTGGCGTGGTGATGACGAATTCGCTCCGCAAGCCAGTGTCGGCTTCGACGCTAATATTCGAGATTACTTACCTACCGAGGATATCATTGTCCTCTGTGAGACCATCGTCTGGCGGCTGGTCAGGTCTCTCAAATAATCAGTGAGTTGCTTTTTGGTCAGTGTTCCAAAATGTCATTCTGAAGGAGCAAAGCGACTGAAGAATCCGTTTTCCCTCGAGTAAAACACGGGTTCTGCGCGGAGTTTACACTGAGCGTGGCGAATGTGCTCAGAATGACCGACCATTGTTTCAGACAGTCCCGAGATGAGGATAGGGTGCCAACACGTAAAAGTAAACTACCGGAGATAAGTGGAGATGACCGGAAGCCGATAAAGGTTACGGCTATCGTTCTCGCTGGCGGTAAATATCTGCGCCTGGGCAAAAACAAAGCACTTGAAGTTATCGGCGGTACGAGCCTGATTGAACGTGTTATCGAAAGGCTGCAGCCTTTCGCCAGCCAGATTTTAATCGTAACTTCGCCCGAGCTTGTGACGTTCCCTGTTTCTGAAAAAGCAAAAGCCCTCATTGACCTTTATCCCGACAAAGGCCCACTGGCCGGTATTTACACCGGTCTGCAAGCAGCCCGCACGTCATATAGCCTTGTCGTCGCCTGTGATATGCCTTTTCTCAACCAAAGACTGCTGGGCTATATGATTGGACTGGCGCCTGGTTTCGATGCCGTAGTTCCCCGTTTAGGTGAGCGGATGATGGAGCCGCTTCATGCTGTCTATGCCCGGAGCTGCCGGGACAAGATGAAAGCCCGGCTGGAAAATGACCAGTTGAGCCTCAACTCTTTTCTCGGTACCGTGAAAGTAAGATACGTTGAACGGGACGAATGCCAGCGCTTCGACCCACAGCTTCTGTCCTTCTTTAATATCAATTATCCGGCCGACCTGGACAAAGCGATTACGTTAGCCGTCCAAGAAAAGAAATAACGGCAACTTGACCTGGAATATGTGTTCCCAACGAACTTGATATTCCATACCTAATCAATTACCATTAAGAATAGTTTCTCTCTAAGTGATGGAAAACACATCGTTCTTAGTTGCTTTTGGGGCCGGGCTGCTCTCCTTTGTCTCGCCCTGCATTTTACCGGTAATACCGGTGTACCTGGGTAGCCTTTGCGGCCCGGAAGTGTACCAGCCCCTGACGAGAAAAATTCGCTGGTCTATGTTTCTCCATTCCCTTGTTTTCGTCGCCGGGTTTTCTTTGATTTTCATTTTGCTCGGTGCAGTGGCCGGACTTACCGGCTTTACCATCAACCTGCACTCGAGGCTGACTCGCCAGATAGCCGGCAGCTTACTCATAATCTTCGGCCTGCTAATGATAGCGAGCCTGAAAATACCCTGGCTAAATTATGAGAGACGGCTGTCCCCATCTCTGGGCACTACAACCGGTTATTTCCGTTCTTTTCTGACGGGAAGCGTATTCTGCCTCGCCTGGACGCCCTGTGTTGGCCCCCTATTGGGTGGCATCCTGGCCCTGGCGGTGAATTCAGCCACAGCCTGGCACGGTACCTATTTACTGGCCATATACTCCCTCGGTTTAGGGCTGCCTTTCATCATCGCCGGCATTGCTTTCGACGTAATCACGCCCGTCCTGAGACGCATCCGAAGTTATTCGACCGCCATTTATCTTTTCAGCAGTGTTCTGCTCATCACCATGGGCGTCCTGACGCTGCTCAACAAGCTAATTTGGCTTTAGTCTCAGCTTTAAGGTAAAATAAAGAAAGACGTGAAAAGAATATCAAGAGTAATTATACCTGTATTTTTTGTTGGGGTGCTGGCTTTAAGCGGCTGCTCTACCGGCTTCGGTCCCGCCGGAGCCCAGACCGGGAGTACGGTGCTGACCGGAACACAGCCGGGACAGCAAGCCCCCGACTTCCAGCTTAAAGACGTTGACGGACAGGTTGTCTCTTTAAGCGGACTACGCGGCAAGCCGGTACTGCTCAATTTCTGGGCAACCTGGTGTCCTCCATGTCGTTCTGAAATGCCATTGCTTCAGCAGACCTATGAGGAATGGTCAGCTAAAGGGCTGGTCTTGCTGGCAGTCGATATCGGTGAGAGCCCAGCTACGGTAAAAGAGTTTCTATCCAGTAACAAACTCACGCTGCCGGTACTTTTGGACAGCCAGCAGCTTGTCGCCGAACAGTATCGTATCTCCTTAATCCCGACAACTCTCTTCATCGACAAAGACGGCATAATCCGGCAAAGAATAGTCGGTGCTTTTCCCGACCGAGCTGTGATAGAAACAGAGCTACAGAAGATAATGACGCAATAAACGGGGGTGACTTACTAACAAGATGAGTGATGTTTTAAATGAAGCTTACGGCATCGTCCAGTGCAAAGAATGCCCGTGGTATAAGTCCTGCGTGACACCGATGCGCTTTACCGCCGAGGATATTCGCCGGCAACTGGAAGCATCCGCACCGGCCATGGGCGCCGCCCAGCAGGCCGACCTGACCATGCAGAGCCTTCTCCAGAATATGGCTTCGGCGGCCCAGAACTCATTGCTGGAAGGCTGTCCGGTCTTTATCGACCGGCTGCGGGCCAACCCTGAGCTAGCCCGGCGCATCAAAGAAATCATGCGCAACTGGGGCAAAGAAGAGAACAAAGAGACAAAATAACAAAATCTCCTTGTAACTCCTCTCCTTTACAAGACTAAACATTTTTTGATACCCTTAACCTGTAACTTCATGCCCCTGGATTAAAAAATGACCAAACGGAAGTACTTGTGAGGAGATGAGCCATGACCGAGCCACGCGAGCGAAAAAGTGTCTTCCTGACCACGGTTGACGGGCTGGAAGTAAAACGCGTTTATTCCCAGGACGATTTAGCCAGCAGTCAGGACGCCAGCCTCCCCGGAGATTTTCCTTATACCCGCGGCATCATGCCTTCGGGCTACCGCAGCCGCCTGTGGACAATGCGGCAATATGCCGGCTTCGCCACCGTCGAGGAAACGAACAAGCGTTACAAATACCTCTACGAGCAGGGACAGACCGGTTTCAGTGTGGCTTTTCACCTGCCCACCCAGATTGGCTATGACTCCGACCATCCGATGGCCGCCGGTGAGGTCGGGCGGTGCGGGGTGGCCATCGACTCGCTGCGCGATATGGAAGAACTATGGGAGGGCATCCCCCTCGCCCAGGTCAGCACCTCGATGACTATTAACGCCACGGCCCCGATTATCCTGGCGATGTATATCGCTGCCGCCGAAAAGCAGGGTGCCGATAGAAACAAACTCGAAGGGACAGTCCAAAACGACCTGCTCAAAGAATATATCGCCCGCAATACCTATATTTTCGCCCCTGAACCGTCCATGCGCCTGACCACCGACCTCTGCTCTTACTGTGCCCGGCATCTGCCCAAATGGAACTCAATCAGCATCAGCGGCTATCACATGCGGGAGGCGGGGTGTACCGCCACTCAGGAAGCCGCCTTTACCATCGCCAATGGCATTGCCTACGTCCAGGCGATGATTGACCGGGGTATGGAGGTGGACTCTTTTGCTCCGAGGTTCTCTTTCTTCTTCGGGGCCTATACCAACCTGTTTGAAGAAGTGGCTAAGTTCAGAGCGATGCGCCGCATCTGGGCGAAAATAATGACAGACCGGTTCGGCGCCAAAAACCCGCGGTCGCTGACCATGCGCTATCACGTCCAGACCGATGGTTTTACTCTCACCGAGCAGCAGCCGCTGAATAACACGGTCAGAGTCACCATCCAGGTCCTGGCGGCAGTACTGGGTAGCTGTCAATCGCTTCATGCCAACTCTTATGATGAAGCACTATCGCTGCCCAGCGAAGGGGCCGTACAGCTATCGTTGCGCACGCAGCAAATTATCGCCTACGAGAGCGGCGCCACCGATACCGTGGACCCCCTCGGCGGCTCCTATTACGTCGAGCGACTGACCGACCAGATAGAGGCGGGAATTCAGAAATACATTACTCGTATCGACGAACTGGGCGGAGCTTCGGAAGCCATCAAGAAAGGCTACATTCAGCAGGAAATCAGACGCTCGGCCTACAACTATCAGAATGCTGTCGACTCCGGTGAGCAGGTAGTGGTCGGCGTGAATATGTTTGCTACCGGCGAGGAGCCGGCCAACGAAATATTCGAAATCGATGAAAGCGTCGAGAAAAAACAGGTAGAGAGATTGAAAAAATTACGTTCCGAGCGCGACAACGAAAAGGTAAAGAAAGCCCTGGAGGAAGTCCGCCGCGTCGCCCGGAGCGATGATAACACCATGCCCGCATTAATCGACGCCGTCAAGGCTTATGCCACCGTCGGGGAAATAAGCGACGCATTGCGGGACGTTTTCGGCGACTACCGGGAGCGGCCTGTTATCTAAATTGGAGGAGACTATGCAGCGAAAAAACATTCGTGTCCTGCTGGCTAAACCGGGATTGGACGGACATGATAGGGGGGTAAACGTCATCGCCCATGGTCTCCGTGACGCCGGCATGGAAGTAATTTATCTGGGCATCCGCATGATGCCCGAGCAGATTGCCCAGGCCGCTATCGAAGAAGATGCCGATGTCGTCGGCCTGAGCTGCCTCTCCGGCGCTCACCTGACCCTCTTTCCCAAAACAGTCAAGCTCGTCCGGGAAAAGACCGGCAAGGATGTCCTTTTTATCGGCGGCGGCATCATCCCGCGAAAAGATGTGCCGAAACTAATTGAAGCCGGTTTTGCCCAGACCTTCGGGCCGGGCACACCCATCCCTGAGATTGCCAAATTCATCAAAGAAAAACTGGGGGTGAAGGAATGATTACTAAAATCAATCATATCGGGATTGCCGTCAATAACATCGATGAGGCGGTGAAACTCTATACCGAGGCCCTGGGGCTGACGCTGAAAGACGTCGAAATTAACGTCGAGCAGAAAGTGAAAACGGCCCTCATTCCGGTGGGCGAAAGCATGATTGAGTTGCTGGAATCGACCGAGCCGGATGGAACGATTGCCAAGTTTATCGAAAGAAGAGGGGAAGGGCTGCACCACCTGGCTTTAGAAGTAGATAATATTGAAGATGCTTTAAAAATGCTGGCCGGCAAAGGCATCAGCCTCGTTGACCAGACACCGAGAAGCGGTGCCGAAAATACCCGCATTGCCTTCCTCCACCCCAGGAGCACCAAGATACTTATCGAAATCGTCGAGCCGGGGAAATAACATGGCCGAGGAAGATAAAGATATCAAGAATAAATTGATAGGCAGCCTGAGGGAGCGCCGTGAGAAAATCAGGGAAATGGGCGGCAAGGAACGCGTCGATGCCCAGTTAAAACGTGGCAAGCTGACCGCTCGCCAGCGCATCGATACGCTTCTGGATAAAGGCACCTTCCGCGAGATGGGTATGTTCGCCAAAAGTCGTGGTTCGGCTTCCTATGGTGATGTTCCCGCCGATGCCGTGATTACCGGCTACGGCCTGATTGATGGCCGCAAGGTATTTATTTTCTCTCAGGACTTTACCAGCATGGGCGGCACGCTTTCGGAAATACACGCTAAGAAAATTTGCCAGGTGCTCGATGGCGCCATGAAAGCCGGATGTCCGGTCATCGGACTCAACGATTCCGGCGGCGCCCGCATTCAGGATGGTGTTGACTCTTTATCCGGCTTCGGCCAGATTTTCTATCGCAATACGCTGGCCTCTGGTGTAATTCCCCAGATTTGCGCGATATTAGGACCGAATGCCGGCGGCGCCGTCTATTCTCCGGCCCTGATGGACTTTATCTTCATGGTCAAGGGCATCAGCATGGCCTTTATCACCGGGCCGAGAGTGGTCAAAGCCGTGTTAGGGGAAGATGTCGATGAAGAGGAACTCGGTGGCGCGATGGCCGCCCAGAAGAAAGCCGGCGTCGTCTGCCGTTCGGAAAACAGCGAATTGGAATGTTTACTCAATATCAAGGAACTGCTCAGCTATTTACCGTCGAGCAACCGTGACCGGCCGCCCCGCATCGACCAGGGCGATAAGCCCGACCGCACCGACCCCACCCTGTTCGATATTGTTCCGGCGCAACCCAACCAGCCGTACGACATGCACCGGATAATCGAAAAAGTCTTCGACCAGCGGGCGGACGGGCAGAAAAACTATTTCGAGCTATTCCCCCTTTTCGCCACCAATATCATCACCTGTTTCTCGCGGCTGGACGGACGCTCGGTGGGTATCATCGCCAACCAGCCGATGTCCAAGGCCGGGGTGCTGGATATCGATTCCAGCGACAAAGCCTCGCGGTTTATCCGCTTCTGCGATGCTTTCAATATCCCGATAATTAACCTCGTTGACGTACCGGGCTACATGCCGGGCACGGCTCAGGAGTGGGGTGGCATCATCCGGCACGGGGCCAAGATGCTCTACGCTTACGCGGAAGCTACTGTTCCCAAACTGACGGTCACTATCAGAAAAGCCTACGGCGGCTCCTACCTGGGCATGTGCAGCAAGGACATGGGGGCCGACTTCGTCTTCTGCTGGCCGACGACCGAGTTGGCCGTCATGGGTGCCGAGGGCGCCGCGCCCATCATCTTCCGCCGCGAACTGGAAAAAGCCGCCGACCCGCAAAAAGCCCTTCAGGAGAAAATAAGGCAGTACCGTGAGGAATTCACTAATCCCTACCGGGCGGCCGAAAACCTCCATATCGATGACGTCATCGACCCGGCGGAAACCAGGCCGAGGCTAATCGAAGCCCTAAACATGTTCTCCGATAAACTGGAGAAACGTCCCCACAAAAAGCACGGCATCATGCCGACGTAGAAAACCCAGCCAGAGCTAGGTCACAGCTTTGAAGCCTTAAGGCGTTTGGGTTTAAGGACGATGGCTGGTTTTGTTCTTTTTGAATAGGTGAAACCTTCGGCGCTGAGAATGTGACCATACTTGGCTTCAAGCTCAGATAATATACCCGCATCGAGTGCCTTGGTGGGGCAGGCCTCAACACAGACCGGTTTTTTCCCCTCCTCCCACCTATCGAGACAGAAGTCACATTTGTGCATCTTGGCGGCAGTCTCGGGTCCAAATTGCGGGGCTTTATAGGGGCACACCGTAAGACACTCGGTTCTGCAAGTATCTTTACCAAGACAGGCCTGAGTATCCACGACTACTATACCGTCTTCATCCCTTTTGGAAATAGCGTGAGTTGGGCATGCCTTGACACAAATGGGGTCCAAGCAGTGGTAACAAGGCATCGCCATATAGCTGACGAATACATCTGGATAACTGCCCTTTTCATTGTAGAGCATTCTTATCCAGTTCTCAGGTCCGGCAGGTATGTCATGCCAGTCTTTGCACGCTATCCTACAGGCACCACAGCCGGTACAGCGGGATTGGTCGAAATAGAAACCAACCTGCATTCTATTTGTCCTTTTCCTTACTTACCTGCACCACCACGGTATTCAAGGTGCATGCCCCTCCCTCAGTGTAGCCATCATCAGTCAGGACATTTGCACAACCGCCACGGTCAATGCCTTCTTCATCAGGGTCATACCAGGCACCCTCGAAGATGCAGACCACTCCGGGCATGATGCGTTCCGTCACCCGGGCTGTGATAGATAGCTTGCCCCGGTCATTGAAAACATAGACCAGGTCGCCATCGGAGATGCGCCTCTCTTTAGCGTCCACCGGGTTAATCCACATCCGGTGCGGTTCTATTTCTCTGAGCCAGTCCACATTGTCTAAACTGGAATGGACTCTGTTCTTGGCGTGGGGTGATATGAACTGGAGGGGATATTTTTGCCTCAGTGGGTGATTCAGGTCCTCTCCAAGGCTAAAATACTTGGGTATAGGCGGACATAGAGGGTTATTTAGGTCGGCAACCCGTTGTGAATAGATTTCTATTTTGCCCGAAGGTGTGGGGAAGGGATTAACTTCTGGATTGTCGATCTGTTTCTTAAAGGCGACAAAGGGTTCAGCCAGCTTAATCCGAGCGACACCGTCGCGCTTGAATCCAGCATAATCCTGAATCGGTTTGCCTTCCGGGTTAATGGCCGACTTCTTGAGCCAATCTTCCTCTGAAATTTTATCGAAGTCTTCGAAGCCCAGCTTCGCTGCCAGTTCCTTCGCAATTTCCCAGTCCGACTTGCATTCTCCTGGCGGCTCAATTGCCTTGGTACTAAAGGTGACGTAAGGTCCTGAAGTCCACGGCCCCGTCAGGTCGTTGTGCTCTGGAAACAGGGTTACTGGTAGGAGGATATCGGCGAATTTCGCAGTCGGGGTCATGAACAATTCCGAGACGACAAAGAAATCGAGGCTGGCTAATGCTCTCACTCCCTTGTTAGTATTGCCGAGTTGATTCAAGTAGTTGCCACCGGCGAACCAGGCCATCTTGATGTCTGCCGGATATCCTCCGGCTTTGCCCTTCAGAAAGGCATCGAATATCTTGTTAGAGTGAATGCTATAGGCAAGCCGCGCTTTGAGGTCAACCACATTTCCTGCCGCGGCGCTGGCCTCAATGGGGTTCTTCACTCCTGGCGTTCCAGCAGCACGGACATTTCCCATTGGTATGCGCATCAGTCCCCCGGCAGCGCTGCCGCCATGCCGGCCGATGTTCCCGGTCATCGCGGTCAATGTGATAGCACAGCGGTTGAACTGTTCGCCCATGGCGCTTCGCGCCGGTCCATAACAGTCCATAAGTGCCGCCGGCTTGGTAGTCGCATATTCTCTGGACAGATATACTATCGTTTCTGCCGGGACTCCCGTAATTTTTTCTGCCCAGGCCGGGGTCTTCTTGATGCCATCCTCCTTACCCATGACATAATCACTGAATCTATCAAATCCGACCGTGTATCGGTCAAGAAACTCTTTGTCGTAGAGGCCCTCCTGAATCATCGTGTAGGCCATGCTCACCATCATGGCGGTGTCTGTACCGGGGCGAATAGGTATCCATTGGTCTGCCAGCAAAGCTGCAGTGTCATGGTAGCGCGGGTCAATGCAAATGATTCGTATGCCTGCCTCTTTGGCCTTGATGAGATTACCGATGGTGTCGGTACCATGAATTATTCTTACCGGGTCCCAACCCCACAGGATAATCAACCGTGAATTCAATAAATCTTCACGGCTGTTGCCGACTAGAGTAGTTCCATAGCTGACCTGTGATGCCCATAAGCAACCTTCTGTGGATATATTCCCGTAGCGGGTTGTGTACCCGCCGAACATGGCGAGCAATCTACCCACGGCCTCCCGGCCGCTATGCAGCACGCCGTTATACCCGCCGCCAGTAAAGAAAATACTTGCATTGCCGTACGTCTGCTTAACGTGCTTCAATTGCCGGGCTACCGTTTCGAGAGCTTCATCCCATGTTATGCGCTCGAATTCACTTTTTCCTTTGGCGCCGGCGCGCTTCATCGGGTACTTCAGTCGGTCAGGGTGGTATACCAGGTGCCGCAATGCCCGGCATCTCAAGCAGGACCTGAGCTGTTCAGGTTCTTGGGCATCGTCTCCCTCGACTTTGATAATTTTCCCAGCTTTAATATGAAGCCTGAGAGGGCAGCGTCCGCCGCAATTAAACGTGGACGCTGTTCGGACAATTTCCTTCGTGTCGCTCATCCAATGTCTCCATAAGACTCACCCTGACTCATCACTATACTACCTCCTTCAGCCGCTGTCTTTTCGTGAGTTATAGAATTATAGAATAGTAATCGAGAATATTCCATCCCAAGAGATGATGAGATGGTTCCACTTAGACTGGCCTGTTTTAGAATACCTTGTATGTAGCAGGTACCACCTTAATTCCTAGTAGTCCGCTTTACGCCTTATACACCTTGCACAGGAAAGAGCGCCAGGACTCGGAGCCGGTGTGCGGGTCGTAGGGCATGCCGCCGGTCAGGAAGTTGATATTGGACTCTTTGTAGCCATACTCCGGCGGGTCTTTCTCCGGGAACCACCAGCTATGCTGCGCGTTGACCACGCCCGGCAGGATATTGGTCGTCACCTTTGCCTTCTGCTGGACTTTACCGCGGTCATTTTCAATCCAGACCCAGTCGCCATTCTTTATCCCCAGTGGCTTGGCGGTATCGGGGTGAATTTCAACCAGCGGGTCGGGGCAACGCTTGCGCAGGGAAGGTATTTGCCGGTCCTCGGAGTGGAAAAAGTGCTGAATCCGCGCCCCGCTGGTGATAATCAGCGGATATTTCTTGAATAGCTCCGGCGTCGAATAAGGACTTTCCGGCGGCTCGACGTAATACGGTAGCGGGTCGTAGCCCATCTTTTCCAGGGTGGTGAAGTAAAACTCGAATTTCCCGGAGGGCGTCTCGAAACCCTTCTCCTCGTACTTCCGGTAACGCATCTCACCCGGAAGGATGCCTATCTTCTTAAACTCCTCGAAGGTAATACCGCTATCCTTCAGCATCCAGTCGCAATACTCTCTCACCGTTTTCCAGGGGAAATATTTATTTAGTCCCAGCCGGTGCGCCAGGTCGATTAGAATTTGTTTGTCATCACGGCACTCGCCGATGGTGGCCAGCTTCTGCCGCGCCATGACGCACCAGACCATTTTCAGCCCGGCGACGTCATCGATTTCGAGCCAGCTGGCTGCCGGTAAGACGATATCGGCCATCTGCACGGTCGGGTTCATAAACATATCGGAGGCGAAGATAAAGTCAATCTTCTTCAAGGCACGGAGCATCTTTTCCGGTTCGCTGCGGGCGACCAGCGAGTTATTCCCCATAATCATGAGTGCCTTTACCGGATAGGGCTTTTCGGTCAAGGCGGCTTCCCAGAACTCGGCGGGATGCACCTGGTCGAGCACGCGGTATTTTTCAGCGCCGATTTTCTTCGCCCACGTTTCGGGAGAAAGGGTGGGGTAGGGCACGGTGGGGTTAATCTGGTCGTTCAGGTTGCCGACTTTCGCCGGGCGTACCCAGAAGGCATCGCCGCCGGGAACGTCGATATTGCCGGTAATACCGGAGAGAATATGTACCGCCCGGATGGTCTGGAAGCTATTGATGTTCTGGTCGATGGCCACGCCCCATTGCATGCAGGCCGGTTTAGTCGTCGCATAAACACGGGCGACTTCACGGATGGTATCGGCCGGAATCCCGGTAATATCGGCCATCTTTTCCGGCGGGTAGTCGGCGACTCTTGCCGCCAGCTTGTCGAAGCCCAGGCACCACTTCTCGACGAAGTCCTTATCGTAGAGCTTCTCTTTGATGATGGTGTGCAGCATGCCCAGGGCGAGAGCGCCGTCGGTACCCGGACGGATTTGCAGGTGGTAGTCGGCTTCGGCCGCAATGGGTATCTTTCTCGGGTCGATAACGATTAAGGTAGCCCCCCGCTTTATCGTCTGGGTAAGCTGGTAGCCACACATCTCGTCGGCGGCACCCGATTCGGCGATATTACAGCCCCAGACCACCACGCATTTGGGATAAACACCGCCGAAACCGTAGTAGTCGCAGACCGGAAGAGTGCCGCCGGTCATCTTGCAGGCGGCAATTCTCGGCGAGTAACAGATGTGTCCGCCGCCGGGCCGGTTCGGCGTGCCCAGAGCCAGCAAGAAACGACGGAGGAAGGTGGTGTAAGGCCGGGCCGTCCCGTACATACCGGCAATCGATTCCGGGCCGAACTCACGCTTGAAGGAGCTGAGTTTACCGGCGATGGTATCCAGGGCTTCATCCCAGCTTATTCTTTCCCATTTGTTCTCTCCTCGCTCCCCCATTCTCTTCATGGGATACTTCAAGCGGTCGGGATGGTAGAGGAGCTCCACGGAGGCCCGACCTTTGGTGCAGATGTACCCTCGTGAACTGGGACAGTCCGGGTCACCGGTGGCCTTGACCACCCGGTCGTTTTTCAGATGTACCAGGAGACCGCAAATACCGTGACACATCCGGCACGCCGACTTAACTACCGCTTCGCCATCCTTCTCCATAATATGGAATCCTCCTCGGTCTCAGTAATGCTATTCTATGCAGCGGGGAAAAAGAAGTCAACGTTGAACAAGGACTAAACCTCTTGCGGACATATTGACAAATAGCTGGCGCTGCGTTCATAATTTCCACTCAGAACAATAAAAATAAGCCTTATTGGAAGCAGGTGATATGGATATTGCCGGTGTACACAAAAATAGTAAACTCCTCATCGATGGTGTCCCGTATGATGTCGTGGACGTCGATTTCGTCAAGCCGGGTAAAGGCCGGGCGATTTACCGTCTCCGGCTGAAGAACCTTGTCGATGGCAATACCCTCGACCGCACCTATCATTCCAGTGAAAGCGTCGAAGAAGCCCGCATTTCAACGGAGGAAATGCAATATCTATACCGGGATGGCGACCATTATGTCTTTATGAACACGGAAACTTTCGAGCAATTACCTTTGTCCGCCGAACGATTGGGCGACAAAAGCCACTTCCTGAAGGAAGGCACTACGGTTACGGTCATGATGCTGGATGATAAACCGCTCGATGTTATCATACCGGTCTTCGTCGAACTGGCCGTAGTCGAGACCGCCGCCACCACCCGCAAAGAGACTATTACTGCCCAGAACAAATCAGCCGTTCTCGAAACAGGCTACGCTATCGATGTGCCCACCTTTATTAAAGAAGGTGACATCCTCAAGATAGATACCCGCACTGGAAACTACGTGGAGCGAGCCGGTCCCAAGAAATAAGGCGATGGCAGACGAGCAAGAGCGTCTCGCCCGTATCAAGCCCAATCTGGAACGGCGAGCGCTGATTTACCAATCGACCCGGGCTTTCTTTCGGCGATGTCGCTTCCTTGAAGTCGAAACACCCGTCCGCATGTCCGCGGTCGCCCCCGAGTCCTACATTGTGCCCTTCGACAGCGAAGGCTGGTTTCTCTCCACCTCTCCCGAACTTTACATGAAGCGGCTCCTTGCTGCCGGCTACGAGCGGCTCTTTCAGATTAGCCATTGTTTCCGCAAGGGAGAATGCGGACGGCAGCATAATTCTGAGTTCGCCATGCTGGAATGGTACCGTTCTGGCGCCGGCTACCGGCAGGTGGTGCAAGACGCAGAGCAACTGGTCGCTATGCTGGCCGATAAACTTTTAGGTGGCTATTCATTAAAATATCGAGGGCAGATTATTGACCTTTCTCTACCCTGGCCGGAGATTACGGTACGTGACGCCTTTCTCCAGGCGGCTGGCTGGGACCCGGTGACCGAGCTTGACCCCGTACGGTTCGATACCGACCTCGTGGCCAAGGTGGTTCCCGGCTTCAGTCCCCACCGTCCCACGGTGTTACTCGACTACCCGGCAGCGATGGCCTCGCTGGCCCGTCTCAAGCCGCATGAACCGGCGGTAGCGGAACGGGCCGAAATTTTCATCGGCGGGCTGGAACTGGCCAACGCCTTCAGCGAGCTGACCGATGCCGCCGAGCAGAAAAAACGGTTTCAAGCTGAAATAAAGCAAATCCAGCAGGAAGAGAAACGGGAAGTTACTATGCCGTGGCCGTTCCTTGAAGCGATAGCCCATTTACCCGAGTGTGGCGGCATTGCCCTCGGCATGGACCGGCTGGTAATGCTTCTCTGCAATGCCACCTCCATCGATGAGGTGGTAGCTTTTACCGAAGATACGGCTTGATTTTGATGGACCTTCCCTGACCTCTTCTCCTGAAGGAGGGAGGGAATGAAACAAAAGAAGGGGGCAGTTTGCCCCCTTCTTTAAAATCTTCCCCTTCCCCTGGACTTAGGGGAAGGGGACAAAGGGGTTAGGGTAAGTAGTTGAAAACTGCCGACTTAATGAAGTAAATACGACTCAAACATACACAATGATTATCAGGTGAACTAACTATGGTTAGCTTGTTCGAAGCCAAATTCAAAGAGTGGACGGAAGGAAAGGACCCGTTACAAGCCCGGATATCTATTTACGAGCATGTCAGAGATATTCCTTATGCCCTTGTTCCCGAGCTAAACGACCCGGAAAAATATGTCGATATCCTCAGGGTAGAGCGCGGCTCATGTACTCCCAAGCATTTTCTTCTCGGCAATATGTACCTGCGGTTGGGTCTGCTGGTACTGTATGTTGTTTATCCCTTCCGATGGAGTGAATTCGCTGATAATTATCCGTCCCGGCTTCGCCGGCTGGCGGAGGAGGCACCACCAGGCCACCATCTGGCCTGTAAAGTAGAGATTGAGGGGAGACTGGTGCTGGTGGACGCTACGCTAGACCCGGTCTGGGCGCGTTACGGTTTTCTGGTCAACCTGGAATGGGATGGCTACAGTAATACCGTGCTGCCGATGGAGCTTAGTGGTGACGAAGAGCTTTATCATCCCGGTGAAGCGCGTCTGATGAAAGCCAGTTACAGTGAAAAAACGCTTGCTTTCTATCGGGAACTTAACGCCTGGCTGGATGCGAGACGGGTCTGAAGAGTATCATTCTCTTGACACTCACAGGAATTTTTCGACGTCGGTGACCTGGGCCGGGGGCTTGGGGGGCGGAATCAGCATCATACTTATCGCGGAAAAACTGAGCATCGCCACAAACGCCGTGAAAGCATTAAGGTAGCTACCCGTGGTATCATACACCCAGCCGGTATAAATTGGCGCCACCACGATGAAGGGTGTGACCATCATGCGGGCAAAACCATAAATGGAACCGAATGCCTTCCGCCCGAAATAGCGGGCCCTGATGACCGTATTCACCGGCGCGGCGATACCGTGAGCAAAGTAATAGAGAAAAAAGAAGAGGTAGGCCATGAAGATGGACTGGTGGAGCAGGAAGACGGCAATGCCCGCAGCCTGCATTACGTACGCTCCCCCGATTAGAAAGCGTAGTTGGCCTTTTCTCAAATGGTCGGAGGCAAAACCGCCGATAAATCTCGCTGGCGTGCAGAGCAATCTGATGAGGGCCAGCGCGGCTGCAGCCTGCAGCAGGTCGATGCCCATATCGGTCAGGAAGGGCATGGCATGTAGAATCATCGTCGGTACCACCATGTCATGGCCAACGCTGGCGCCTATCAGTAACCAGTAGTTGGGTGTTCTCATTGCCTGGCGAAGGCTGAACTCGACTTCTTCGGCCTCGGCAGCGTATGCCACGCCTCGTTCGACCATCCGGTCTTTTTCAGCAGCCGCTTCGGCGGCGGTGGCGCCGTCAGGGAGTAATCCGTAATACTCCGGTCGGTACCGCTTGAAACTAAGCAAGGCGAGTGGTATGCCGGTGACGGCCAGGGTTATTCCGCCGATGACGCAGGCTATCCGCCAGCCCTGCGTTACCGCCAGCCAGGCGACTAACGGCAGCATCACCACGCCGGAGAGTCCGGAAAATATCCATTTTAAACCAAGGGCGGAGCCTCTTTTCTTGACGAACCAGTTGGTAATGGCCTTGTCGACAGGGATACCTGAGGAAATATTGATACCGGTAGCGGTTATTCCGCCCCAGACAATATAAAAAGCCCAGAGCGAATGAATGAAATTCATCAGGATAAGTCCGGTGACGACGAGGATAACGCCGGAGGTGACAATCCACTTCGGCCCGAACTTATCGGTAAGCCAGCCGGCAATGGGTGCCTCGAAGCCTCCCTCGAAATTTCCAATACTCGAGGCAACTGACGTCACTGCCCGGCTCAGACCCAGGTCGGCGGCAATCATCTTGAAAAAAACGGACATGCCGGTGTAGTAGTAGCCGAACCCCCAGAGGATGATAAAGCCGCCGGCGAGAACCGTCCACCACCCGAAAAAGACCTTGGATAATTTTATTTTTGCCAAGGCTGCTCCTAACACGTTGTCAGGAATAACGCCTATAATACATGAGTCGGCCTGTTAAAGCAATATGGTGATCGCTTATCTCAGCCATAATCGGCGTGTTTGACAATGTTTCGGTTTTTCTTTAGCATAAGGGCATCTATTAGCGATTGTGAGAGTGAGGGGGTCAGTGATGGAACTTATTCCTACCGGCGGTTGCCACGACTGTGGCGCAAAATGCCCTTACAAAGTCTGGGTGGAAAATGGAGTTGCCAAACGCATCGAACCCTACGAAGATTTACGTCCCTGCATTCGTGGCTATGCCTATCTGGAGCGGCTTTATTCACCCGAACGACTGAAGGCTCCCCTCAAACGGGTGGGGGAACGGGGCGAGGGTAAGTTCAAGGAAATATCCTGGGATGAAGCCCTTGATACGGTGGCCGGTGAACTACTCCGCGTGAAGCAGACCTACGGCAATGCCGCCATCATGGGCGTGCTCGGCAGTGCTTATCAGGGCCATCTGCATAACTCAGGGGTACTGCAACGGCTATTGAATATGTTCGGCGGCTACACCGGTCTCTGGGGGTCGATGTCCGCCGAGGCCAAAGCGGCCGCCTCCACCATAACTTACGGCACTTTCAATACCGGTCACAGCCAGGACGACATTCTGGCGACGAAGCTGGTGGTGATGTTCGGAGCTAATCCGGCGGTAACGACCAATGGTACCGATAGCACCTTCAGTCTCATTCGGGCCAAAGAAAAAGGTATCAGGTTCATTGCCTTCGACCCGCGTTACAGCAATTCCATCGCCATTCTGGCCGACCAGTGGATACCGATATATCCCGGCACGGATGCGGCAGTATTGCTGGCGATGGCCCATGTCATCATCACCGAAAACCTTTACGACCGCAAATTCCTCGATACTTACACGGTTGGTTTTGATAAGTTTGCCGACTATGTTCTGGGTAAAGAAGATGGCCTGGCCAAGACGCCGGCCTGGGCGGAGCCGCTTACCGGGGTTGATGCTAAAGTAACCGAACAGGTAGCCCGCGAATATGCCACCAATAAGCCGGCAGTCATCCTTTCCGGGAATGCTCCCGGGCGTACGGCTTACGGCGAGCAGTTCCACCGGGCGACTCATGCTCTGGCGGCGATGACCGGTAATATCGGCGTCCATGGTGGCAGTCCGGCCGGCATGGGACGTCTGCCCGGCGGTGCTCCCGGCGAGAGGTTGAGCCTGGGACCTTCGCTGCCTACCGGCAAGAACGCCGTCGAAAAGGAAGACCTGGGACCGATGATGGGCAGCCCGGTGCTCGATTCCAACAAGAAGAACCGCTACCGGGTGAATTCCACCCAGGTGTGGGATGCCATTCTTAAGGGTAAGGCCGGCGGTTATCCCGCCGATATTAAATTACTGTACGTCGTCATGCGTAATATCGTGAACCAGTACCCGAATACCAACAAGACCAGAGAGGCTCTCAAAAACGTGGAGTTTTTCGTCACTCACGACCAGTTTCTCACACCCAGCGGTAAGTTTGCCGATATTATTTTACCGGTAACCACCCACTGGGAGAAGACTGATTTCCTGCGCTCGCACACGACCTATTTCATTCTGGCCAATAAGGTCGTTAACCCCCTGCCCGGCAGCAAGAGCGACTTCGAAGTTTGTGCCGAACTGGCCAGGAGATTAGGCTTACCTGCCTACAGTACCAAGACGGAAGATGAATGGCTCAAAGAAATAATTGCCATGGGGCCGGATAGCTCTAAAGAGATTAAGGACTATGACCAGCTTAAGAAAGACGGGCTGCACCGGATGAAACCGGTAGAACCCGTCGTGGCCTTCACGGAACAAATTAACGACCCCGAACATAACCGTTTCCCGACGCCATCAGGGAAAATCGAAATCTTCTCACAGCGGCTGGCTGACCTCAACAACCCGCTTACGCCACCGATTCCCAAATATATCCCGACCTGGGAAGGTAGAGAAGACCCGCTGTTCCAGCAGTACCCGCTGCAACTGGTCACTTTCCACGTTAAGACGAGGACTCATTCCACCTTCTATAATATCGCCTCGGTAAGAGAGCTGGACCATCGCACTACCCGCAGCGTCTGGATTAATCCGGTGGATGCGGAAAAGCGGGGCATTACCGATGGTGAAAAAGTCAGGGTCTTTAACGGACGCGGGGAGATGGTCATCGAGGCTTTTGTTACCAACCGGATTATGCCCGGGGTGGTGGCTATCGGCGAAGGTTCCTGGTACCAGCCCGATGAAAACTGGCTCGACCATGGCGGTTGTGCTAACGTCCTGACTCGCGACCAACCCTCGCCGATGGGGTCGCACGCGTCGAACACAAGTCTAGTCCAGGTGGAGAGGCGGTGAAATATGCAACGAGGATTTTACTTCGACCAATCACGGTGCTCGGGTTGCGATGCCTGTACGGTAGCCTGCAAACAGTGGCATAACCATGACCGGCAGGTAGCTAACTGGAGGTGGTTGACGACCCTGGAGGAAGGCAAGTTTCCCGATGTATCGGTATCCTTTCTTACCCTGACCTGCCTGCACTGTGCTCATCCCGCCTGCATTGAGGCCTGTCCGGCCAATGCCATCACCAAAAGAAAAGAAGATGGGGTGGTATTGGTTGACCAGAATAAATGCCTCGGTAAAGAAGCCTGCGGGTCGCTGTGCCTGGAAGCCTGTTCCTACCAGGCCCCGAAGTTCGGCACCGAGGCTAATGCCAAAATGGAAAAATGCGATTTCTGTCTCGACCGCATCGACGCTGGTCAGGAACCGATGTGTGTCAGTGCTTGTCCCTTACGGGCGCTGGACGCCGGACCTCTGGACGAACTGAAAAAGAAGTATGGCACTCTGTCCAAGGTGCCGGGATTTGTTCCCGATGCCAAACTAGGGCCGGCCATTGTGTTTAAAGCGAAATCAGTTCCAGCTAAATCAAAGAGGAGGTAATCCATGAAGAACATCGTCGTCGCGCCACAGCCAAGGGCGGTCGAAGCCGGTATCGAGATGTACCGGAAAGGCGGCAATGCCATCGATGCCGCTGTTGCCACCGGCTTTGCCCAGGGTGTCATCGACCCCACCAATACCTCCCTCGGTGGCATGGGTGTCCTCTCCATCTATCATGCCAAGTCCGGCGACCGGACGATGATTTCTTTTCATGGTAAAGCACCCCTCAATGCCACGCCGACGATGTTCGAGCCGATACCTGGACAGGTAGACGGCCCGATGTCCACCGGCACCTGGCTGGTCAAAGACTATGCCAATCAACTGGGTTACAAATCTATCACCGTACCCGGTGATTCGATGGCGCTGTGCCAGGCCCTCGCTAAATACGGCACCATACCCCTCAAGGAAGTGCTCCAGCCGGCGATAAGATATGCTAACGAAGGCTGGCGGGTAGGCGCCGAGCAGCGTCAGGGCTGGCTCCGTCCGACGCCGAGCGGCCGGCTGGATATTCTCACCCGCTTCCGGGCCACGCCGCCGGGGGCCAAACTTTACACCAAGAATAATGGCCAGCCCCTCGATGTCGGCGACCTGGTGGTCAATAAAGACCTGGGTAATACCCTCAGCAAGATTGCCGAAGGCGGGGCGGATGTCTTCTACAAGGGTGAGATTGCCCGGACTATCGCCGATGATTTCAAGAAGCACGGCGGGCTGATTACCGAAAAAGACTTAAACCAGTACCAGACAAGGATAGAGTCGCCGCTGAAATCTACTTACCGCGGGTATGATTTGACCTCTTCGACACCACCGGCGGGCGGTCTGGTCGTCCTGCAGATGCTCAATATCCTCGAGGGCTTCGAGTTGAGCAAGATGGACCCGATGAGCGTCGAGTACGTCCATTTGCTGGCAGAAACGATGCGCCTTGCCTATTACGATATGAACCGTTACTTGGGCGACCCGGCCTTCGTCAAAATCCCGCTGGACAGGCTGCTCTCCAAGGAATACGCCGCCGAGTGCCGTAAGAAAATCAATCCGAACCAGAGAATGGAACTGCCCAAGATAGATGAAGCTCCATCGGGGGAGACCACCCAGGTCACGGCCGTGGACGCTCAGGGCAACGCCGTTTCCCTGACCCACACGCTGGGGGCGGTTTCCGGTGTGGTCACTGCCGGACTGGGCTTCATGTATAACGGCGCCATGCACCGCTTTAATCCCAATCCCGGTTTTGCTAATTCCATTGTCCCCGGCAAGAGCCGCGTCACCGGCATGTCCACGACCATGGTCTTCAAAGATGGCAAGCTGTTCATGTGCCTCGGCGCCCCGGGCGGACAGTCAATCATTTTGGGGGTTTTCCAGACTATCCTCAATGTTATCGACCACAAGATTAGTGTCCTCGAGGCGGTCTCCGTGCCGCGCTTCCACTGCGAAGGCGGTGCCATCACTCTGGAAAATAGATATCCCTCCTCGCTGTTAGACGAACTGAAGAAAAAGGGCCATCCCGTCGCCCAGAGTATGTACAGCTATGACGGCCAGCTCTCCGGTAACGTCCATGCCGTCGTCATCGACCGGGCGGCTGATAAACTCACCGGTGCCGCTGACCCGCGCTCGCCGGGCACCGCGATGTATTATTAAGAAAATACCCCATCCCCCTGTCCCCCTTCCCCTAGTAGGGGAAGGGGGTAAAATTTTAAAAAGAGGGCTACACCCTCTTAAACACCTGGTTTCCAACAGACCCGCCTACGTATCTTCACCCTTCGCAACCGTCCCGAGGTCGCTTAGCACTTCTATATCGACTTTCGTCGGTTCAGGGTAGTCCCGCTGTTAGCTTATCCCACCACACGTATCTCCCAGAACAAGGAAATTTAACGTAACGTTAATACTGTTTTCACGTTATTTTAATGTACAGTTGCTAATATATATTTTTCCAAGAGTTTTCCTCTGTGACAATAGTCACATACAATGAGTCAGCCCCACCCTATACTGGGGTCAGTAGCTGAAAGGTTGGAGTACTGACAGGAGGGCAAAGATGGTAAGAGAAGGATTTGTACCAAAGCATTGCCCGCGCTGTGGCGGAAATATGTACCTTGAAAAAGACCATGAGGAGTGGTACGAACGCTGCCTTATGTGTGGTTATTACCGGGTACTCAGAGTACTGGTCACGGCTGAAAAGGGAGCCGGCGCATCAGAATCGGGAGAAGCCGGGGTAAGTACCAAAGATAACCTGACTGAAAAACGGAAAAAGGTGCCTGCCAGGAAATGAAACCTACGGTGCTTTCCGTACCTTTCCAGGACTGCTACAATGTGTTTGATGGCAGATACTTCCGGTCAGAGTCCGGCACGAGGCACACTGGTCTGTTTCCGGTGTGGAGCGTGCTGTAGTGATTTTCAACCTGCCCTGAGCGTTGCCGAAGCGAGGCGGATTAGCGATGCCTTGGGTCTGGGATGGGTTAAGTTCCTTGACCACTATACTGACTCACGCTGGGTCGGTGATACCTTTCTTCTCCGGCAGCGCCACGGCAGCTGCGTCTTTCTCGAGCGACACGAAGGTAGTGCCCTGAGTACTTGCCTCATTGAGCCCTTTAAGCCTTCCGCCTGTCGGGACTGGATGCCGGGGTGGGAAAAAACGGAATGCCGTAAAGGGTTAGCCCGGTACTGGGAACTGACCGCGGACTGTTCCGGGAAGCTCCAGGGCCCTGAGGAAAAAATCAGACAATTTCAGTCTTTTCTGGAACAATTATAGAGCCGTCAGCTTTAAACTATTTATTTCCATTCCGACGACACGTCGTCCTTTAGCGAAAAGACGTCTTGCAATGACAATTGTAAGGAGTTGCTAGAAGAGGGCGAAGCCCTCTTATTCTTATTTCCCCCTCTCCTTTTAGGAGAGGGTTCACCCTGAAGGGATTAAGGGTGAGGTCGGACTATAAAGAAGTGCCAGAAGGAGAACAGCAAAGTCGGCTTTTAAAGTCGCCGAAAAAGAGATAATTGAAAACCAACCGAAAACGATACTCAAACTGGACAATTGGTCAGAATACGAATATAATCTGATAGTCTGAGGAGGTTTTTACGATATGCCCATCTATGAATATGAATGTCAGGCTTGCTCCTGCCGCTTCGAAGTCAGACAGAGCTTTGGTGATGATTCCGAAGCCATCTGTCCCCGCTGCAAGGGTAAGGCCCGGCGAACGTTTTCACCTGTCCCGGTTATTTTCAAAGGGTCAGGATTTTACAGCACAGACCATCGGAAAGGTAAGGCGGAACCGACCGCCAAGGACATGGACAAAGCAGCCGAAGTGGACAAGCTAGCCAAATCTCTCGAAGATAAAGGGGATACGGCGAGTGAAGCCAAACCTAAGGCCGGTTGATAGATATTCCTCGAATTGCTGATAGCATTTCATCACCAACCAGATGATAGAATAAATCGGGAACACACCGTAAGGTCTCTCCCGGCGAGGGAAGGCTTCGGAAGGGAGTTGTGCTGTGGAAGCATGTACCAAACGAATCTACTGTGCCGATTGCCAGAGGCTGGTTAAGTGCCGGCAAGAACAGGTCAGTGGCAAAGACTCTGTATTATGCTCCCGGTGCGGCCGTCTGCTCTGGGTTCACGAGCCTACCGGTTGGAAGTACGCTGCGAAAGCGGCTGGCAGTTAATCCCTGGACTAGACAAGATTCCGGTTTAGGAGGGCAGGCTAATGTATCAGCGGATACTGGTGCCGTTGGACGGCTCTCGTGCCGCCGAAGTCGTTCTTCCCTATGCCGAGGAAATCGTCACTAAAACCGGGGCCGAAATCATCCTGGTCAGCGTTTCTGAAACGAAGACTACCGATATCGACCATCTTTATCGTTCCTATCTTGAGCGTGTCACCGAGCAGGTACACGACCGGCTCAAAAGCTATGGCGCCAAAGAGACGAAAGTTAGGACCAAAGTCCTTATCGGCAAACCGGCTAATGAAATCGTAAGTTGTGCCGATGAGAATGACGTCGACCTGATTGCTCTGGCCAGCCATGGAGGTTCAGCGCAGGGGTCATGGCTATTAGGTGCTATCGCCGGTAGGGTGCTCAGGGTAGCCGCAAGGCCGGTGCTGCTGGTCAGGACTCCCGCCAGCGCTACCGCCCGTAAAGAGAAGCGACTGGTAAAGAAGATTCTGGTGCCCCTCGATGGGTCTAAAGCCGGCGAGTCGGCCTTGCCGTGTCTCGAAATGCTGGCGCCGTCATTAGGTGCCGAACTGGTGCTGTTCCAGGTAGTGCGGCCAATCACTGTCTGGGCCGGAGTCGAGGGCGGGGCCGCTTACGTCGTGCCCCAGGATGAGGACACTCTGAAGTCCTCGGCACTGGAGTATCTTAACGGCATTGGCAAACAGCTACAGGAAAAAGGGCTGCGCACATCGAGTATCGTCGTTCTGGGTGCTCCCGCCGAGCAAATTCTCGATTATGCTGCCAGTAATACTATCGACCTTATTGCCATGGCCACTCATGGCCGGTCGGGTATCGGGCGGTGGGTCTTCGGTAGCGTTACCGACAAGATACTCCATGCCGGCGATACGGCCGTCCTGGTCGTCCGTTCGGTTAAGACATAATACCCCTTACGAACACCTGTTATAATTATCCGCTCGTGGTGAGCTTGTCGAACCACGAGTCACCCTTCGACAGGCTTAGGGTGAACGTGAACTATAAACAAGAGAAGAGATTTTTAAAGAGAAAGGGCGTGTGCCTCTTCTTTTACTATAGTCCTATTTGGTTTCGGTTGAGGGTAACTCAATAGAAGTTGTTAGAAGAGGGCGAAGCCCTCTTATTCTTATTTCCCCCTCTCCTTTTAGGAGAGGGGTTAGGGGTGAGGTGAGAGATTGGCGAATAGGTTTACCACCGGCGTCGGTTCGACCAGCAACATTCGATTACAGTTTTTCCAGCAGCCGGTACATATTGCGGTAGGCTTTAGCGAAGTCCGGGTCGATCCGCTTCATTTTCCCGCTTAAATCTTTCATGCGGTCGATAAATTGCCGCTCGTCTTTGTTCTTGACGATATCAGTCCAGAGTGCGGTGTTTTTCTGGAACCGGCCTTCGATTTCAGCCAGCCTGGGCAGGTGCATCTGCAATGACGCGTAAAGCTCGGGGTCTTCCAGCAGGACGCTTTTAGCCAGGGTGACCAGCAATTTGTACGTGCTGCCGCCGATAGCTTCTCTTTCCTTCGCTTTACCCAGATTGAGCAGCGTATCGGCGGAGACGATGGCGATAAAATGGGCCAGTCCGAGGACAACAGCCATCATCTCATCGTGTTCCTGCGGGCTCATCAGGGTCACGCTGGCGCCGCGCTGTTCCAGGTAGGCCTTGATTTTTTCGGCCAGAGTTGCTTCCATATCGTTGGTCGGGGTCAGGACGAAGTTTTTCCGGACGATACTCCGGGCACCGGGACCGAAAAGGGGATGGACGCCCAGCACCAGACCGCTCTTGACATAACGGTGCATTATTTCTACCGGGGATGTCTTGACGGAAGTGATATCGATGACTATCTGTTGGGGCTTGAAGTAAGGCCGTAGCTCTTTGACCACGGCCTCGAAATTATCCATCGGTACAGAAAGGACGACGACGTCGGCGGTCTTAATGGCTTCGCTGTTCGAGGCAATGGCCACGCCCAGCTCTTTCCCCGCCTCCTCGAGTTTTTGCTGGTTGCGGCCGGTGATAACCACTTCCATACCCTCTTTCAGAAGGAAACTGGCCGACCACCGCCCCATCTTCCCCGACCCGCCGATGATAGCCACTTTCATACGTTTTTTCATAGTGTGACCATTTTAACCTTATCGGCTAGGTTTTGGCTAGTAGCCCTGCCGGTTTTTGCTCTGTTGGCACAGTGGAGAACTATGCTTATAATACACGTATAGGGAGAGGTGCCAGACAGAATAAAATGACAAAACCATTGATAAAGAAGTACGCTGTTCGTCCCACTCTTGAATCATCCTACGCGGCAATTGCCAAAGACAGAAAGCGAGAGAAAGAGGCTATAGAATAGGCTGAGATTGCTTTCCAGGAATCGTGCTGCACAAAATTGAGGAAGCTATCAAAATACAACATGATATTTGTTAGAAAACTGATGCAGTTCTAATAGGCTAGGTGGTTTTCTTATACTTTAACACCTACGTCAGACGCGTTAGGTTTGACACGTTAGATATAAAGACTTAAGCTAATAATCGAAATATAACACTATAGGTTACTGCGGGAAATGGACGTATCTGGAACAGTAGGCTTGGTATTTGGCGCTATAGGTCTAATTGGAGTTATTTATACCGTTTATTATGGTCAAAAGGGCCTAAGGAAAAAACTTCTTGTGTTTCATAATTCAATGGCAATACCTCTCGCACAAGCGTACTCACCTGGAGATGATTATAGACTGTCAGTCTTGTACCAAAGAAAGGGTTCTAACGAGGAGAGAATTGAAAGCGTTTACACAACTTTTTTGAAATTCGCAAATCTCGGTAAAGAGCCGATACGTGGTGTTGACATAGCCCCTTCTAATCCAATCAAAGTTATCGTTGAAAGCGCACGTACTCTTGACATTCAAATAGAAGCAATAACTAGAAAAGTGAATAATGTATCCATAAGAAATCCAATATTAGCAGATAATGAATCGTCAGCAGAAGTTCATTTCGATTTTCTGGACTTTAAAGACGGAGCACTAATTAAAGTTTTGACTGTTGGTGACAAGGGGAAGATTTCACTCTCAGGCGATATCATTGGTATGCCAGAAGGTATAATAAAGATTGGGGAAGCTGGCAGGGACGAATTTGAAGGGTCTTCAATTTCCGGATGGTCTGCTTTAGGTCTTTATATTGCATCGTTAGCGTTATCTGCGTTTATCTTTTATCTAGTAATTGGGACATGGGATAAAATATGGTTAGTCGTCGTACCTCTTTTTGTTTTGCTTACATTAGCGGCATTAGTGTTAATCCCTATCTCGTTATGGCTTATGCGAAAACGGTCTTTCCCCAAAAACCTTGACTTACCTAAATGGTGTCGTTCCATTATTCCGTATCCAAGGCGCATGATGCGCAAACGACTATCAGAAATGAAATTGGAAGGAAAGACAGCTAAACCTGTGGACTTTCAGATTTCGAAACATTTATAAATAATAATAATTAGCTATCCGTTAACTAACAAAATGGAAAATCCCCCTGGCCTTTTACTGATTCGGGGATTTTAACCCCAGTTTTAGTAGCCAAAGTAGGATTTAACCAAAAACTACTTTACTTCGCCTTCGGATATGAACCCAGGACTTTGAGGAAAAGGGCGGACTGCTCAAGACTCGCCAGAGTTTCCATGGCGATTTTGTCCTCGCGGTGGCCTCAAATAGGAACAATCTCTACTTCAAAAGTCTAATAAATTCCTCAACGCTGATATCCGCCGTACGGATGATTTCCCAAACATAGATGGATAACTTCTTTGATATTATCCAAGGCTTCTTCGCGCGTCTTGCCCTGCGTAAAGCAACTTTTGAGTACGGGCACTTCGGCCACGTAATAGCCATCTTCGTCCCGTGTGATAACAACCGGCAGTCTTAATTTTTTCATGGTTCATCCCGCTTCTTTTTTTAATTATAGCATACTGCTTGTTGGGTACGGCTGTTTGGATTTAACCTTAGCCGTCGCTACTTTGCCCTTGGATATGACCCAGCACCTTGAGGAAGGGAACCTAATCTTCGCCAATCTTTGCGACAAAATCCCCTTGCCTCTTGTTTTTCCCTGACTTACAATATTATTACGTTTGTGCGTAGCCGTTAACTTAAACGCTCCGTCAGATTCTGGCCGCTGGAGTCAGTTCAGGGTAATCGGGAAGACCCTGCCATTGACCAGCAAAGCGGTAACGCAGGTCGCCGGACAGAGACCGTCAAGTCTTGGGTCCACAGGCCGCCCCCCTTTGAGTCGGTTGGCTGTCGACAAGGCTCTCGTCAGAATCGCCCCCGGAAAGTCCAGTAAGGGATGAATATCGGCTCACTCCGTCCCGGAAAATCATGGTTATCGGCGGTTTTTGGCCATGCCGGAGCCTTGGCCTACTATCACGGGACCTGAGCAACTTTGGTTTTCGGGAGACCAGTTACCTCTCATTATCTTCTGATATGAGAATGCCTCCGCATACCCGGTAGGGTTTGTTTTTGTAAAAAATGCACCTTAACAACAAAATTAGAATTAGAGTTTCTTACTTGCCCGCCATATACACGTCACGGAAAAAGTAGTAAAATTTCTCATATAGGAGTCTAGTGATGGAAAAGGAAATAATATTTCTGGTGGAAGAGGATGAGACCGAGGGCGGTTATACCGCACGGGCCCTCGGTCATGACATCTTTACTGAAGCCGAGACTGTTGGAAAATTGAAGGCCATGATTCAAGACGCAGTCAACTGCCATTTCGATGAAACAGAGAGGCCATCGATTATCCGTCTGCACATTGTTAAGGACGAGGTCATTCCGGCGTGAGGCTGCCGAGAAACTTGAGTGGCCTGGAACTGGCCAAGCTTTTGGCAAAATATGGTATCAAATCACTCGTCAGACAGGCAGCTATCTCAGGTTAACATCTACTATCAAAGGCAAAGAGCATCATCTAACCATTCCGAAGCATAGTCCCCTGAAAATTGGTACGCTCTCAGGCATCGTTACCGATATCGCCGGATACCTGGAGATAGATAAGAGAAAGTTACTCTCGGAACTATTCAGGTAACTACTACTTCGCCCTTGGATAAGACCCCAGGACTTTGAGGAAAAGGGTGGACTGCTCCAGGCTCGCCAGCGTCTCCGTGGCGATTTTGTCCTCACGGTGCCCTTCGAAGTCGAGGTAGAAGTTGTATTCCCACGGCTTCTGGCGGGTGGGTCGGGACTCTATCTTGGTCAGGTTGATATTACGTACGGCCAGTTCTTTGAGGAAATCGTATAACGCTCCCGGCTTGTGCCTGACCGAGAAAACGATGGACGTTTTGTCGTTACCGGTGGGCGGGGAATCGTGCTTGGCCAGCACAAAGAACCGCGTGAAGTTATGCGGGTTGTCCTCAATCTCGCGGGCGAGGATTTCCATGCCGTAGATTTCAGCGGCGCGGGCGCTGGCAATGGCGGCGCCGTCGGTGATGCCTTTTTCTTTAATCATTTTGACGCTGCCGGCGGTATCATAGGTCGGTACCAGTTCGCGACCTAAATGTCTCAGAAAAGCCTGGCACTGGCCGAGGGCTTGCGGATGGGAATAGACCCGCTTGATAAGCTCGATCTTGGTCCCCGGGTTGGCAATGAGGCAATGGCTGACCCGCAGCCCGGTCTCGCCGCAGACGAGCAGGCTCGAATCGAGCAGTAAGTCATAAGTGCGGCTGATACTGCCTTCGAGAGAGTTTTCGATAGGCACCACGGCGAACTGGGTCTCGCCTTCCTCGACGACCTTGAAAACGTCGTCCAGGCTTTCACAGGGCCGGGCCTGGACGGCATTACCGAAGAACTGGTAGGCGGCTTCCTCGCTATAAGCCCCGACTTCCCCCTGGAAAGCGACGACAACCCCTTGCACGCCTTTGGACATGCGGATGAGCTGACGGTAAACATTTTCGATATCGGCCGGGTTTATTTTTTCGGCACGGGCCAGCTTCTTTACTTTGTCGATGACAACTTTTTCCCGGTTGTTATCCGTCACCGGCTGGCCGCTGGCCTTTTTGGTCCGCCCGATTTCCTCGGAAATGCGTATCCTTTCGGCAATGAGCTTGATAAGCTGGGCATCGACTTTATCGATTTTCTGGCGGAATTCTTCCAGGCTCATTTCAGCACCTCCGGTATCAGTCGCGCCCTCAGGGCAAAATCGGACAGGGTGACAGCCATCATGGCTTCGACCACGGGCACGGCCCGCGGTACGATACAGGTGTCATGCCGACCTTTGATATTCAGGGTGGTACTTTTCATGGTTTGCAGGTTGACCGTATTTTGGGGTTTGGAAATGGAAGGCGTCGGTTTCACGGCGACTCGGGCGACAATAGGCATGCCGTTGCTGATACCACCCAGAATGCCGCCGGCATTGTTGGTCGCGGTCACCACTTCACCTTTCTTGAGGGTAAAGGCGTCATTATTCGCCGAGCCCTTGCTCCTGGCGGCGGAGAAACCGGCGCCGAATTCGACTCCTTTCACGGCCGGGATGGCAAACAAAGCTTTGGCCAGATCTCCCTCCAGAGTATCATAGACCGGTCCACCAAGGCCGACGGGCACATTGATGGCCAGCCCTTCGATAATACCACCGACACTATCGCCGGCGGCTCTGGCCTGCTCAATCACTTTCGTCATAGCTCTGACGGCAGCCGGATCGGCACAGCGGAGGGGGCTACTGGCCACGTTTTTCTTTGTCTCGGCGAGAGTTTTACTCTTAGCGGTGACACCGCCAATTTCAACGGCGTGAGCCAACACCTCAATATCGATGGTACTGAGCAGCTTTTTCGCCACGGCGCCGGCCATGACGAAAGCGGCGGTAATTCTACCGGAGAACTGGCCGCCGCCGCGGAAATCATTGAAGCCGCCGTACTTCATGAAGGCGGTAAAATCGGCGTGACCGGGGCGGGGCAAGAACCTCATTTTTTCATATTCGCTGGAATCGACGTCTTTATTCCAGACCATCAGGCAGATAGGGGCACCGGTAGTATAGTCTTTATAGATGCCGGAAAGGACTTCTACTTTATCTTCTTCCGCCCGCCGGGTGGTACCGACGGCGGACGGCCTTCTTTTATCCACTTCGCTCTGGATGTCGGCTTCAGTGAGAAGGAGACCGGCCGGGCAGCCGTCGATAATAACGCCGACGCAGCGGCCGTGGCTCTCACCGAAGCTGGTGATGCGAAACAGTTTGCCGAAACTATTACTCATCTAGCTTTACCTCACCTCCGATACTTTGCAGTACATCCCAGAATTCGGGGTAGGTCTTGGTGACACATTCCGCCCCCATAATAGTTGTCTGGCCGGTGCTCAGTCCGAGCAGACTGAAGGCCATGGCAATGCGATGGTCACCCTTGCTATCGATAACCGCACCTCTGGGTGAAGCGCCGGTAACAGTCAACTTATCCTTTTCCTCGCAGGTGGTAACGCCCATCCGCGCCAGTCCTTCGACAATGGCCGAGATACGGTCGGACTCTTTCAATCTCGCCCGGGCGACGCCGGTAAATTCACTGGTGCCTTCGGCCACTGCCGCCATTACCGCCATCGTCGGTAATAGGTCGATACAATCGGATAAATTAGCCTTAATCGCTTTCAAATTGGCCTTTTTCACCACGATAGAAGACTCATGTTTGGTCACCGAAGCCCCCATCTCATCGAGGAAGTCCAGCAGTATTTTATCACCTTGTAAGCTCCTGGGGTTGAGGTTGGTGACTTCTACCTCGCCGGCCAGAGCACCGAGGGCCAGCAAGTACGATGCGGAAGACCAGTCGCCTTCTACCAGGTATTTCGTCGGTTCGTAGGCCTGTTTCACCGTCTCAAACTCTCTTAGGTTCTCGGAGTAAGCTACCGAGACCCCGAATTGCTGGAGGCATTCCAGCGTCATCAGGACGTAGGGCTGCGATTCCAGAGGCGTGGTCAGCCTGATTTGCATCTCATTCTCGGCAAAGGGGGAAATGAGGAGCAGGGCAGTGACGAATTGCGAACTGATATTGCCGGGGAGTGCGGTGAGTCCGCCCTGTAATTTGCCTCCCTGCACGATAATAGCACTTTGTCCATTCTCAAAATGGCAGTCCACCTTCAGTTGCCGGAGCGCCTGGAGGAGGGGTTCGATGGGCCTTCTGGCCAGCGAAGGGGTCATCGTCAGGCGGCACTGGCCGGGGACGAGCGAGGCAATGGCCGTCATAAACCTCAACGTCGCCGCCGATTCACGGCAAAAGAGGTCGCTCGACGGCTGACGGAAATTCCCGCCATTAACCGGCCAGGCTTGTTCCTGCTGGCGTACGCTGATGCCAATCTTGTCCAACACATCGAGGGCGGCTTCGGTATCGTCCGAGCTTAACGGATTGATGATTTCACTCTGGCCATGAGCGAGAGCGGCACAAACCAGACCCCGGATGGTATAGCTCTTGGAGGAAGGGGCAACTACTTTGCCTTTTACCCGGCTCTTAGAAATTAAAGCTTTCATCCTTTTCCAGTTTCTTTATTATTCGCCTGACCACGGCCTCGATATTCAGTTTCGACGTGTTTATTTTAATATCAGCCGCCCGCTCGTAAAAAGGTTTTCTGAACGCCATCAACTCCCGGATACGCGGCGCCATTTCAGGCACGTCGAGAAGGGGCCGGGTGGTCTTATCGACGGCCGTCCTCGAAAGGACGGCTTCCGGCGAGGCGGTGAGGAGGACGATAACGGCCCCTTCTTTCAGCCGGTCGATATTTATTTTGTTGAGAACAAGGCCGCCCCCGCAGGCAACGACCACGTGGTCTTCTTTCGCAATATCCTTGGCCGCGGCAATTTCCAGCTCCCGGAAAGCTATTTCACCATCCCTTTGAAAGATATCCGGGATTGGCTTGCCGGCTTTCTGCTCGATTACCGCGTCCAGTTCAATAAATTTCCGGTGCATCTTGGCAGCGAGCAGCTTACCCACCGCCGTTTTACCCGTCCCCATAAAACCGATTAAGGCGATATTACTTTTCATGGTTTTCCAGTAGCTCCACGACAATTTGCTTCATGATATTTACCGGAGCTTTCTGCCCGGTCCATTGCTCGAAGGATAAAGCTCCCTGCCAGACCAGCATATCCACGCCGCTCACGGTAGCCGCCCCGACCTGCTCGGCTTCCCTGACCAGTCTGGTCTTAATCGGGTTGTAAACAATATCATAAACGAAAAGGTCGGGCCGGAGCAGGTCAGCCTCAACCGGTGTCGCATCGGTCTGCGGACTCATCCCCACGCTGGTCGCGTTAACCAGGATATCGGCTTCGCCGATAACTTTCTTCAGATTTTCCTTATTCAATTCGAGAGCAGTTACTTCCTGGCGGAAGAAGTGCGAGATACGGTCAGCCAGGTCTTTCGCCCAGTTAAATTCTTCGAGACGATTGAGGATAACCAGACGGGCGCCCCGGTCAGCGAGAATAAAAGAAAGTGCCCGTGAAGCGCCCCCGGCACCCAGAATAGCGATATTCTTCCCTTCAGGTCCGACTCCTTTTTCGAGAAGGGCCTGGAGAAATCCGCTAGCATCGGTGTTGTAGCCGCATAAAACTCCATCATTATTGACAATAGTATTGACCGCACCAATCTTCCTGGCCAGGGGGTCAAGCTCATCCAGGAATGACATGACCGCTACTTTATGCGGAATGGTAACATTAAGCCCTCTGACATTTAAGGCTCTCATCCCATCAATCGCCTGGCCCAGCCGTTCTTTCCTCACGTGGAAGGGGACGTAGATATAGTCCAGTCCCAGGTTACTGAAGGCAACATTGTGCATAGCCGGCGACATCGTATGTTCTACCGGGTCGCCAATGATACCGCAGATGGTCGTCTTGCCCGATACCTCTAAATTGCTCATGCTCTCACCATTTCATAGATACTCACCAGGTCGCGGACCGTCATCTGCCCCGAGGCCGATTCCTTACCGGACTCGATTGATGCGTAGATGAACTCGCTACCGGCCAATGGACAGAACACCCGGCTCATCACGCCCAGCGGCCCCATGGCAAATGCCACCAGCTTTATTCCCAGAAATTCCGGGAAAAGTCGCAAGACAGTCAAATTGTCCGTTACTGTCCGGGCGGTGGTCACTACTTTGCAGATATCGGCGCCGGCTTTAAGCTGCCGTTCGACGATGGCTTTCATCTCGTCGAGGGAAGGGGTCTTCGCTATATCGTGAAAAGACAGGAGACACTTCGTCCGCTTCTTGATAACTTTTACGATATTGTCCAGATTGGCGGTACGCAGCTCGATATCAATCATATCGGCACCCAGTTCAATCGCCTGCAGCAACTGTTCAATTCTTCTGGCTTCACTGCCCTGCCACTGCCCGCTCTCATCAACGGTGCGGTTACAGGCAATCCATGGTTTTCTGAGGTGTGTCACCAGTCCCGGCCAGCCATCGCCAATGAGGTCAATTCTTACCTCGAATAGCTCAACCAGAGGCTCAATATCCCTTATCCCTTTCGGGTCGGCATTGACCAGGACGGCACAAATCTTGGGCTTCTTCATTCCTTTTCCACCAGAGCTTCTTCAATTAAAGAGAAACTTACTTCATCGGTGATAAATACGTTACCAATGGCTTTGGGCAGGACAAATCTTACCTTGCCTTGCACAATCTTTTTATCATGTTTCATGGCTTGGAGTAATTTCTCCCGCTCCAGCGCCGGGAACTTCGTGGGCAGGCCGGCGTGGGTGATAACAGCCTTTAACCGTTTTAGTTCCTTTTTATCGAACAGGTCCATCTTGTTGGCGATGCGGGCGGCGGCGAGCATCCCAATGGCGACCGCTTCTCCATGTCGCACCGAGAAATTAGAGACCGACTCAATGGCATGGCCGATGGTATGGCCATAATTCAAAACATTCCTCGGGCCGAGGTCTCTTTCGTCCTTTTCCACAATCTCGGCTTTGATTTTGGCGGAACGGAAGACAATCGTTTCCAGGGCTTTAGCATCGAGTGCTTTTATTTTGTCAAGATTTTTCTCGATGTAGGCAAACAACTCCGGGTCGGCAATGACGCCGTATTTGATGACCTCGGCCAGGCCATCGATAAACTGGCCACTAATAAGCGTGGTTAAAGCGTCAATATCAGCGATGACCAGCCTGGGCTGGTAAAAGGCCCCGATTTTATTTTTCAACGGGCCGAAGTCCACGGCAACCTTACCACCGATACTGCTATCCACCTGGGCCAGCAGAGTGGTCGGGATTTGGATGAGAGGCAACCCGCGGAGATAGGTGGCAGCCACAAATCCGGCCAGGTCACCGATGACCCCGCCACCGAGGGCAATAATGGGCGTTGACCTTTCGACATAAAGACCGGTCAGTTCCCGGTAGAGTTTACCTACATTTTCCAGTGACTTTTGCTCTTCGCCTTCGGGAATCTCAAGGATACTGACCTGGAAGCCGCTCTTGGCCAGACTTTGCTTCAGGCTATTGCCATACAGGCCTTTGACCGTCGGGTCGGTGATGATGACCAGCTTACCCTCGAATCCACTTTCCTTCAAGCGTAGTTCGGTCTGCCTGAGCAGTCCGGCGCCAATCTGGATATTATAGCTATTACTATTTAGCTTAACTCTGACTGTCCTCATTAAAAATGTCCTAGACTTTACTATGGCTGCGTCTGATTGTTTTGAAAATCCGGTTGCAGACTCTCAGTTGCCTCGGCTTGCATGATAATCACGTTATCCTCCGTTACATTATAAGCGAACTCCGTTTGCTTTGGTAGCTGAAATATAAAAACCCTCCACCTGGGAGGGTTCTCAATTACTTTCATTCAATTCTTTGATTAACTGTCTTTCTTTACCAAAGCTCCCAAGCGCACCTAACCTGGCACCGTAAAGGCGAAATAGAAGTAATATTTGTTTCTGCAAGTCTGGTAAGTCAACATCTCTGTCACAACTTTAGCACCAAGACTATCATAACGAATCTAGCCTTGTCAACAGACTAATAAGGCATGTCATTGCGAGGGCTTCAGCCCGAGGGCAAAGCCTGTGATAATCTCTGAGATTACTTTGTCGTCCTTCAACGGAAGGACTCCTCGCAATGACATTTGATTTAGATAAAGCCCAAGTAAAGCACTAATCGCCGATAAAATTCTTCGAGAGCGAGGGCAATTAGTTGTTTAAGGTATAGGTCATTCCGTTGCCCTGAGTTCCCTTTTTGACCTTGCCTTTATTCTCCAGGTACTTCAAATGTGAGATAGCCTCACCAAAAGCAAACCATTTTTGATGTGCTGGGAATTCGTCCCATGTTTCGTAGCTCATGTCCCACGTCATGCGTGAGGCTACGTGATAGCCATCCAGGGAGCCTTTGTCCAGAATAGAGAGAACCTCGTTGGCCCTTTTCTCATGATGTTTCTTCAACTCTCGAATCCGCTTCTGGCAATCCTTAAACCGGCGCCGGTGCCCGGGTAAGACCAGCTTAATATCCAGCCCGTAGACTTTATCCAGACTGCTCAGGTATTCACTCAGCGGGTCTTCGCTGTCCGACCAGAGGGAAATGTTGGGAGTGATATCAATAAGAATATGGTCGCCGGAAACAAGGATTTTGCGGTCGGCTTCGTACAGGCACATGTGGCCCCGGGTATGTCCCGGCGTCTCAATACATCTGAAGGAATAATCGCCAGCTTTGACAGTGTCGCCTTCTTTCAGGATGCGAAAAGCGATGTCTTCTTTGCCGGTATAAATACGGGCGGGGTGGTTCTGAATGGCTTTTTGGCGCTCCTCCGGCGGGAAACCGTTCTGGTCGGCAAAGGCCGCATTTCTTTCCCAGGAGCTGCCCATTTTAAGCAGGGCATTGGCATCAGCCCGGTTAAAATAGATAGCTGACGACTCGGTAGCAAGACGGGCAACGAGGCCGACATGATCGGCATGGATATGAGTGATGAAGAAATCGGTTTTCTTTAGGTCGATACCCAGCTCGTCCAAGCCAGCCGACATAGCGCTATAACATTCGTCACGGTTCATCCCGGTATCGATAATCAGGTTACGCCCGTTCCCTTTAATCACATAAGAATTGAGTGCCCTCAGGGGGTTGCCGGGAAGGGGCACCTCGATTTTGTACAGATTAGTCAAGACTTTTCTGATTGCCATCCTGCCTCCACGAATTCATGATTTCTGCCGCCGCCCTGGTATGCTGAGGCCGACGAAAGGATGCCAGCTAGTGTACCACTCTTTTAGTTGGGTGTAAAGAAAATATTCTCTTCTTGGCTGCAATCTTCAATCATATTGAAAAACTTCTTCGATGGGCACTCCAAAAGCTTGAGCGATTCTAAAAGCCAGTTCGATAGATGGAACGTATTTGCCCTGCTCCAGAGCGATGATAGTCTGCCGGGTGCAGCCGGCGAGATTAGCCAGTTCTTCCTGTGTCATCTCGTTATGGTCGAAACGTAACTTTCTAATCCGGTTCTTTATTCTACCCATCGCGGTTCATTCTCCAGTAAACCAGCAGAATACCAAGAGACTGAGCCAGGACACTGACAATTAGTGTGGATATGAATATCAAGTTCAAGAATGCGACTGGTACTTGTCCCTGGTCCCGATAAATTTCGGTCAGTGCAATCGTCCAGGCGACCAACGTAAATATCACCGCCAGATATTGAACCCGGCCGGACCTTTCCATAATGAGCCGGTCACGTTCATCAACCTGTGTTGGCTTGCGGAGAGTCAGGTTAACCAATACGAGGTATATTAGTGGTACTCCAATCATTGCGGCATACATAATCAGCCTGATGTTCAAGTTTCTCTCAAAGGCAGTAACATCGCCTTGAGCTACCAGGACAGCGATGAGAATGATAGTGAGAATAAGTCCGATAACCAAGCTGTATAACGCTCTTTTTTGTAGTGGCGCCATTATCTTACCTCCTTTAAGCCTTCCATCTATAGTATCTTATCCATTACATATAGTAATATATAAATTACATCTTGTCAAGTATACATTACATTGGGTCTTGGCGAAGCCATTCCAGTACATCAAAAACAAGATGAAATCTTTTTTGCAGACTGGCCCGGAAAAGTGCTAACATAAAACGGTGAGGTGATGAATCGAATGGATACTTGCCCCGTATGTCACAATAAGGTAAGTGAAACCGCTAAGTTCTGTCCCGAATGTGGTACCCGGCTCACCGGGGGAACGGCTAACTCGGCATGGATTGCGGCGATGCAAGAGAGGATAAGACACACCAAGGAAAATGACTTGTACTACATAATATTCGCTGCCGTAGGCGCAGTAACTGCGATTGTGATTCCCTACGTCACTCGCTTCGTTTTGAGGTTCCGGATGGATGGTATAAGCTGGCTGCTTACCTTGGTGGGCATACTATTTTTTATCGGTGGTTTTCTAGGAACCTGGTATAGCGACAGGAAAGTAAAGGAGTTGATAGAGGACCTGGAGAAGGGACCGGGCCAGGAACATCTGCCGTAACCCTTCTTTCAGTATCGACCACTAAAGTGCGCGTCCGGTTATGCCATCTATCGCTGTTATGTGATGTTACCGCTGTTAAAGCTTCTGCTAAGTTCATCACCATCCTCTGTTTTCGACAGTGCTGCGGCCCTCACATGGCAATCGATTTGCACTGAACTAACCGGGCCACTACAATAATCGTTAATCTTTAGAAGAAAAAAGTATGCAACGTAGAAAGAAGAAAATTCAGCAAGCATTAGAGAAGGAAGCTGGGGCGGAGATTACCGTTAAAACCCCGTCAAAGAGCCGAACGGTATTTCTGGCTATTTCGGTAGTGGCAGTCATCATGCTGATTATCGGTGGAGTCCTCTATTATCGCTCCAATGTTGCTCCCTTTCAGCGTCCGGTGATGATGATAGACGACACCGCCATCTCAATGGGCTATTTTTTGAAGAGAGTCAAGCTATCCGGTAGCGACTACGTGTCTACGCTGAACCAGCTGGTTTACGAACAAATTATCAAACAGGAAGCACCGCGGTTCGGGATAGAAGTGACCCCGGAGGATGTCGATAATAACCTGCTTTATACAGCCGGCACGAGTAATAGCGAGAATACTACTGCGGACACTACCATGAATATCACGGAAGCTGAATTTAAGAAATGGTACCGCCAGCAGCTCGACCAGACCCGACTTTCCGATGCGGAATACAAAGACCTGGTCCGCACCAACATGTTAGCCGCCGGCCTCCACCAGTTGCTGGCGGATAACATACCTACGAGCAGTGAGCAGATTCATCTCAATGTTATCGTGTTAGCCAACTCTAAGGATGCCGCTGCCGCCAAGTCAAGAATCGAAGCTGGGGAAAGTTTTGCGGCGGTCGCCCGTGAGGTGTCGCTAGATGCCCAATCCAAGGAAAATGGTGGCGAGATTGGTTGGGTACCCCGGGGCGTTGTTCCCCATGATGACGTTACTTTCAGTCTCGATATCGGGATAGTCAGTGACCCGGTGGTGAGTGACCCGACGCAGCCTGCCAGTCAGTATCTTCTCTTTATGGTTTCAGAAAAAGCTCCTGACCGTGAGATAGATGAGGGCCCCCTGCAGGTACTTAAGTCCAGAGTTTTATACGACTGGCTTGATCAGGAAGTACAATACCACACTATTGATGTAACCTATGATTTTAACGACACGCAGAATCAAGCCTGGATTGACTGGCAACTGGCTAAAATGTCGCCAAAATAACCGGACGGCCATCGTAATCGTCAAGATTTAATCGTACCGTCACTTCCCCTGGATAAATCCTAACATTGAGAACCCTGTGGTCCGCCTGGTTTGACACGCAGTTTCTTCTACCCTAGAGTATAGATGGGTCAAGTGGACCGGGTGACCGCTCCCTTCATCGAAGGGGGAGGAAAGTCCGAACTCCACCGGGCAGGATGCTGGGTAACGCCCAGGAGGGGTGACCCTACGGAAAGTGCCACAGAAACATACCGCCAGCGGTCCTTCTTCGGAAGGATGCGGGCAAGGTTGAAATGGCGAGGTAAGAGCTCACCAGCGGACCGGGTAACCGGCCGGCTGGGCAAACCCCATCCGGAGCAAGACCAAATAGAGGGACGTAAGGATGCCCGGCCTGTCCCCGGGTTGGTCGCTTGAGCCCGATGGTAACATCGGGCCTAGAGGGATGGTCACCGTCCTTCACTTGTGAAGGACACAGAATTCGGCTTACAGGTCCACTTGACCCTTTTTATGCGCCTGTCTGAGCCGTTCCTCTGTTTAAGACCACGGCGATAGTGTTATACTTGAGAATCCAGCAACTGTCTTAAGGAGAACGAGGGCCATGTCAAAGAGAATAAATATTATCGCATTAGTATTACTATTGCTGGTTAGCCTGAATCTAGCTTCGGTCGTGGGGTGTGACCTCATCCCAAACCCGGCAGTACCATCCGGACAAGCCCCAGGTGTTGTTAACGAGGCATGGTCGCTTATTTTCCAGGACTATGTGACCAAAGATAAACTGGATGCCGAGAAGCTGGCCCAGGGAGCCGTCACGGGCATGGTCGATGCCCTCAATGACCCTTATAGTGCCTATCTACCCCCTGATACTTACCGATTGACCGAAAGCGACCTGCAGGGTAAATTTAATGGCATTGGTGCGGTTGTTACCATTAGGGATAATCAACCCACAGTGGTGATGCCTTTTCCAGATTCACCAGCCGAAAAGGCCGGCATTCAGACAGGCGATGTCATCCTGGCTATCGATGATAATTCGACAGAAGGAACGAGTCTTGAAGAGACCGTATTACGCATCCGTGGTCCGAAAGGGACTTCGGTAAAGCTTCTCATTTTACATGAGGGCGAGATTCAGCCGCAGGAAATAGAAGTTATCCGGGCGGAAATAACTGTCCACAGCGTACTTTTTGAAATGCGCGGTGACATCGCTTATATCCGGCTGCTTACTTTCTCCGAAAATACCGATATCGAACTTATCTCGGTACTGGGCAACGTTACGCAGGCTAAGGCGACGGGTATTGTCCTTGACTTACGTCGGAATTTGGGAGGCCTGGTGGATTCGGTGACCGATGTCGCCAGCCACTTTTTACACGAGGGAGTCGTGGCTTATCTGGTAGATAACCAGGAAAAAGAAGAGGTCTATTCGGTAAGACCGGCCCAGGTAACCACCGACCTGCCCATAGTCGTCCTGACGGACAATTTTACCGCCAGCGCCAGTGAACTGCTGGCAGGAGCTCTGCAAGACTATGACCGGGCTATTGTTGCTGGCAAACTTACTTACGGTAAAGGTAGCGCCAATACTCTTTACCCGTTGAGTGATGGTTCCGGCCTGTATCTCACTACCGCCCGCTGGTACACGCCTGACCGCCGTCTCATCGAAGGTAAGGGGATTGAACCAGACTATCCACTGACTCTGGAAGGGGACGACCTTGTCCAGTGGGCGATAGATTACCTGAACGGCAAATGATGCGGTGAATGTTAGCTGACTACCTGGTTATGAACTCATACCGGACTCAGGTTCAGGCTGGGGTTTCGGCGGCTCGATTTTGCGCAGCTTATCCGGGCTTTCCAGATGGTCGATATAAAGCACACCGTTTATATGGTCGATTTCGTGTTCCAACGCTTCGGCCAGCAGCTCCTCTCCCTTAATCCGTATCTCTTTGCCGCTCCGGTCAAGCCCTTTGACAGTTACCGAGGTAGCGCGCTTAATCTCACCGACGTAGCCGGGGACGCTGAGACAGCCTTCGTTTAAAATTCGTTCCCCTTTTCTCCGCACTATCATCGGATTGATGAGAATGATTTCTTCCTGCTCGGGCAGGCCAATCACAATCACGCGCAGGGAAACGCCGACCTGCGGTGCGGCCAGCCCGACTCCGGAAGCATCATGCATCGTCTCAATCATATCGTTGATGAGCTTCTTTATGGAGCGGTCAATCGAGGTCACCCGTTTCGCCTTTTGCCGCAGTACCGGGTCGGGTGCTTTACGAATGGGAAGAATAGCCATCTATCTCTCCTGCTATTTTAGTGCTATAGTCCCACGGGGTCAATATCTATTGACCACCCCGGCGGGATATCGAGCGGCTCAAGGAAGTGAGAAAGGTCGGTGCCGCGCAATATTAACTGCCAGCGGAACCTGCCCCGCAAGCGGGGAATGAAGGCCGGCGCCGGCCCGATGATATTCAGGTCAGCAATGCCACGGATATCCTTCTCGTTGATAATGAGGTTCTTCATTCGCTCGGCTTCTCGCTGGCCGAAGTTACTATTAGTGTGGGTATAGACCAGGCTGGCCAGCTGGCGGAACGGCGGGTTGCGCAACTGGCGGCGGAAAGCAATTTCTTTCTCATAGAAGAGGGTATAATTGTGCTTGGCGGCTGCCCGGACGGCATAATGCTCCGGGGAATAGGTCTGGATAATAACCCGTCCGCCCCGGGCACCGCGTCCGGCTCTACCGGCGACCTGGCTCAATAACTGGAAAGTCCTCTCTCCGGCACGAAAATCGGGCAGGTTCAGGCCGGTATCGGCATTAATGACACCGACCAGGGTAACGTCGGGCAGGTCGAGGCCTTTGCTGACCATCTGTGTCCCGATGAGAATATCCGCCTCATGGGCACGAAATTTGTTCAATATTACCTGGTGGGAATTCTTCCCTGTAATAACGTCGCTGTCCCAGCGCAACAACCTGGCGGCGGGGAAAGTACGGCTTAGTTCCTGTTCCAGCTTTTCCGTTCCGGTGCCGAGAAATTTTATCCGCGGGCTGGAACATTGCGGGCAGGTGTATGGGACAGCCATTCGGTAGTTACACGATGGCAGACCAACGCATTTTCGGCCGAGTGATAAGTAAGAGGTACCTCACAACGACGGCAACGGAAAACAAAACCACAATTACGGCATTGAATGAAGGTAGCCCCTCCCCTCCGGTTGAGGAAAAGAATTACCTGCTCCTTGTTCGCTATAGCGTTACCGATAGCTTGATACAGAGAGCGGCTGAATAGACTCCGGTTGCCGGCTTTAAGCTCTTCCCTCAAATCGACTACCTCCACCTTGGGGAGAGGCGAACTTTCGGTGGGGGTAACCCGCTCGGTCAGTCCCAGCAGCTCATAATCGCCTCTCTGGGCGTGATAGAAAGTCTCGACGTCGGGCGTCGCGCTGCCCAGCACCACGGCCGCGCTGGTCAATTCGGCCAACTTTAAGGCAACGTCACGAGCATGGTACCGCGGCGATTTATCCGACTGCTTGTAGTTCCATTCATGTTCCTCATCAATAATGATAAGGCCCAGGCCGGGCTGCGGCGCAAAAAGAGCACTGCGCGGCCCGATGACCACATCCACTTCTCCCTGCTTAATCCGCTGCCATTCATCGAATTGTTCACCCAGAGAGAGCTGGCTGTGCAGGACAGCCACCCTACCCGGGAAGCGCGCCGCAAAACGTTCTATGGTCTGGGGAGTGAGGGCAATTTCCGGGACCAGGACAATGCCCCGCTTGCCCAGCCTGACGGCTTCGGCTAAAGCCTGGAGATAAATTTCAGTCTTACCACTGCCGGTAACGCCGTGTAAAAGAAAAACGGACGGCTTCTTTAGCGCATCTTTTAGACTCGACTGAATAGCTTTGAAAGCTGACGCCTGTGCCCCGGTAAGAGGTAACGGCAGGGACATAGCGATGCCCTGGCGGGCCAATGGGTCGCGTCTTACCGCCAAGCTCCGGACAGTGACCAGTCCTTTCTTAACGAGGGCGTTGGTGGTGGCTCTGTCCGCGCCCGCCTGCTTTCGGGCTTCACTCTGTGGTACCGGTCCCGGCTGCTGCGCCAGAAAGTCGAGGAGCACTGCCTGTTTCCTGGCCTTTCTGCTCAATTCAGCGATAGCTTGCCGAGCTTGCTCCTGAGCGACGGCCAGGCTGAGATAAAGCTCTTCCTTTACTTTTACCTTGATTGGCTCGAGCTCATAACTTCTGGTAACCATCCCCTGCCTGACCAGTTGGGCAATAATGGTCTGTGCCTTTTTCTTACCCAGGGTCTTCTCTAACTGTCTAAGGCCGATTTTACCTGTTGGCGGTATTAAACCAAGAGCGTGCTTTTGTTCGGAGGTAAGCGAGGGTAAGAGGTCCTTAGCAGTGGGGGATAGCGAGATAAAGGTGAGTGCCTTCCGCTCGAACCCGGGCGGCAACATCAAAGCTACGGCGTCGAAAAGTGGCGATAAGTAGTACTGGCTTAGCCAGCGGGCTAATTGCGCCCGGGCGGAGGATAATAGCGGCGCCGGCTCAATAAGGTCGGCGATATCTTTTGTTTTTTCTACTGACGGGTAATCGGTAAGCTCCAGAACAATGCCCTGAAGTAGTTTCTCACCAAAAGGGGCCCAGACTGCCTGTCCCACACTTACACTAAGGTGCGGTGGAATGGCATAGCTGAATGTGTGGCGTCGCGCTGCTGGGGAATTGACACAGACCTCAGCATACCCCATTTGTACTCCAGCGAGGTAGCCGTAAACTACGGTTTTTCTGCTTCAGGTGAAGGTTCTGATGCTGCAGGTTCCGCTTCTGGTTCCACTGCCGCCGATGCAGTTTCTTCCATTTCTGCCTCGGCCAGTGTGGGCATTACTTCCGCCTCGGCTTCGGTTACCCGTCTTTCTTTGATACGGGAAGCCCGGGCGCTCAGCCCACGCAGATAGTAGAGCTTGGCCCGGCGTGTCTTACCGTGTCGCACCACTTCCAGCTTTTCCAGATTGGGCGAATGCAGAAGAAAGGTACGCTCGATACCGATACCGTAGGCGACACGTCTTACGGTAAAGCTGGAACCAGCCCCGCCCCGTCTTATTTTTATAATAACGCCGCGGAAGACCTGGGTGCGCTCTTTATCCCCTTCGACAATCTTGGTACTGACTCTGACCGAATCGCCGGGGGCGAAAGCCTGGATATTAGGATTTGGTTTTAATTGAGGTGTAACCATATTCTTTTAGGACTCCCTTTGTTAATATAGACTATAGCATAATAAGACTATTTTAACTTGTTGACAAGTTGTCTTTCTTTAGTACTGAGTTTTGCTTTGTCTAATAGCTCGGGACGCCGCCACAGAGTGCGTGTCAGCGACTGCTCGCGGCGCCACCGGGCAATCTGGGCATGGTCGCCGGAAAGTAAAATCTCAGGTACCGCCCAGCCGCGGTATACCGGCGGACGCGTGTACTGGGGATATTCGAGCAGGCCGCCGGCATGCGACTCTTCCAGCAGGGAAGCCTCGGAACCCAGTACACCCGGTATCAACCTGAGCACGGCGTCAGTGACGACCATGGCCGGTACCTCACCGCCGCTTAGCACGTAATCGCCGATGCTGATTTCGTCGGTAGCCAGGTGCTCGCGCACCCGTTCGTCGATGCCCTCGTAATGCCCGCAAAGCAGAATCAGGTGGCTGTGTTTCGCCAGCTCAAGAGCGATTTCCTGAGAAAAAAGACGTCCCTGGGGACTGAGTAAAATAACCGGTACTCTGGTTATTCCCTGTTGTTCGATTTCGGCTTTGACAGTCTCGATGGCTTCAAAGATAGGTCCGGGTTTGAGGACCATGCCGGCACCCCCTCCATAGGGGGTATCATCGGTGGTGTGGTGTCTATCATGGGTATAATCCCGGATATTATGCAGGTTGACCTGCACCAGCTTATGGTCAATTGCCCGCTTGAAAATACTGGCGTTCAGCATGCCGGCAAACATCTCGGGAAATAGAGTCATAATGTCAATTTGCACGGATGCTATTTTACCACAGATGGCGTCTTCTAAAAAGTCGGCATCGACTCATGATTAGCTTCGATGGCTTCAATCCACCTTAATTATCGTAGCGTCAGCCTGGGCCAGACCACCGCAGATAGCGCCCAAAGCATAGCCACCTCCCCCTCGCCGTAGCTCATACATCAGGTCCATGATAATTCTGGCCCCGCTGGCAGTATTCGGGTGGCCGGTAGCGATAGCGCTGCCGTTGATATTAGTCTTGTCCCGTATCTCTTTGAGCTTCTCTTTGTCATCCGCTGCCAGCATTTTGGTCGATACCAGCGGCACGGCTGCAAAAGCTTCGTTTATCTCCATGGCCGTTATATCGTCCAGACTCAGCTCGGATTTCTGCAAGACTTTCTGAATAGCGTAGGCTGGCCCTTCGGGTAGGCGGTCGGCACTCATCGCAATCGATACCTGGGCCACGATAGTCGCCAGCGGTTCAAGTCCAAGCTCACTGGCCTTCTGGCGAGTCATGACCAGTATTGCCGTTGCTCCATCGTTCATGCCGGGAGCATTTCCGGCGGTAATCGCCCGCGTGCCGTACACTGTCTTCAATCGGGAAAGTCTTTCCAGGCTGGTATCGGGACGGTATTGCTCGTCGATATCCAGTACTTTAGGCTCACCTTTCTCCACGGGTATGCTGAGCGGCATGATTTCGTCCTTAAACTTGCCCGCTTTCCAGGCATTACCGTAGTTTACATGGCTGCGCAGCGCCCACTCGTCCTGTTCCTGACGGTCAATCCCGTGTTCGGCAGCGACGTTATCGGTATCGACCGCTACCGGACTAAAATCTTTGTAGCCGAGGGCCAGCAGCGGGTCTTCCATTCTGACATCACCCATGCGATAGCCATCGAACCGGAGCCCTCTCACCACCAGTGGCTCGCAACTGAAGGAGGTAGCCCCGCCGGCAATGGCGGCATCTATTTCTCCCAGCCTGATGGCCATGGCCGCCAGTTTGACGGCATGCATGGCGGAGACGCAGGCCATATCAAAGGAAATTGATACCGTTTCCGGGCGGAGGCCGGCTTTCAGTAACGACTGTCTGGCCGCGACCGGGGTGTATGGGTCTTTACAAGGTGACGTATCGCCGACGCCCCAGAAAACTTCACCGACCACATCAGAACTGACCTTGACCCGGCTGAGTACTTCTTTCATCGGGATTGCCCCCAGGTCATAATAGTCGATATCCTTTAGCGAGCCACCGTACCGGCCAAAAGGTGTCCTGACCGCGCTGACAATTACCACATCGTTGTTATTCGGCATCTGTTTGCCTCCATTCTGAACCTTACTAAGCCTTCTTTGTATAATCGTAAAAACCGCTCCCCGTCTTTCGGCCGAGGTCACCCGCTGTGACCATGGTTTTGAGCAAAGGCGCCGGGCGCAAACGGTCGCCGAAGTCCTGTTGCATTGTTTCCAGTCCGTGCAGCACAATTTCGGTCCCGACCAGGTCGCACAGCTCGAGCGGGCCCATCGGGAAGTTACAGCAAATCCGCATCAGCTTATCCACCTCTTCGGGCTTATTGCCATCCATAATGCAATAGACAGCCTCGTTCAGCATAGCGTCCAAAATCCGGCTGACAATGAACCCGGCATAGTCCAGTGCTTCACCCGGTTCTTTACCTAGACTCTCGACGAACTTTTTGCTCGTCTCGAAGGTCTCTGCCGAAGTATGTCTGGCCTTTATTATTTCCACACCCTTGATAACGGGCACCGGGTTCATGAAGTGAATGCCGATAACCTGTGCCGGCCGCCTCGTAGCAGCCGCCATGGCACAAATAGGTAGTGAAGAGGTATTCGATGCCAGAATAGTCTGCGGCGCACAAATTGCATCAAGCTCACGAAATGCCTTAAGCTTTAACGTCAGGTCTTCGGGTATAGCCTCGATGACTAAATCGCCGTCCCGGGCACTATTCAAATCGGTGGTCGTGCTGATACGGGAGATAATGTTAGCTTTGTCCGACTCGCTCAGACTGCCTTTTTTCACCTGCCGGCTGAGACCTAGGTCGATCCCGGCCAAGCCTTTCTTTATATATTCTTCTTTCACATCTTCCATAATTACTTTATAGCCAGCCTGCGCCGTTACCTGAGCGATACCGCTGCCCATTGCTCCTGCCCCCATAACAAATACCGTCTTGATTTCCATTTCTTAGCCCTCCCGTTGGCTGCCTTCAGCCGTTTTACTTCCCCTTGAACTGGGGCTTCCGTTTTTCCAGGAAAGCACTCATGCCCTCTTTCTGGTCTTCGGTGGCAAAACAGAGGGCAAAGCACTGTGCCTCCACGTCGAGTCCGGCGGTAAGTCCCATCTCAGCCCCGGTGTTGATTGCTTTCTTCGCTAGACTCAGCGTGATGCTGCTTTTGCTCAATAATTTTTGGGCCAGCGCCCGAGCTTCAATCATCAAACCGGCTGCAGGTACCACCTTGTTTACCAGCCCTATTTTAAGGGCAGTCTCAGCATCGATAAAGTCGCCGGTAAAAATCAATTCTTTGGCGCGGGTCATCCCGACCAGCCGGGTAAGCCGCTGGGTGCCGCCGGCCCCGGGAATAATGGCCAGGTTTATTTCCGGCTGACCAAACTTGGCGTTCTCGGTAGCTATCCTGAGGTCACAGCACATAGCCAGCTCCAGTCCACCGCCAAGGGCATAGCCGTTTATCGTAGCGATAGTCGGTTTACTCAGACTATAAATTCGATCGGATGCTTTTCTAGCTTTGTCAATAAAACCCCGTGCGGTAACGCTATTATAGGGCTGCATCTCGACAATATCAGCCCCGGCGACGAAAGCTTTGTCCCCGCTGCCGGTAAGAATGACGGCACGTACCTCTGTGTCGTCCTCAATTTCCTGAAATAGGCCGAAGAGTTCGCCATAGACGTCTGTGCTGAGGGCATTCAATGACTTCGGGCGGTTGATGGTAACCACGCCGATACCTTCCGCCTTATTGTACAGTAAGAATAAGTAGCCCATATCAGACCTCCTTTTTAGTAGTGATTACAGGAATAGTTGTTTACACCATCTCGACTAGTGCTTTCGCGACCTATCGAAACGCATCGATATCGAGAATGTCACGCCCGATGACCAGTTTCTGTATTTCGCTGGTACCACCAAAAATAGTCGGGGCCATGGCATCACGGAAATAGCGTTCTACCGGGAACTCGTCGCAGTACCCGTAGGCACCGTGAATTCTCATGGCGTTAGCGCTGGCCCGAGCCGCCGCCTCGGTACTGAAGAGCTTGGCAATAGCGGTCTCACGCTCGCAACGGAGACCTTTGTCCTTCAAGTAGCCAACATGAAGGTACAGGTAGCGGGCGGCTTCAGCCGAGACGACCATATCGGAGATTAGCTCCTGCACTAATTGAAAACTACCGATGGACTTACCGAATTGTTTTCTATCCTTGGCGTATTGAGCGCTGGCGTCGATACACGACTGAATCATCCCGGTACAGGCGGCCGACAGGCTGTATCTGACGTGCATAATACCGGAGACCGCTATCTGGAAACCACGGCCAATCTGTCCGATAATATTGTCTTTGGGTACACGGCAATCGGCAAAATTCACTTCGGCGGTGTGACAGGACGCCAGCCCGGTCTTAAATTCGATATCTTTTACGGAAAGGCCGGGGGTACCTTTTTCGACGAGAATAAGAGCGAGCCCCTTGGTACCTTTGCTTTTATCCGTCTGGCAGAAGACAAGGAAAATATCGGCATGGCTGGCGTTGGTAATCCACGATTTAGACCCGTTGATGACCCAGTAATCGCCGCCCTGGGTGGCCGTGGTCTCGATAGCCGTGGCATCACTACCAGCATTCGGTTCCACCGCACAGAGACAGCCGGTTATTTCGGCGCTGGCCAGCCTGGGTAGATATTTCTGTTTTTGCGCGTCGCTGCCAGAAGCGAGGATAGGCATTGCCACCAGGCCGATGTGGACAAAATTGACGAGTACTGCCAGTGAATACCAGGCCCCGCCGATTTCCTCAGAAATCAGCCCGTGCGATATCCAATCAAGGCCAGCACCACCGTATTCACGTGGTACGGTGGTGGCTGCCAACTTTAATGCGGCCATCTTTTTGATAATATCGGCAGGATAGCGGTGGTTCCGCTCGTGTTCCTTGATGACTTCAGGGGGCAGCTCACGTTTGATAAAATCACGGGTTAGCTGGCGAATCAGTTGTTGTTCCTTGGTCAGCTCAAAATCAATCATTATCCCTCCTGCCGATTTGACGTATTATGTTTCAGCATGGCTCTTAGCTTGCTTGAGTTTCTCAATTAGTTTCGGCAACACCTGATAAAGGTCGGCCACCAGGCCGTAATCGGCTACCCGGAGGATGGGGGCATGGTCATCGGTATTAACGGCCACCGACACTTTAGCCCCGGTTATTCCAGCCACGTACTGGTTCTGCCCGGAAATGCCGATTGAGAAAACGACCTTCGGTTTGCATCTTTTGCCGGACATTCCGACCAACCGGTCTTCCGTGAGCCAGCCCCGGTTGGAGGCTATCTCACGGGTGCAGCCTATTTCTCCTTTGACCGCATCGGCCAGTTCCTGAATCAAGCTGATGTCTTCTTTCTGTTTCAGACCTTTGCCGATACAGACCAGGACGTCAGCCCTTTCGATATTCACGGCCTCTCTTTGTCTCTCCCCGCGTTCGACAATTGTAACCTTGGGCTCGTTGAGCTTCAGTTCGACCTTAATGATTTGTCCCTCACTCGCTTTTGCCTGAGTCGCCTCATATCTCTGCGGCAATAGGGCAATAACCTTTCTGGCTGACTCCAAACACTCCGAGATGATGGTCGCTCCTCCCAGACCGTATCGCGACGTTACTACTTTCCCATCTTCTATAGAGACGTCCAGCACGTTGGTAAGACAGCCGGCTTCCAGCCGCCGGGCTAACCGCGAGGCTAATTCACGGCCCCGTTTCGTACTGGCACAAAGGATAATCTCGGGTTGGGTGACCTCGGTAACCCGGAATAAGGCCTCGGCGTAAACTTCACCGTCGAATTTAGACAATAGCTCATTCTCACCAGCGTAAGCTGTATTGACTCCACGGGTAAGAAATTGTGCAGCTCTGTTGCCCACATCCGAACCTAAGATAGCGGCACCCAGTTCCAGGTTTAGCTGTTGTGCCAGTTCTAAGGCCTTCGGCAAAAGACCGAGGGCAAGGTCATCCTGTTCAGAGAACACTAAAATACCCGGCATGGCTAGATATTGAGCACTCCTTCTTTCATCAGGTTCTGTACCAGAAGGTCAATTGACTTATCCAGACTCTCTTCTTTAAGCATAATGTTTTTCCTGACCTGTTCGGGATATTGGTTCTTTAACGTTTTGACCGGGGCATAACTCCTTAGTTCTTCGGGTGAAAAGCCGATGTCAGCCAAGCCCCATTTGTCATGTGGTTTGGCTGAGGCATCCATCACGTCAATGATGGATGGGATTCTCGGCTCATTTATTTCAGCGGTGACAGTCACGACTAGCGGCAGCGGTACCTCGACTGTCTCAAAACAGTCCTCCAGGCTTCGGGTAGCCCGTACCTTTTCATCTGATATCTTGAGTTGACGGGCATAGGCCACCAACGGCAGCCCTAAAATCTGGGCCAGCGCCGGTCCCATCTGACCGGAATTGTTATCCGTGGCCCCTTCGCCGACCAGGATAAGGTCATAGCTACCGATTTTCTCAATGGCTCTGGCCAGTATCATGGCCATCGCCGGAGAGCTGACGCTCTCAAAGCCAGGGTCGGACAATGTGGCGGCGCGGTCGGCGCCTCTGGCCAAACACTCGAGGACGACTTCTTCTGACAGAGGCCAGCCGGCAGACAGGGCGACGACCTCAGCCTGGTGTTTTTCTTTGATACGGGCGGCCTCTTCCAGAGCATTTTTTTCGAGCTGGCCGATTACCCACGGAACGTCCGTCAGGATTGGCTCTCTGGTCTCCCGGTCCATTCTGACCTGGTCCAGGTCAACCACCTGTTTGACGCAGACGATTAAGCGCAACTTTCTTTCCTGTCCGTTAGCCATATTTTAGCTGGACTCCGTAGCCGCCCTGAGGATAGCTCCATTGTATTGCATCGTGCGGGCAGGCGATAAGGCAAGTGCCGCACTCAAGACAGGCTTCGAAATCAACCCGTATCTCACCCGCTTCGTTTACAGTATAAACGCCAGCGGGACAGATGGAAAGACAGCACCTGCAGTCACATTTGTTACAGACCCCCTGGTCAACTTTAAGGTGGCTTTCTTTGGCCACTTTAAATGTGTCCAGCGCCAGTTTGTCTTTGATATTTACCTTCGCCATTATATTCTCCGCAGTCGGAACAGGTCTTTTAGCAACGATAGGGTACGTTTGCCCCTAAATTGTTGACATAATGTAGTAGAGAGCTTTTCCTTCGGTCCCTCGCCAATAGCCATCAGCTTTGCCATTATTTCGCAAACAAGGTGAGGGTATTCCGTAAAGAGCCTGGGGTTGGACAATGTTTCAGGTGCTTCCCGGAAGGTCACGAAATCTTTCCACACGAAGCTGCTTTTCAAGAGGTCTTGATATCGGCTGAGCGTAGCCGCCGAAAAGTCGTTTTGTTGTTTGGCCATAGCTACTGCCTTAGCCGCCAGTGCCCCGGAGGCGAGAGCATAGTCCATGCCGCGCACGGTCAGTCCCAGGTTCATGGTCATCCCGGCAGCGTCGCCGGTTATCAGGACGCCGTCGCCGAAGAGCCGGGGCATAGTTTTTAAGCCACCTTCCGCAAGCACGTGGGCGGAATACTCCACACTCTCCCCACCCTGAATTAATCGCTGCATCTCCGGGCGCAATTTGAATTCCTCGAGTAGTTCGTACGCCTTCATATCCCGATTACAGTCGGCCATGTCCTTGATACCCAGTACCATACCCAGCGAAATCGAGTCGCGGTTGGTGTAAAGAAAGCCGGCACCGATCATACCTTTAGTCAGAGAGCCAATGAATAATCTGGCGGCACCTTCATCGGGACCCAGCCCGAACCGTTCTTCGATAGCTCCGGGACTGAGATTAATAACTTCTTTGACACCCAGAGCAAAATTCTGCGCTTTGAATTTACTCCTTAATCCAGCTTTCTCGGCGATTTGCGACATAATGCCATCGGCAGCAATAACCACGTCGGCCTCGATTTTAGACCCGCCGACGATGACCCCCTTTACTTTGCCCCGGTCAAGGATAAGTTCATCAACCCGGTACTTATTGATGATACGGGCACCTTTTTCGCTGACTTTTTGAGCGAACCACCGGTTAAACCGGGAAGCCAGCACGGTGAAGCTGTGGTAGGGCGGAACATTGTAGCTCTGGTTACTGGACGTAACGGAGAGTGAGCCGCCTTCGTCAATGATAGTCCAGACATCCTCGACCACGTGCCTTTCCCAGGGCGCTTCAACCCATAATTCGGGGTACAGATTTTTGATGGGGAGAAAGTACAGACGGCCGCCGGTCATGCTCTTCGCCCCGGGATATTCTCCCCTCTCGACCACCAACACGTCGATTCCTTCTTTAGCTAATGAGTAGGCGGCGGAAAGTCCAGCCAGTCCGGCGCCCACGACAATAGCCGTGACTTTAGGCATGTTGTTCTTCCTACCTCAGGTTCTGATACTACCTAACATTCTTCAGGTTATTACGTCACATACGGAGGGATGAAGCACTCACGCCAAAGTATAGCGAAATAGACCGCCATCGTGCAAGGTTCTATTCGATGTCATTGTGAATCCTTCCTAACAGGACGTGGCAATCTCATAAAATCGTAGGGGATCTGGGGTAAGCCGGTATCTGGTAATTCTAGCTGGCTATTACGTTATAACAGCCGCGACTTCTGTGAGCGGCGGATAATGAGGTATGATACCAGCGATGCGACCGCCAGAACGGCGATGATACTCAAATCGATTAGCGGCCAGTTCACCGGGGAGGAAGGTGGAAATGTGACCACACTGACAATCCGGAACTCTCCGGTCAACCCGGCTATTCTCACCTGATGGTAACCAGCAGCCAGGTTTGCCACTTCGAATCTGACCGTCGTTACGCTTTGAGGGCTGACGGCTATATCTTTGACGGAGCGGACGATGCCATCAACAATTAAGTACACTTGATAGGTGCCGGTGGTGTCGCCATCGTTGGCAATATCCACACTGATTGAGACAGGTTGCCCCGGGTTGGTCTCTCTGGGGTTGATGAGCAGGTTGCTTACGTTGAACCTCGGCGGTAATGGTGCCGGTGGTGCACTAACCTCGGTGACAACAGCGAAATACGAAGCATGATAGACTACCCCTTTGGCCTTACCAATTTCGAACAAAGCACCCGGTGGCGGGTCCAGTCGCACGATACTGCCACCCTCGGTAAAATTGACGATATAAGGCGGCAGGGCATTCTCCGGTAAGTCCTTCGGGTCGTAGCTGATAGTGATGACGATGTAGGGGTCAAAATAAACGCGGGACACCTCAATATCATTACTGTACCCGTTTATTTTGTAGGTTGGGCTGAGCACAACCATACCCTTCGGTAATTCGACCAGTTCAGTGATTTTTCGTCTTTCAATAGTGGTGCCCTCGACCACAGTTAAATCCATTCGGTTCAATAGCGTTTTACCAGGGCCGGTTACCATGACACCTTTATCAACATCGATGACAAAGTTGCCTGTGGCATCGGTGAGTAGAGCCGCTTCCTGGACGGTTCCGCTGGCATCAACTATCAGACCAACTCTCTTACTCTCCAGGTCTACTTGCAACGTGCTCGGTGGCGGGAGAGAGGGTTCAGGTTCCCCAACTCCACCATCTGGAGGTTCGGGGGGTGGCGGTTCCTCAAGCATATAATTGAGGGTAAAAGAGATGCCATTACCCTGAACATCATTGCCGGTTTGAGGGGGCAGTTCCCATTTCCAGACGAGGGGGATGGTGTCCCCGGCGCGGAGCGGATTTACTCTAACATAATGGGGCGCCGTCGGTGACTGCGGGAAGTTCTTCATGGTCACCGGCAGGCTCAAATTAGTTTCCAGACCACGACCAGCAAGAGTGAGAGTTAAATAGTCAGCAAACTTACCCGGCCGATGAGTCGGCCCTTCGATACTGACGAGGTCACTGACCCAGATAACAACCTGTCCATCTATTGTTCCGGAGTTATGCAGCGTTACGGTATGGGTGCCGCTGTCCCCCGGCTTGAGGTTGGCGCCGCTCCAGCTGGTGGCACCCCCACCACCCAATATCAGGTCGATAGGCACGGGGGCAGGCGCCGCCCGGACCGAAGCCGGTAAGCAAACAGGCAGCACGAATGCTGCTATCACAATTATCTTGAGTAAGGCTGTTTCAAATCTTCGGTATCGCATGGGGCGTTTCCCAATCCGTGATTTTTCCTCGTTTTCTTGGCCAGTTCAAAGCCCAGGTTCTGTAAACACAACCAGATGCTAATAAACCCGGGTAGTACAATAGTCAGCAATAGTCCCGGCCGTGTCTGGCAAAAGAGAACGGCGTAGCCGAGGGACGGGGCGTGGAAGAAGAGGCGCCCGACCAGATTTTGAGCCGGCGTGATAAATGGGTCGACAGCGGCATTGGCATCTCCCTTGGTCTCGAAGGCGAGCGATGGATTATCCTGAATGCCGATGACACGATGAATGACAAAGCTTTCGGCGGCGCTGCCGGTATAATGGAAGATAATAACATCGCCCACGGCGATATCAGCAGGCGTCACCGGCCGGGTAATAACCAGGTCGCCGACGTTAAGTTCAGGTGCCATGCTACCGGAGCGCAGTCCGTCAATCCGCCAGCCGAATTTAGGGGTCATGTACAACGTGACGCCGGTAAGCATCACCAGGAATAATATGATAATGCCGGTGATGGATAAGATACCGCGTATTCTAGATTGGTTAGCTGCCATCGTAATACTCTCATTCTCTGCAAAGTCGCGGGTACTGGTTCTGACCCTCCGAGAGTCTGATGGAAGGCAGTCCGTTTGTTATCGGAGGTGACAAACCTTCAGTCTCTCTTCGGCATCAGGGGGCTGAAGCCTTACTGGCTTCAGCCCCCTTCAACCCAATCTGCCTCATTTCAATTAGCTATTGATTAGTCTGTTGATAACCATTGACGGTGGCCGTCAGGTTTACCGAGTCATTCTGGCAACCATTGGTAGCAGTAGGACTAAAAGTCCAGGTTACCGCGAGCGCTCCCTCGGCTCCAGCCGGCAGGCTGCCGAGGCTATAAGGGCTGCCGGAAACTATGGTATCCAGGGCATTGCCCTGCCACCCCTGAGCGCTGCCATTCCAGGTAGCGACCGAGGCGGTAATCATCTTGACCATGTTATCGCTGTTAGCCGAACCGTCCCAACCGGTTACGCTGGTTGGCGTACCATCGTTAAAGACGTACGAGAAAGTGATGTTGACCGAGGCCATGTCAATGGTGCCGCCATTGTAAACATAGAGAGTACCGGCCTTGGTATCACCGGGTGCCCAGTTGGAGAGCGGTACGTTCCATGTCCCGGTGGTGCTGCCGGTGGGATTACCGCCGCTGCTGTTGGACAGGCCGAGATTCAGCGTACCGGCGACCAGCACGTTACCGGTCGTTGTTTCAGTGTCGCTGAAGTAAGCCCAGGTCCCTCCGCCGACCAGTGCCATGACCAGTATAGCGACGAGTCCTAAACCAAGAATTTTTTTCATTTTATTTATCCTCCTTTGTTTCAGGGCGTTGTCTCTTTTACGCCAGTTATATCAAGTAAGGCCGCGCCTCAAGCCTCACCTTATTTCCTGATTGAAGTGTTCCCCACTTCGCTTAAAGTCTCTCTTAAAGCATTACGCAGATTAGCCATGTTCCGGAGATAAGCCTCATCTCGCTTTTTATTCAAATTATTTTCTCCTGCCATGGTCTTGACACTATTCTTCATCGTACCCTCGAGATAAGCCTCACCTCTCTTTTTGTCTGTAGTCTTGTCTACATCGCGGAATGCCTCCTTTAATATATCCTTGATAAGCCAGCCGACAAGTAATGCCGCTGGCACGATAATCGCTAAGAACCAGCCAGTCTTGGTCTGGATGAAATTAAGCAAAAAGCCAACGTAGGGAATCTTGAACAGGTAAACGCTTTGCACGCTGGACAGGGATACCGGCCAG
>JBDRLU010000043.1:0-22034 GCA_043812795.1 Chloroflexota bacterium
CCCCTCTCGACCGTGAAGCTTAGCCCCCACAGTCTCACTCCCAGACTTAGGCTAATGGCATTAGTGGTTTAGTTGGAGTTGGTAGAATGTTATTCCCCTAATCCATCCAGAGCCCTACCTCCATTAGCGAACATCTGAGGCTGTACCTCAATACATTTCGGGGAGAACCAGCTATCCCCGGGTTCGGTTGGCATTTCACCCCTATCCACAGCTCATCCTACAACTTTGCAACGTTGAGAGGTTCGAGCCTTCACTTCGATTTTATCGAAGCTTCACTCTGGCCATGGATAGCTCACCCGGCTTCGGGACTAATCTGTGCTACTAAACGCCCTGTTCAGACTCGCTTTCGCTTTGGTTCCGCAACTAAAGTTGCTTAGCCTGGCAACACAGACTAACTCGCTGGATCATTCTTCAATAGGCACGCCATCATCCCGATTTGCATCGGGACTCTGACTGCTTGTCAGCACATGGTTTCAGGTCTATTTCACTCCCCTCCCGGGGTGCTTTTCACCTTTCCCTCACGGTACTAGTTCACTATCGGTCATCAAGGGTTTTTAGCCTTGCCCTGTGGTCAGGGCAGCTTCCCACAAGGTTCCTCGTGCCTCGTGGTACTCAAGAACAGATTAGGAGCCTACCCCTTTCGTTTACCGGACTATCACCGTCTGTGGTGGCCCTTTCCAGAGACCTTCAACTAGGGTTTGGTTGGTAACTCCTTGACCGCCTCTAAGCTTGGTCCAATCTGCCTTACAACTCCCCATAGACATAGGCCTTAGAACCACTGAGTCTATGGAGTTTAGGCTCTTCCCATTTCGTTCGCCACTACTCCGGGAATCTCGATTTGATTTCTTTTCCTCAGGGTACTGAGATGTTTCACTTCCCCTGGTGCCCTCCGCCCAGCCTATGTGTTCGGCTGGGGGTATCCTTCTTGAGAAGGATGGGTTGCCCCATTCGGGAACCCCCGGCTAAGCTTGCTTGGCAGCTCACCGAGGCTTTTCGTAACCTGGCTACGCCCTTCTTCGGCCCTTGATGCCAAGGCATCCACCATGCGCCTTCACCCGCTTGACCTGCTTCAGATTTGATATTAGTCACGTTATTCGGTTGTTAAAGTACACAAAAACGGCTTGGTGATAAATCACCAAGCCGTGCTTGGCCTCATCACCAACGCTGTTTTCTAAGTGTCAGAATTTCTCATCAATAGACAATTCCTCAACTGCAAAGGTATTTATAACATATTCCGTTATTCGGTGTCAAGGCCTGAAACTGACTCGCCTGACGAAGTCTTACTTCGTTGCCGAAGCCGCGGCCTGCGCCTTGTTCAGCTTTTTGATAAGTCGTGATTTACGGCGGGCCGCGTTATTGGGATGAATAATTCCCTTGGCGGCCACCTTATCCAGTGAGCTGACCGCCGTCACCACGGCCTTTTGTGCTTCCTCAAGGTTACCGGAAAAAATAATGTTCTCCGCCTTGGTGATATTGGTCTTACTCAGGCTCCGGTTAGCCTTGTTACGTAACTTTCTTTTGGCGCCTTTCCGCATCTCTTCTTTGGCTGACCTAGTGACTGGCAATATTTTCCTCCTGATTTTTGAATTATATTTCTACACAACTATTGTGTCATATTGTCGGCGGTTGGGCTAGCCTTCGTCGGGACTCCGTCCTCAATCCTCGCGGCACTGTTTACGCCGCGCACGCTCTCGATTTTGGTCAAAAGCCAGCTTAGCTGGGCCAGGTTAGCCGTCTCCAGGGTCAGGAAAATAGATATCGTATGGTTGCTGTTGTTATTAAGGCTAATGCTGGTAATATTGATTTTCTCCTCGGCGACCATGGATGTAATGTCACGCATCAGGCCGACTCTATCCTGAGCATCCACCCGTATTTTTACCGGATAGGCCAGGCCGGTTTCCCCCCACTCCACCGGAATCAGCCTTTCTTTCTCATCTTCATGGATGACATTATAGCAGTCCTGGCGGTGGACGGTTATGCCACGATTGCGGGTGACGTAACCGATAATCTTATCGTTGGGTACCGGATGGCAACACTGGGCCAGATGGGTGAGCAGGTCATCTACACCCCGCACTTTAATTGCCGATTGTAGTTGCTTGGGTTGGGTAACAGAGGTAACTTTCGGCATCTGTTGCTGGGCGGAGAATTTCAGGGCAATTTGCTGGGTGGTGATGCCGCCATAACCGATAGCGGCATAAAAATCATCGAGACTCTCAAACTTAAACAGTTTGGCCAGGTTTTCCCGTTCGGTAAAGGCTAGGCCGAGCTGACGCATCATCTTATCTAAGGACTCGCGGCCCTTCTCGATATTTTCGGTCCGTTCCCGTTTGGTGAACCATTGCCTGATTTTCTCCCGGGCATGGGACGTCTTGACATAACCCAGCACCGGATTCAACCAGTCCCGGCTTGGCCCGCGACCCGTCTTCGCCGTCAGAATCTCAACAACGTCACCATTATGAAGCTGATAGTTGAGCGGTACCAGCCGTCCGTTCACCTTGGCCCCGATGCAACGGTGCCCTAAGTCAGTATGGACGCGGTAGGCAAAGTCAAGCGGTGTGGAGCCTTTGGGTAAGTCTTTAATTTCTCCTTTCGGGGTATAGACAAAGACCTGGTCCATGAAGATATCCGTTTTCACTGACTCTAGGAATTCTTCGGCGCCGCTGAGTTCCCGGTGCCAGTCAACCAGTTGACGCAGCCAGCCGACGCGCTGTTCGAAATGGCCGTCTTTCTTTTCGCCTTCTTTGTAGCGCCAGTGAGCGGCGACACCATATTCGGCGATGCGGTGCATTTCATAGGTACGGACCTGTATTTCAAGGGGCGTAGTGCCCTGACACATGACCGTAGTGTGTAGCGACTGATAGCCGTTTAGCTTGGGATTACCGATGAAATCATCGAACTGGTCGGGTATCGGATGCCACAAACTGTGGATGATGCCGAGGGCGCTGTAGCAGTCCGGAATGGTCTGTACCAGCACTCTCACGGCCAGCAGGTCGTAGATATCATTAAAGTCCTTGCCGAGGGCGGCGTAGCGGTCTATCTTCTGGTGGATGCTAAAGATATGTTTCGGGCGGCCGGAAATCTCGGCTTTGAGTCCCGTCCGTTCGAACTCCCGGCTCAGAATTTGAATTACGTTAGCGATGAATTGCTCTCGCTCGGTACGCCGGCCGGCTACCAGTCTGGCCACGTGATGATATTGCTTTGGCTCCAGGTAACGGAAAGAAAGGTCTTCCAGTTGCCATTTCAGCTCCCATATACCCAAACGATGGGCCAGAGGTGCGTAGATTTCCAGGGTCTCCTGAGCGATGCTATGCCGTTTCTCCGGGGGCAAGGCGTCCAGAGTTTTCATATTATGCAGCCGGTCGGAGAGCTTGATAAAGACCACACGCAGGTCTTCGGCCATGGCCACCAGCATTTTGCGGAGGTTTTCCGCCTGGGCTTGTCTGGCCGCCGTGCGGCGCGTTTTATCCTCCTGGGCCTGCCAGGAGAGTTTACCCAGTTTGGTCACACCATCGACCAGCCTGGCAACTTCAGCCCCGAATTTAGTCTGGATTTCGGAGAGGGGTATGCCGGTGTTTTCCGGAACATCGTGGAGCAGGGCCGCCACCAGCGAACTGGCATCAAGCTGCAATCCGGCTAAAGTCAGGGCCACCTGCAACGGATGCTCAAGATAAGGTTCGCCTGACTTGCGCAGTTGTCCTTCATGGGCTTTCATGGCAAAAACGTAGGCCTCTTCCACCGCTGCTACTTTTTCAGCGGGAAGATACTCTCGGGCCTTATTCGCCAGCGCCTCAAGCCCCATGGTTACCTCGGTTGCCATAAGCATGAATTATAACAAAGTATAGCGCCAGATAGAGCTTGGTGTAAATTTTATTGAGAGCATCTGTACGCTATGTTATGATGATTACACATGATGGAAATTAACGTTCTGGTTGATGCCAGTCTGAAGAAGTCAATCAGCAAGAAATGGCTTGAAAAGCTGACCGGGCGGGTGCTGTTGGCCGCCGGCGTCGAGGCGAATGCCGAATTGAGTCTGATGGTCACCAATCAAGAGAAGGTACATGAGCTTAACCTGAAATACCTGGGGAGAGATGCTCCCACCGATGTACTTTCATTCCCGATGCTACCCGTGCAACCCCCATTGAGTACGTCACCTTTTGTCTCTCCTCCGGATGGCGTCAAACACCTCGGTGAAGTAGTTATTTCCTATCCCCAGGCGGCACTCCAGGCTGAGGAACATGGCCATCCGGTGAAGAGAGAAATAGCCATCCTTATTATTCATGGTGTCCTTCATCTGCTGGGTTATGACCATGTCGGGTCAGCACCGGGGCGGAAAATGCGTACCCGTGAGGCACAAATCTTAGCCAGTATTGAAAAGGAGCTAACGTGAAGGTACTCGGTATTGCCGGCAGTCCGCGCCGTGGCGGTAACACGGATATGCTGCTCGCCGAATTTATGCGCGGTGCGGTGGGCCAGGGGGCTGAGGTCAAGACCATCGTGTTGAGAGACCTCAAAATCAGTCCCTGCCAGCACTGTGATGCCTGCCTGCGGGCTGGCATCTGCAAAATTAAGGACGATATGCAGATGGTATATCAGGAGATGGCTTCGGCCGACGTAATCGTACTGGCTTCGCCCATCCAGTTCGAAGGCGTCACCGCTCAGATGAAAGCGATGATTGACCGCTGCCAGTCACTCTGGGCGAAAAAATACGTGCTTAAAATACCGCCGCTTGGCGACCGGCGGGAACGGAAGGGCTTCTTCATTTCGGTAGGCGGTAGAAAAAAGCCTACCATTTTCGACCCGGCGATGGCCACTGTCAAGGCTGCCTTTACCATCATGGATGTCGCTTATGCGGGTGACCTGCTTTTCTCAGGAGTCGATGAAAAGGGGGCCATTGCTACCCGCCCGGACGCTCTGAAACAAGCTTTTGAGGCCGGACAAAAGTTAGCTAAGGAGTAGTCTGGCTTTTCCTCGCCACCCCGATAAGGTCGGTTATATTCCGAAGTCCTTCTTTCTTCAGGAACGCCCCGATTCCCTCCAGGATATCAAGCGGAGCATGCGGGTTGACGAAAGTAGCGCTGCCGACTTGTATCGCGCTGGCCCCGGCCATGAAAAATTCGATGGCGTCATTGGCTGTGGTGATACCACCGCAGCCAATCAAGGGTAAATCGACCACACCGGCCACCTTATAGACCATATAAAGGGCTACGGGTTTGATAGCCGGTCCGGAGAGTCCGCCGCTGATATTACCCAGTAGCGGCTTGCGATGGATGACATCGATGGCGATGCCGGGCAGGGTATTAATCAGGGAGATGGCATCGGCCCCGGCGTCGGCCACGGCTACGGCGACTTTAGTGATGTCGCTGGTATTGGGCGTCAGTTTGACCAGTACCGGCAGCGAGGTCGCTTCCCTCACTGAGGAAGTCACTTCGGCCGCCGAAGTTGGATTAGCTCCGAACTCGGCACCGCCGGCATGAACGTTGGGACAACTGATGTTCACCTCGAGGCCACTGACACCGGCGACACCGTCTAGCCGGCGGGCCAACCTTGCATAGTCATCGACCGTCTCACCGGCAATATTGACGATGACCGGTACATGCCATTTTGCCCAGACCGGTGCCTTTTCCCGGATTAAAGCCTCCACGCCGATGTTCTGTAACCCGATTGAGTTCAGCATCCCTCCGGTAGTTTCTGCCAGCCTCGGTTGCGGATTACCCTCTCTTGGTTTGAGCGTGGTGCCCTTACAGATAATCGCCCCCAATCTTTGAATGTCGAACAGATGGCTGTCTTCGGTACCATAGCCGAACGTACCGGAAGCGGTCATGACCGGATTGGCGAGCAATAGGCCTCGCTTGTTTTTGGGCGCCAGTTGTATCGCAAGATTCGAACTCATTGCCTTGATGGGATTATAAGTTATCCGCTCTTTGCTGACAACCATCGATTCTTTCGTCTGGCCAGTGACTTCTTGTTGCCTCTTGTATTTAATGGTAGAATGCAGACCATATATCGTATTTCGGCCAAACATACCGGAGAAGGAGACGAGAAAGTGATTATTGAAAAGCTTGAGGTCAGCCCTTTCGCCTCTAATTGCTATATCGTCGGTTCCGAATCCACCAAAGAGGCGATAGTAATTGATACCGGCGGTGAAGCCGACCGGATTCTATCGAGAATTAAAGGGCTTGGTCTCAAGATAAAGTATATCGTACTGACGCATGCCCATGTTGACCACATCGCGGCCGTCAAAGAGGTCAAGGCAGGCACCGGCGCCGGGATTGCCATTCATGCCGAGGACGCCAAACTTCTCCAATCGAGGTCTTCCGACGGGGCCATGTTCCGGCTTGCCTGGCAGGAACCACCCACACCCGACCGCCTCCTCAAGGGCGGCGATAGTATCGAGATTGGCGAACTTAAATTTCTCGTCCTGCACACGCCGGGACACACCCAGGGCGGTATCTGCCTCTTTGGTGAAGGCGTTGTCTTCAGCGGCGATACCCTGTTCTTTTTCGGTATCGGCCGGACTGACGGTCCCACTGGTAATTATGACCAGATAATAGCCAGCATTCAGACCAAGCTGATGGTGCTGCCGGAGAAGACGGTCGTTTATCCCGGCCATGGCCCCCAGACTACCATCGGCATGGAACGACGGGGTAACCCTTTCGTCGGTACTCTCTCATAAAAGATAAGAGCGGAGGGTTCCCTCCGCTCTTATGCTATCCAAGCTGATTCGAATCAGACTCTAACTTTATAGCAGACCGGTAAAGTTCATCAGCACCGGGGCAATCACCAGAGCAATAATCGACATAAGCTTAATCATGATGTTCAGGGACGGCCCGGCGGTATCCTTCATCGGGTCACCCACCGTATCGCCGATGACGGCTGCCTTGTGAGCGTCCGACCCCTTTCCGCCGTAAGCTCCGGTCTCAATCCATTTCTTGGCATTATCCCAGGAACCACCGGCGTTAGAAAAGGCCACTGCCAGTATGAACCCGCAGGCTATCGCTCCGACCAAAAAGCCGGCCAGGGCCAGCGGGCCGAGCACAACGCCCACTACCACCGGTGAAAGGATGGTTATGATACCCGGCAACATCATTTCCTTGATGGCCGCCCTGGTGCAGATATCCACCGAGCGGGCGTAGTCGGGTCGGGCCGTTCCTTCCATCAGCCCCTTTATCTCGCGGAACTGGCGGCGTACCTCGTTGATAATCGAAAAGCTTGTCTTCCCCACGGCATTGAGTGTCATGGCGCAGAAAATAGCCGGCAACATCGCTCCCAGGAAAATACCAGCGATAACATGCGGGTCGAGCAGGCTTATTTGTGTGACGGTTATCCCGGCCGCATTGATGTAAGATAGCAGCAGGGCGAGGGCGGTCAGTCCGGCCGCGCCGATAGCGAAACCTTTGCCGGTGGCAGCCGTGGTGTTACCGAGGGAATCCAGAGCGTCGGTACGCTGCCTGATTTCCGGTGGCATCTCGCTCATTTCGACAATGCCGCCGGCATTATCGGCCACCGGACCGTAAGCGTCAGTGGCATCCTGTATGCCCAGAGTGGCCAGCATGCCAACACCGGCGACGGCCACGCCGTAAATATCGGCGACCTTGTAGGCAACCAGGATAGCGACTACGATAAAGAGAATCGGCGGCAGGACACTCATCAGGCCATTGGCAAAACCAGTGGTTATCAGAGTAGCCCCGCCGGTCTGCGCTGATTTGGCGATACCCAGAGTTGGCTTGTAGGCATAGGAGGTGAAGAAGTTGGTACTCTCTCCGATAAGTACACCGGCTACCAGACCGACCAGAATTGCCCAGAAAATACCCATATCGGCCTTAAGCAGCCAGACGACCAGGAAAGAAAATATGGCGGTCAGGATGGACGCGGAAAAGGTACCGCGGCGCAAGGCATTTAACAGCGCCCCCATCTCGGCCTTTTCACCGACCTTGACCATGAAGATACCGATAATCGAGGCGATAATCCCGCCGGCGGCCACCAGCAACGGGATGAACCAGGCAGTTACCTCATTCGGCACCAGCGCTTTGTTCAGATTGGTGGAAAAAACGGCAATCATGCCCAGTGTCATGGTGGCGATGATAGAGTCAACATAAGATTCGAAAAGGTCGGCCCCCATACCGGCCGTATCGCCGACGTTATCACCTACGAAATCAGCGATGACGGCAGCGTTACGCGGGTCATCTTCGGGTATGCTCTTTTCTACCTTACCGACGATATCGGCACCGGTATCGGCGGCTTTGGTGAAAATGCCTCCGCCGACACGGGCGAAGATAGCCACCGATGACGCCCCCATACCGTACCCTGGAATAATCGCCAGGAAATTAGCTGACGGCAGGTTATGAAAGGCAAAATACATTATGGTGAGTCCCAGAATGCCGATGCTCACCACGCACATCCCCATCACCGCCCCGCCGCGGAAGGCGACTCTCAGTCCCTGGTTCAAACTTTTCTGCGCCCCCGCCGCTGTCCGCTTGTTGGCCCGGATGGCAATACTCATGCCAACGTATCCGGCCAGCCCTGAGCAGATGGCACCGAAAACGAAGCTCACCGCTACCATCCAGCCGAGGTTGGGCACTATTGCCAGTATGATGGCTACCACCACCACGACGATGACCAGTATCCTGTATTCGCGGCCCAGGAAGGCCAGAGCCCCTTCTTTAATGGCATCTGAAATTTCTCTCACCTTTGCCGAGCCTTCATCCTGCTTCAGGACGTAAGCAGCCATGAAAGCCGCCAAAATCAGTCCCAGAATTCCAGATAACACCGCAATCCAAATTTCCATATATTAACTAATACGCCTCCTTTCTACTTTTTAATAACGTATTTGTTATTATCTCTCTAAATTACCCATCAGTTTTTTCAAGTCTCCTTTCCAGCTCTTTCTGCTGTATCACCAGGGTTAAGTCACTGCGCGTTCTTTCCAGTACCCCGCGCACCATGTCGGTCGTACGGCGCAGACCGCCGGTAATAGCATCCGGGAAGTCCATCGTCACCAGAACATTATAAACGTCATCCATGGCGGTTAACAGCTCTTCACCGCGGGAAAGGTCGCCTTTTCGCATGCTGTCCAGCAGGTAACGGCGTAATTCGCCGACTGCCTCACCCAGACCGTTGAGATAAGCGGCATTATCAACACGAAGCTCATCAGGGGCGGGCACCGGTCGGCCGGTGACCAGGGCCAGCGTGATGCGGCCTTCGGCATATTCTTTCTGGGCGTCACGCAAGAAGCCGGTGTTATTCAGCTCGCAGCCATCGGCAATCGCTTGCTCGGCTTCATCGAGCAGGTGGCGACCGGACTGAAGTAGCTCCGCGGCGTGGTCGAACTCCTGGCGGTGGACGGCACGGATGGCCTGGCTGGCGTAACGGATAACTTCACGGCATAAAGGTAAAGCCTTCTCCCTGGCCGCATCTTTAGCCGCCAGATTTAACCGTATCTTTTCCGCAATCGAGTCCAGGTTATCCGTTGGTTGCCTCACTTCTTTTTAAAAGCCCGGGCTATTTGCCGGGACGCTGCCTCGGGAGAATCAGCCCCGAGGATAGCACTTATTACCGATACCGCATCGGCACCGGCGGCAACAACTTCCGCCGTGTTGTCCTGGGTAATGCCGCCGATAGCCACTACCGGTATCGATATTGCCTGCTTGACCTCTCGTACCCGTTCCGGGCCGACGATATTAGTCACTTTCTTCGTCGAGGTCGGATAAATAGTACCGACCCCGACATAATCGGCCCCCTCGGATTGAGCCATTATAGCTTTCTCAACCGTACTTGTCGAGACGCCGAGTATTTTGTCCAGGGGTAATAAGCGGCGGGCATCGGCGGCCGGCAGGTCTTCCTGCCCGACATGCAACCCATCGGTATCCGCCGCCAGGGCAACATCGAGATAGTCATTCATAATAAACAGGACCTGGTGTCCAGTGCAAAAAGATTGCAGTTTGGCGGCAATCGATATCAATTCTTTCTTATTCAGGACTTTGTCTCGTAACTGGATTACTCTGGCACCGCCCCGTATTATCTCTCCGGCCACGACTACCGGGTCGCGTCCCTTGAGAAATTCGGTGTCAATGATAGCATAAAGACCGGCTATCTGTTTTACCTTGTCCTGCCGTTTTAATTTCGAAAGTAGCTTTTGCTCGATGGTGTAAAGGTCGAAACGGGCCTGCTTGAATTTCTCGCTGTCCAGTTTCGGGCCGATAGCCGGTATTTTAGCCAGCTCTTCCAGCACCCGCAAGGACTCCTGTACCCGCCGCGCGTTGGCCACCAGTACCAGCGGTAACTCCCTCTCCTTGCCCTCTCCAGGGACGGCAAGGTCAACACCGACGTCACTCTCTGAATTGCGGGCCTGTAACAGTTGCTCCTGAAATGCAGCATCTCCGCTCACCAACTGATGCCGCATCGTCTTCAACTGGTCTGTCAAAGCCGTGTCATTAAGCATCATCCGGGCGATTTCTTCGAGGACTCGTAGCCCTTCCCCCGCCCGGTTCAAGTTAGCGTCAATCAGGCGGAGAGTCTGTTTCCATTCCGGTGATAATGTACTCATAATTTTGCTGTCTATCGTACCAAGGTGCTAATTCTATCAGAACGATAATAAAAAAATCAATGGGGGTTAATGATATTGTCCTCTTGCCTTTTCATGCGTACATAGGGGATAATAATGTCGCCAGATGAAAAGGATATTTACGGCATAGAAATCGAGGAAGTGTAATGAGAGCTGAGAAAGGCAACCCCGAGCAAAAGTATAACAATTTTGGGGACTGGCTGTGGAATTGGCACCCTATCTGGCTCTTAAGTTTCGGCCTTGGCTACTTTTACTATCTGATGACCACTGAGGAAGTGTAGCGGACAGGTTTTAGCACCGGGTGGCTTGGCGGCTTTCTGATACCCCATAGATTTACCTGCATAAATAATGGGATGTTTTCCTTCTCATGTTGACACTGTTTACACTTGAAGCTATAATTATTATAAACATAGTATTTATAGGGAGAACCAGCCATGCCGGATACAATTAAAAAGACCAGATACTTTTTAGATATTGAGCCCGAGCTTCGGAATAAAGTTAAGGCTCTGGCCGCTTTGAAGGGAAAGACCATGAAAGACTGGCTAACTGAGGCTATCATTACCAAGTTAGAGGATGAGATTGACGCTGCTGAAGGTCTTGCTGCCTTAGCCGATACCGAAGGCACGATGTCCCTGGAGGACTACCTCGCATCACGAAGAGGTGAACCAAAGCGGGCTAAGTAATGTATCGAATTGAAATAAGGCGCCTGGCACAACGGGCGTTAGATAAACTACCCGGGGCCGATTTTCAAGCGGTAATTAAGGCTATCCGAGACTTAGCCCAAACACCGAGGCCAAGGGGTGTGGAAAAGGTCAAAAGCACCGGCTTGTGGCGGATACAGCAGGGCGATTACCGGGTAATTTACGCTATTGACGATAACCGACAAATTATCATTGTTGTGCGAGTAGGACACCGCCGGGAAATATACCGGTCATTGTAATATGAATTGCAGCGCCCTATAATGATCGGCCTATTTGAATAGCCGAAGTGGGAGGGGTTAAAAAAATTGGAAAAGGCTAGGTTAAAAGAATATAAGGGGATTCTCGAATCTTTTTTAAGTGATTATGAAACGTATGTTGCTAGTTATGTGAATTACCGTGAGGATTACACATGTTCCGATTTAAGAAAAATATTGCAACGTCAATTAAGATTGGTAGTCGATATAGTTGCCGCTGTGCATGGGGGATGTTCGCTTAGATTATCTGATGCAGCCACCTTAAATTTTGAACAAGCTCTTTCGTGTGTCTTAACCACCAATTTTTCTAGTGACAAATCACGTCATTTTATTGAATTAAATGTTAGTGGCGTCTTAAACGGAGCTATAGGTAACATTGTTAACAATACTATACCTACTCTACAAATTATACCGGTTATTCCCATAAAGGACGTTGACCTGCAAAAGCGATGTCTGGATTTGTTAGATGCTTCAGGTAACTTTGATAGAGTAATTAACCAGGCTACCCAGGTTTTGGAGGAAAGATTACGTATGCGGCTTCCATTTGAAAAATTATGTCAGATTATTCCTGAAACAAAAAACCAAATCGGAGAAGCACTAGCACATAAACTGCTTGCACCCCCTAATCCGGTGATTATTATCAGTGGTAAACCCGAAGAATGTTCAGCCTTCCACAAAATGGTCGTAGGCATTATAGCCTATTTAAGAAATCCTACTCATCATTCACTCAATGATGATACGGAAAAGGCACTTGCCTGGTCTGTGGTAGGAATTGTTGATTCCCTATTATCTGAAATCGCTAACGCTTATATATCTTCCGACGAACCAAAAAGCGAAAACGGTAAATAAATGAGGACTGCTATCTATTGCCGAGTGAGCATAGATGGGAGCAGAATCTGACGGCAGGGAGACTTAAGCTGGGCCGTTTCAACCCATAGAGGACTGGCACAAGATGGCGAGCTCCATCAACTCTCAGATACTGCGTTTTCAATTAGCTCGATACGCGCTGCCTTACCTTTATTATCCAGTTCCACCGAAACGACATCGATACGCCACAGTTGGGGTAAGTCTTCGTGCGTCTGCCGGTACTGGAAGGCGGTGGCTATCATGTGGGCTTGCTTGGTCGGCGTGATGGACTCGGCCGGAGTGCCGAATTGCCGGCTGGTCTTCGTCCTTACCTCGATAAAGACGAGGTAGTCTTTCTGCCGGGCGACGATATCGATTTCACCTTCACGGCAGCGGTAATTGGTCTCCAGGATGCGATAGCCATGCTTTTTGAGATAGTCGCGGGCCAGTTTTTCACCAAGCTGGCCGGTATCCCTGCGTTTCATCGGTTGAGGACATCCTTGACCGGCTGGAAGGAACGGCGGTGGATAGGCGATGGGCCAAGCCGGCGCAGGCAATCGATATGCTCGCTGGTGCCATAGCCTTTATGGTCGGCCAGCGAATAGCCGGGATAGGTGCGGTCGAGCTCGACCATCATCCGGTCGCGGGCTACTTTAGCCATTATCGAGGCACAGGCGATGGAGAAACACAGGCCATCGCCATCGACTACTCCTTTCTGGGGTAATTTGACACCGGGCAAATACATAAAATCAATGAGGAGTACTTCCGGTGGTGTCGAGAGTTGCTCTATCGCCAGCGTCATGGCGAGTCGCGTCGCCTGAACGATACCCTGAGTATCGATTATTTCGCAACTGGCCTGGCCGATACCGATGGCAATCGCTGTCTCATGGATATGGTGAAAAAGGAATTCACGTTGTTTCGGGCTCAGCATCTTGCTGTCCCGTACCTTTTCTAACCAGGGGGCATTCAGGTGGCGGGGTAGTATCACAGCGGCGGCTACTACCGGGCCGGCCAGGGCACCCCGCCCCACCTCATCAATCCCGGCAATACACCGATAGCCCTGTCGGCCGAGTCTTTTTTCTTCAGCAAAGGTCGGTATCTGGAGACGGGCGGCCAATCCATTCTCCTTGTCGTTTCTTTATGATGGAGAGTCGGTCAATTCAGGGGGAAGGCTTTCTTCCTCTGGCTTCTCCCCGGCTTTCTTTTCCACCGGCTCAGCCCGCTCAGTCCGCTCAGTCCGCTCGGTACGTCTTTCGTAAGTAACCTCGCCGACGGGCAACTCCACAGTAGCTTCGGTTTCCAGTTCAACCAGCACGGTCGCTTTCAATGGGTTGGTCCCCACCACCTTACCCGGCCCGGTTGCCGTCGTCACTTTCTGCCCGACTCTCGGTAAGTTCTCCTTCATTTGACGGTACTGCTCGTTTTCATAGACCAGGCAGCACATCAAGCGACCGCAAACGCCCGAGATTTTCATCGGGTTAAGCGGTAGGTCCTGCTGCTTGGCCATTCTAATCGAGACCGGGTCGAACTGCTGCAGGAAAGACATGCAGCAGAGCGGACGCCCGCACCGGCCGCAGCCACCGAGTAATTTGGCTTCATCCCGCGGCCCGAGTTGGCGCAACTCGACGCGCATCCTCAACCGACCGGCCAGTTCCCGTACCAGTTCCCGGAAGTCCACCCTTTGCTCGGCACTGAAATAAATAGTAACGTGGCTGCCATCGAGACTGTATTCGGCGCCGAGCAGTTTCATCGGCAAATTCAACTTGGAGACCAGCCCGGCGCATTCGGCAAGGGCTTCTTTCTCTTTAGCTCCAAGGTTTTCGCAGCGGGTGACGTCTTCGGGTGCTGCTTTCCGCAGCACCGGTTTTAACGGGGTGGTCACCTCACCGTCTGTTGCTTCCCGGGGCGCAAAAGCCACTTGCCCCATTTCCTGACCACGGGCAGTCTCGACGATGACATAGTCGTCCAGTGCCAGGTCGATACCGGACGGGTCGAAATAATATGTTTTGCTCGCTTTGCCAAAGCGCACGCCAACAATATTAGCCATAAGTTACCTCAATTCGTAATATATTCTATTTTACTCTTCGCGGCTGGCGGAATGTCCAGCATGAGCACTTCCAAGACCAGCCGCGGATTGGCATTCATCCGGAGCTGCCGTTCCGCCAATTGGATACTCCGGCTCACCATGTTCATCTGGGCCAGAGTATAGCCCCGGGACATTTCCGTAAGAGTGGCTAACCGGTCGATATTGGTCACGGCATCAGTACAGCCGACCTTGGTCAGCAAAAGGTCACGCCACCAGTCAAGCCATAAGTCCAGCTTCTCCCGCACTGAATCGCGGCTCTGGCCAAACTGAGTAGCCAGCCTGGCCGCACCGGCAAAACGCTCTTCATTATCCGCTCGGATGATGTTCAGCCACTCATCCAGACGCTCGGCACGTCGCTGGAGGAGACTATCGTCAACAGCGGCGGATATCGCCCAACCCAGGCAGCCATGAGCCAGACGGGCCAGGAGAGCGGCTTTCTCAGGTTCAATCTTCCAGCTATCGACCAGAGCTGCCCCTATTTGTGCCGCGGGTAACGGCAACAACTCCAGGCGCTGGCAACGGGAGACGACCGTCGTCAGCAGCCGCCGCTCGTTGGCCGTCAGCAAGATAAAGACCACCTTGTCCGCCGGTTCTTCCAGAGTCTTCAGCAGGCAGTTGGCCGCTTCGCTGGACAGGAGTTCCGCTTGCTCGATAATAAATACCTTATACCGTCCTTCGAATGGCGGCAGGCTGGCCGTATGCTGCAAATCTCGAATCTGCTCGATACTGATTTCAGTTTTGGACCTGGCTTCCGTCGTATCACCGTTACGCCCCAGTCCGATAACCTGAACGTCGGCATGTCGCATCGATAGGATTTTTTGACAGGAAGCACACTCACCACAGGGAGGAGTTGTACCCGTGCAGTTCAATGCCTGGGCCAGGTTCAAGGCCAGCGTCATTTTCCCAACGTGGGACGGCCCGACAAAAAGATGGGCATGGGCCAGCGAGCCCCGCTGTAAACTACGCTCAAGTAAGGCGACAGCCTTTGTTTGTCCGATTACCGTCCACACCTAAGTCTACTGCCTCCAGATGTACCGGAAAGAGCGGACTGCCGGTCAGTCCTTAAACTAAATCGCATCGGGTCAGGTCCTCGAGGGTTTCCCGGCGTCGGATAAGCCGCGCCTTGCCCCCTTTCACCAGAATAACCGGCGGCTTATAGGCGGCATTATAGTTGCTGGCCATCGGCAAGCAGTAAGCACCACAGTCCGGCACGGCCAGGATGTCGCCGGCTGCCATCGTGGGTAAGGTAATATCCCTGATGAGAATATCACCCGATTCACAGAACTTGCCGGCAATGGTAAATTTGCCTGCTTCGGTATCCTTCATCTTGTTGGCTACCACGGCCTCCTGTTTGGCGCCGTACATCGGATGGCGGATATTATCCCCCATGCCTCCGTCCACGGAAACGTAACATCTGACCTCCGGGACATTCTTGATGGCGCCGATAGTGTACAGCGCCACACCCGCCCGCGCCACCACCGACCGCCCCGGTTCGATGACCAGTCGGGGCAGTGCCATCCTCAGTTTCCGGCATTGCGTGATGACAGCCGAAGTTAAGGCTTCGGCATAGGTTGAAATCGGCGGAGCCGGCGCGTCCACCAGATACTGGGCGGCGAATCCGCCGCCGATATCCAGTTCCTGAAGTTTGAAACCGTGCTTCTGCTTCATTTCAGCGGCAAAATTAACGATGTAGTTGACCGACTGCTGGTAAGGTTCGACTTCGAAGATACCCGAACCGATATGGAAATGCAGCCCGACCAGATTCAAGCTAGGCATAGACATCGCTATGCCCACCGCCTCTTCCCCACAGGCGAGAGGGAAGCCGAACTTGCTATCGACATTGCCGGTGGTATTGTACTGATGGGTATGCGGGTCCACTCCCGGCGTCAGGCGCAGTAAAATATCCGGTCGCTTGCCCCGCTTCTTGGCGATTTCGCCCAGCAACTTGAGCTCGTGGAAATTATCGACCACAATCCGCTCGATACCCCAGTCCAGGGCTATATTCAGCTCTTCGGCCGACTTATTATTGCCGTGGAAATAGATTTTTTCCGGCGGAAAGCCCACCGAGCGGGCGATGCCAATCTCGCCACCGGAGACAACATCCAACCCCAGCCCTTCTTCTTTAAAGAGGAGGAGCAGAGCTTTGTTGATGAAAGCCTTGCAGGCATAAATTACGGTGGTCTCCGCATAGCGCTGACGGAATTCAGTTTTAAGCTCGGCACACCGTTGACGCAAAGTAGCCTCGTCATAAAGATACAAGGGCGTGCCGAATTCAGCCGCCAGCGCCACGGTGTCGCACCCGCCAACCGTCAGGTGCTTCTTGGTGTTCACTTTAGCCGTTACCGGAAACAGTGCCAGTCTTTCAATTTGTGCGGTCATCTTTGAGCCCTTAATATTAGCCATATTAGCAATGCTTCCCGCTGAAGTCAATTTAAGGCAACGATGCTAACTCATGTGAAACTTCGGATGATTATCGGTCCTAAGTCACCACCTCGACCTTGCTGGTCATGGTCGGTATTTTATCGCGGCGGTCGTCGATATTGATGGCCGTGACCACGCGCCGGGCTCCCTGGGTAAAGGGTACCTCGTGCATTTGTTGCACCAGTTGCAATACCCGCTCCAGCGGGCCTTGAATGATTGTCCCCATCGCCGTCACCTGGTAATTGACATCTTTAGCCTGTTTCAGCGGCTCGATGCAAGCCCGGATATAACGGCTCAAACTGGCTGTGGCCGTACCCAGCGGTATGATGTGTACCTCGGCCATAATGGGATTTGCCATTGCCTTCCTCCTCCGAAACATTACTTCGATTCAATCATATACCCGAACGGCCATCGAGACCAGATGTCGGGATATCCTGTACACCTTGTCAAAGTAACCTGAATGGACTACACTATTAGCATCGAGGTACGATGATTTACTTCGGTACTTCCGGTTTCAGTTATGACGATTGGGTGGGGAATTTTTATCCGGCCGGTATGCCCAAACGGGAGTGGCTTGCCTATTATTCTCGTGAATTTAATACCTGCGAAGTAAATTCGACCTACTACGTTATACCGGGTGCCGCCAGCCTGAAGGCGATGGTGGAAAAAACCGGAGAAGGCTTTCAATTTTCCATAAAGGCTAATCAGAAAATGACTCATCAAAGAGAAGATACCTCCGTTTTCAAAGCGTTCCGTGAGATGCTCGCCCCGGTCATGGTGGCCGGTAAGCTGGGCTGTATTCTGGCCCAGTTCCCCTATAGCTTCAGGCTCAGCCGGGAGAATTTCGATTATCTTAACGAATTCCGCAAACATTTGAGCGGGTTGCCGGTGGTTATCGAATTCCGTAATGCCGGTTGGCTGCGTGACGAGGTGTTCGGCTGGCTGCGGCACCTCGACCTGGGGTTTTGCTGTGTCGATGAGCCGCCATTGCCGAACCTTTTACCACCGATGGCGGAGGCTACCAGCAAGATAGGCTATGTTCGTTTCCACGGACGGAACAGTGCCAAGTGGTGGGAACACCAGCAGGCCTACGAGCGCTATGATTATAGCTATACTCAGCCGGAGCTCAGCGAGTGGCTACCCAAAATCCGGAAGCTGGACAGCCTGGCCGAGAAGACTTTTATCTTTGCCAACAATCACTGGCGCGGGCAGGCGGTCAGTACCATTCGCCAGTTACGCCCGATGTTCGATTAGTTGTTTCGCGCCATTTGCTTTCTATACTGACACTGTAGTATAAATAGTTTTACCAACCCGCCGAAAAATGAAAATGCTAGCCACGCATACCTTGGACATGACAGGTAGCGGGAGGAGGAGAAGTGACGACTGGTCTTGACCATCTTCGCACTCGTTTAGAAGAAGAACGAAAACGCTTGCTCAATGAGTTGGAGCAGCTTACAATAGGCCTGCCTCCTTCCGATGAGAGACGGGAGGGTAGTCCTTTTGGCAAACGTGAAGAAGAAGCTACCGAAAGTCTGGAGCTAGAGAAACGGCTGGCCCTGGAGAGACAGACGAAAGCCTCCCTGGCTGAGGTCGAACATGCCCTGGACAAGTTCGAAAAGGGTACTTACGGCCTGTGTGATATGTGCGGCCGTGCTATCGAACCGGCCCGGCTGGAAGCACTGCCCCATGCCAATCTTTGCATGAGCTGCAAGGCAAAACAGGAAAAAGAGGCTAAAGGGTAGCCGCCCGCAAGGTAAGTTGCATGTGGCCTTTCTTTCTTACGGCGCTGTTCATCGCAATCGCCGACCAGCTTAGTAAAACATGGGTCCGGTCTTTCCCCGAAGGGCACACTATTTTCCAGGCAGGCTTTTTTCGCATTGTTGATGTCCATAATACCGGGGCGGCTTTCGGCCTGTTTCAGGGCCATTCCGGCTGGCTGGTAATCGTGGATTTTCTCGGTATTGCTCTACTTCTGCTCTTTGCCCTTTATTTGCCCCGGCAGTTACCCTTCCTGCGTGGCTGGCTGACCCGGGTGGCCCTCGGCCTGGTACTGGGCGGCACCATCGGGAACCTGATTGACCGTCTTTACTTCGGTTATGTTACCGATTTTCTCGATACTAGTGTTTGGCCGGTCTTTAATGTGGCCGATTCCGCCGTTACCATCGGCATGATTATCCTGGTCTGTTATCTTTTGTTCTCCCCCCAGGCGAAGAAGTCATGGAATGGATAAGTCCTGCAACCTGATGGTCGATAAAGAAGGCTGGAGGCTCGATAAATATGTGAGCGATAATTGTCCCGGCCTTACCCGCACTCAGGCACAAAAGCTTATCCGCGACGGCTTTATCCTGGTCAATAATCGTGAGGCCAAAGCATCCTTGAAACTGGATATTGGCGACCAAGTGACCGTCACTATCCCCCCACCCGAGCCCAGCCACCTCATGCCCGAAGCCATGCCCCTGAATATTATCTATGAAGATAATGACCTGCTGGTAATCGATAAGCCGGCCGGACTGACCGTCCACCCCGCCCCCGGCCACCCCGGCCACACACTGGCCAACGCTATCCTCGCCCATCTGGGTAACCTGCCCGCTCCCGGCGACTGGCAGCGACCGGGTATCGTCCACCGCCTGGATAGGGACACATCCGGCCTGATAGTCGTGGCAAAAAACAGCGCCGCCCATTTGAATCTGACCGGGCAGTTCAAGGCCCGCACCGTATCCAAGACCTATCTGACACTGGTCAAAGGCCGTCTTACGCCCGAAGAAGGCATTATCGAGGCAGCCATCGGACGTGATACCCGCGACCGCAAGCGGATGGCCGTGGTCGATGAAGGTAGAGGCAGAGAGGCCACTACGCGTTACCATGTCGTCAAATACTTAGATGACTATACTTTGCTTGAAGTTAAGCCGCAGACCGGCCGCACCCACCAAATCCGCGTCCATCTGGCCGCTATCGGCTATCCCGTGGTGGGGGATGCCGTCTATGGCATCAAATCCCCCCATCTCTCCCGCCAGTTCCTCCATGCCACCTGCCTCGGCTTCCACCTCCCCTCCACCGGCGAATACGTCGAGTTTAAATCAGAACTGCCGGAAGATTTAAAACAGACGCTGGAGAAGATTGAGTAGAATGTTAGAAGAACGGGTGATAGAATGAGTACACTCGTAACGAGGAGGACAGGGTGAAAGAGCTTTGGGGCAAAGAACAGGAAATTAGATTTTTTGCCGATGCCAGCAAATTTGCTGCGCCAGAGCAGTTATTTTATACGGGCAACGATGGCAGACATTATGCGTATTGGCCGAAAAACTACAAGGGTCCCAAAAGCACTCTACAAGCTAGGAATACTTTGATAGGAGATTATACTGAGAAGTGGAGTGCCGATTTGATAAGTGAATTCGCTCAGAACAAAGGGTGTTATGCCGTCCAAAACGTTGTATGTAACGAAATAGGATTGTCTAATAATTCTCCGGCGGATGTAGCTTTATGCAAGAACAAAAATGTCAACCAATGTGCCGAAGATATCTTATTAATCATTGAAGTCAAGATGTCGATTGTTTGGAATTGGGAATTGAAATTAAAAAGTGATAGTCAAGAGCTATTTTGTTTGGGAGACTATAGAACACATCAAGGTAATCCTGGTCTTCTAAGGTCGGATACCATGCTGAAAGCTATTGGTAAAAGTTTGAATATACGAGTATCAAGTATTAAGGCTTCAAATATACCAATTATCATCTTAGGTAATACACCAATCACTGGCAATTACTATGAGAAGGTTGACCATCTGAAAAGAGGTGGTATCATTCAAGGATTCTGGTCAGTAAATCCTAAACCACTAGATAAAAACGGAGAAAACATAAAGGCTACGGAAGGGCATGGCTTTTATCGTTTTGACACCTATGCGGAGTTCTTAGAGAATTTGGATGAGTTATTTAGTGAGGAAAGAGAGTTTTTCTCGGGCATGAGGACGAAGGATGAATTGGGGAAATTCATTGAAATAGCCAACCGTGAAACGACTTACGAAAAGAAAGCGGAAAAATTCTTGGGCTTGATAAGAGGATAGAATAAGTGAGTAATAAAGATAATTCTTCTCACGTAAGGAAGGGGACAGAGACTAGTTCTTTTGGGTCTCCTGGCCGGATTGGACACGACTCAACAAAGTTCTATAAAAGCCGGCTGTATGAAGGTCAAAGGGTCAAAAGGCCCGTTGACTATATTGAGAAGACGATTGCTCCTTCAGTTTTAGATAAGATATTCTGCAAATCCAGTGAGAAAATGGACGAAATCCCTGATTATAGCGTCCATCTAATGGTGACCTCGCCGCCATATAATGTCACCAAGGAATACGATGAAAATCTAACATTGAATGAGTATCGAGGACTTCTAAAGCGGGTCTTTACCGAAGTATATAAAAAACTGGTTACTGGCGGGAGAGCATGTGTAAATATAGCTAATTTAGGTCGAAAGCCATATATTGCCTTGCATAGCTATATTATCCAAGATATGCTTGAAATCGGTTTCTTGATGCGAGGTGAAATAATCTGGAATAAAGCTTCTAGTGCTAGTCCATCTACCGCTTGGGGAACTTGGTTATCTGCTGCCAATCCTATACTGCGGGATATTCATGAGTATATCTTAGTTTTTTCAAAAGAAGCATTTAATAGAAAGAACCTACCCGAGAAAGTTAGCACAATAACTAGGGAGCAGTTTTTAGAGTTTACAAAGAGTGTATGGACATTCCCCGCAGAATCAGCGCGCAAGATAGGCCATCCTGCACCTTTTCCTGTTGAGCTTCCCTATAGGTTGATTCAATTATATACCTTTAAGGATGAAGTAATTCTAGACCCATTTTGTGGGAGTGGCTCAACCTGCATTGCAGCAATTAAGACTGGAAGACATTATATAGGTTATGATACAGAAGAAAAGTATGTGCAGTTAGCCGAAAAAAGAATAAGAGAGTATAAACAGCAACTTACTATTCCTTTATTTGTGGAAAAAGAAGCGGATTTTGTCGTTTTGAAAGACGACCAAGTGGCTTATACTCCTGAGAAAAGTTCAGATGACTAACTCAGTCAGAGTCCGTTACGCTCCCAGTCCCACTGGCTACCCCCATGTGGGTAATATCAGGACAGCGCTGTTTAACTGGCTCTTTGCCCGGCACGGCGGCGGTA
>JBDRLU010000044.1:0-2586 GCA_043812795.1 Chloroflexota bacterium
CTCGACAAAAATATCGACGCGGTCGATGAATGGACCGCTGATACGCCTCTGGTAGCGGGAAATTAAGCTGGGGGGGCAGGTGCATTGCTTGAAGGGGTCGCCGTAGTAGCCGCACGGGCAGGGATTCATCGCCCCCACCAGCATGAAGTTGGCGGGGAAGGTAACCCTGCCCTGGGCCCGGCTAATAGTAACCACCTTATCTTCGAGGGGCTGCCGCAACACTTCGAGCAATGGGTGTCCGAACTCGGGCAGCTCGTCAAGAAAGAGGACGCCGCGGTGGCTCAGGCTTATTTCACCCGGTTTGGGCCAGTGGCCGCCGCCGACCATGCCGGCATTGGAAATGGTATAGTGGGGGGAGCGGAAGGGCCTTTGCCTGATTAACGGAGTATCTGGCGGCAGCAGGCCGCTCACGCTATAAATTTTGGTAACCTCAAGGGCTTCATCGGTAGTCATCGGCGGCAGTATTGAGGGGAGCGCGTGGGCGAGCAGCGTTTTGCCGCTGCCCGGCGGTCCGCACATTATGGTGTTATGCCCACCCGCCGCGGCCACTTCCAGGGCTCGCTTGACGTGTTCCTGACCCTTGATGTCAGCCAGGTCAGTAATTGGGGAGGGGGGCGGCAGGTCTTCTGGCGCTTCAGCCGGCTTGTATTCGGGGGCCGGTATTTCCCCGCGCAAATAGCTGGCCAGCTGGGACAGGGAGGCAATGGGGATGATTTTGGTACAGCCGATTAAGGCCGCCTCCCGGGCATCGGCCTCAGGCACAATAATCGCCGGTATGCTTTCGCCATTAGCCAGGGCCACCATGGGTAAAACACCATTGGTGTGGCGCAGGCTGCCGTCAAGTGACAGCTCACCCAGAAAGAAGGTCTGCGAACCGTCAGCGCTTATCTGCTCCGAGCTGAGAAGAATCCCGACCGCGATGGGCAAATCATAGGATGGCCCGGCCTTTTTCAGGTCGGCGGGGGCAAGGTTGACCACGATGCGTTTCATGGGAAAGGCAAAACCGGAGTTTCTTATGGCGGCGCGGACTCGCTCCCTGGCTTCCTGGACAGCTGTATCCGGCAGGCCAACGATAGTAAATGAGGGCAAGCCGCTCGAGATGTCTACTTCCACTTCGACCAGGTTGCTATCCAGACCAACAATTGCCGCGGTTCTTACCTTCGCCAGCATTATGATTATCCTTTAAGGGTTACTCGCTAATTGTAGACGAAAGGTCACTCGGACGCAAATATCCGGATGATTCAAGCTAGCTAACTGCAAAAATACGTGATATTGCTTTTGCGCGGCTAGGTTGCTACAATAAAAATATGAAGCTGATAAAGGTCAAGTATTTAGCCATTTCCCTTGTTATCATTCTTTTAGTTATATTCACGCTTGGATGCGAGTACATACCGGGCGCAGTATCCCCGACTCCGGCACCGGCGCCTGAACCTACCGCTCCTCCCACGCCAGTTAACCCTACCTGGACGCCGCCGGTCGCCAACAATACCCTGGCCTTCCCCAGTATTGCCGATGTTGTCGCCAAGGTCAAGCCTTCGGTAGTCGCTATCAATGTCCAGGTGGTAGCGCTTAGCTTTTTCAATCAACCCATCACGCAGCAGGGGGCGGGCTCAGGCTGGATTATTGATAAAGACGGCATCATCGTGACCAATAATCATGTCGTCCAGGATGCCAGTACAGTCACCGTGACTCTGGATGACGGGCGCACCTTCGAGGTTGACCCTAAATCAATCTATACTGACCCGCTCAGTGATTTAGCCATAATTAAAATCGATGCCAGTAATTTGTCAGTGCTTGAGGTGGGCGATTCCACCAAACTGAGAATTGGCGACTGGGTGGTGGCTATCGGTAATTCGCTGGGGCAGGGAATAAGGGCCACTCAGGGGATAGTCAGCAGCCTCGGCGTCTCGTTGCCGGTGTCCCAGGGGCAGACCCTGTATAACCTCATTGATACCACGGCGGCCATCAACCCGGGTAATAGCGGCGGCCCGCTGGTCAATCTATCCGGAGAGGTAATTGGCATCACCAGCGCCAAGATTGCCAGCGTCGGGGTCGAGGCTACCGGCTTTGCTATCAGCACTCAAACGGCAATGCCCATCATCGAACACCTGATAAAGAACGGCTACGTGGTCCGACCCTGGATGGGGGTAGTCCTCCGTACTGTAGACCAGTTTGCGGTGATAAGTGCCGGCCTCAAGGTGGACAAGGGCGTCCTTATCACTCAGGTCAGTCCCAATAGCCCGGCGGTTAAAGCCGGGCTGCAAGCCGGTGATGTTATTAGTGATGTTGACGGCAAAGATGTAGCCACTTCTCAGGACCTGGTACAGATTATACAGGCCGGTAAAGTTGGACAGTCGGTCAAAATAACCTATTATCGGGGCAGTACCGAGAATACTACTGACCTGGTGCTGGCGCAAAGCCCGTCGCCCTAAAGCTTTTCTACCCCCAGCGCGATGTCATGACCATCAAGCTTGTAGCTTTGCCGCGTGGCTTTCTCCGGAATACCCTCAATGAGCTTTAGCGATAGGGTTTCCTGACTGATGTATTCGGCAAAAGTGGTCATTACCTGACTGGCAAGAGCGTCGC
>JBDRLU010000045.1:0-37211 GCA_043812795.1 Chloroflexota bacterium
TGCCCTGATAGGAGCATAACTCATTTTCACATTTATACTGTGCTCGTTTGAGAATCGCTTCCCTCTGACCTTGTGAAAGTGGTTCTCTATCGGATGCGACTTTCTCAAAAACTATCCCACCAACTGTATCTTTAACTTGACGACCTAGCCAACCACGTAGTGAAGCATATTTATAAAGAACATATCCAGCAACAGCCAGCAGCACTATTAAGATAATCCAACCAAGAAGAGCATGTTCTTTCCACCAACTGGCAAGTAAGGCATACACGATTATAGCAGCGACTATTGCACCAACCCAAAAATCCTCTTTTACCCTTCTCCTAGGATTAGGCATATGCTTCCTCCTTGTAACGTTGCTACCCAAATTGGTGCTTTTCTTTCTGCCATTATACAACTTGGAGTGTGGTCTCTTTATAACATATGATTGACACCCAGCCCCTAGCTTTTTCTCGCCAGTACCTGCCGGACGGCCTGTTCGATATCGCCGGCCGTCAGGCCGTACCTTTTCAGTAATTCCGCGGCTTTACCGGACTTGGCGAAGGTATCCTTGAGAGCGACAAACTCCATGGGCACCGGCTGATTTTTGACGACAATACGGGCCACCGTGCTACCCAGTCCGCCGTGCTCGAGGTGCTCTTCGGCGGTAACGATAGCTCCCGTATCCCGGGCCGCCTGGATAATAGCGGCCTCGTCGATTGGCTTTAAGGTCGGCATGTTAAGGACACAGCAATCAATACCTTCTCGTTGGAGGTTAGCGGCGGCCTCCAGGGCGGCGCCGACCATCAGGCCGGAAGCAATAACCGTGACATCGCCGCCATGCCTCATCGTCACGGCTTTGCCCAGGGTAAACTGGTAGTCTTTGGTGCAGACCAGCGGCATCTTGGGACGGCAGATTCTGATGAAAAAAGGGCCCTCGGTGGTGGCGGCCACCCGCACGGCCTGGGCCGTCTCGATGGCATCCGCCGGCACGATGACGGTAAAACCGGGAAGGGAACTAATCAGAGACAGGTCTTCGATGGCATGATGGGAAGCGCCGTCTTCACCGACAGTAATGCCGCCATGAGTGACGACCAGCTTAACATTAAGCCTGGAATAGGCAATTGACATGCGAATCTGGTCGAAACAACGCCCGGGTACGAAAACAGCAAAGGTGCTGGCAAAAGGTATTTTCCCGGAGGCGGCCAGCCCGGCAGCGATACTAATCATGTTCTGCTCGGCAATGCCGCAGTCGAAAAAACGGTCGGGAAATTCGCGGGCGAAAAACTGGGTCATACTGGACTTGGATAAGTCGGCGTCCAGCGCCACGATATCCGGGTTTTCTTTACCGAGCTTGACCAGGGTCTCGCCGTAAGCCTCCCGCAGCGAAACTTCTTCCGGCATGGTAGTTACCCCAGCTCCTTCAGCGCCCGTTCCATTTCGGCGGCATTGGGTGCGTTGCCATGGAAATTAACATTGTTCTCCATGAAGCTGACGCCTTTACCTTTGATGGTGTGGGCGATGATGACGGTGGGCTGACCTTTGATTAACTTGGCTTGATTAAAGGCGTCAATCAATTGAGGAAAGCTGTGGCCATCGACGTCGATAACATGCCAGCCGAAGGCCTGCCATTTTTTATCGAGGGGTTCCAGGTTCATGATGTCGCGGTTCCAGCCATCGAGTTGTAATTCGTTATGGTCGATGATGGCGACCAGATTATCGACTTTGAAATGAGCAACGGCCATGGCTGCTTCCCAGACCTGACCTTCGTCGCATTCGCCGTCGCCGAGCAAAACGTACACCCGGTACGACTGCGAGTTTAATCGGCCGGCCAGCGCCACACCCAGGCCAAAAGATAGGCCCTGCCCGAGAGAGCCGGAGGACATTTCGACGCCCGGTGTCCGCGTACGGTCAGTATGTCCCTGCAAGCGGCTGTCCAGTTGCCTGAGCGTGGTAAGTTCTTCAACGGCGAAATACCCACATTCGGCGAGTGTGGCATAAAGCACCGGCGCCGCATGTCCCTTACTGAGGATGAACCTATCCCGGTCCGGCCATTTGGGGTTTTGGGGATTATGCTTCAATACCCGGTAGTAAAGCGTAGCCACAATCTCAACGGCGGATAGAGAGCCACCGGGATGGCCGCTACCGGCTCCGCCAATCATAGTGATAATATGACGGCGCAGTTTTTTGGCCAGCGCTTCCAGTTCGGGCACGGATGGTGTCTTTTCTCCGACATGCAGGTCTGACTCTGTCCTGGGTTTATTACCGGCTGGCATAGTATATCCTGAATAACGCTCCGAGGCGTTATTCTACAACAGTTTCTCTGGTTAGTCCATAGTCCATCTGACAACCTATCCCCTTCCCCTTCCCTTAAAAGGGAAGGGGAAAATAAGAATAAGAGGGCGAAGCCCTCTTCTAACAACTCCCTGTAGATTATCCCAAGCCCAAGTAATAGGTGCAAAAGATTTTGAAAATCATTCGATTGAAAAGTTAAGAAATAGGGATTTTGGGAAACTTTCTCTACACTTCGGCTGGTAGACGGGCCGAATGGGTTTAACTCAGACTTATTCAACAGTTTACAGGTAGTGTTATAATAATCGGCGAATGGAAAATACTAACGGAATCAAATCTTATATGCGAATATGTTGGTATGTCTGGCTACCTCTGGTGATTCTCTTACTCACTTCTCGTTATACTATATTCAGAGACGCTTCTGAAGATATCCTTTCAACTTTACTAGGAATTTATATTGCTCCGATCTGGTTGGTGATGGTGATATTAAACTATTTGGAATTACATCGCTTGATGAGTTACTTAAAACAGAATCATAGGCACAAATGGGAGGAAATAAAGATTGCTCCAATTTCGCATATACGGGAGAATCTAGAAGCAACTCTTTCGGGTAAAGCACTTCGGAGGTCTATCAGGCTTATAGTGTTTTTATATTCCAAGGACGATTTAAGTGACAGAGTGGTTGGGGAATTGAAAAAGAACTATAGACGATTCTTAGCGCTACCTCTAACAATATTCTTTACTTTTATAGCCCTGCTATTTCTATTTTTACAGTGAATAAAACTGTATCTCACACGCGTAGTCCAATTTTCAGGTTTTTCAGAGTGACAGTCTAAGAAATGCCGTATTACTTACGTATGAACCCCATTTTTAGTTATTGGGCAGCTAGCAGTATATGTACCCGCTCCCAGATAATACCGGCTATTTTGGCCCTCGATTGCCGTGCGTCTATTACCAGCCATCTATCCGGCTCGCTTTCAGCCAGTTTGAGAAAACCCTGGCGGACCCGCTGATGAAAGTCTATTTCTTCCTGTTCGAAACGGTCAGGCTTTTGCTTCCGCTTGCGGGCTAACCCCTCTTCAACAGGCAGGTCAAGCAGTACCGTCAGGTCGGGCTTGATACCGCGGGTGGCTATCGCCGTAACGGCTTCGACCATAGCTAAATCCAGCCCCCGGCCATAGCCCTGATAGGCAATCGTCGAATCGACATAGCGGTCGCAGATAACGACTTTGCCATCGTTTAGACCGGGCTGGATAACTTCTTCAATTAACTGGGTACGTGAGGCATTAAAGATAAGTAGCTCGGCCAGTGGAGACATATATTGTCCTTGCGACCACTTGAGCCAGCGGGCCAGCTTCTCGCCGAGGGGAGTGCCGCCGGGCTCATGGGTGAAGACAGCCGGAATATTCAGACGTACCATTTTGCGGTAGAGCGCCTTGGCCTGCACACTCTTCCCGCTGCCTTCCCCACCTTCGAAGGTGATGAACAGGGCCATGTCTTACACCTCGTTCTTTTGCAATCTACCGAAAATTTCCGAGCAGAGGCCGTCAGTAAAGCCGGATGATGAGCCATTATGCGGGTAAGTGTGCAGCGGAGTAATGGAAATATGTCCCTGGTCGATTGCCCAGATATCGGTCATCTCATCGTGGTGTTTCTCGTTAGCTCTCTGCCGTACCAGCCAGTAATACTTCCGTTTCCCGTCATGTCCCTCGGATACAGTCTCAATATGACTATGGTTGGCCAAACGTGTCGTCTTTATGCCGCCGATATTATCCACCGATAAGCCGGGGAAGTTTATATTGAGGAAAGTATTCTGGGGTAACGTACTGGAGTTGATTTTAGCCGCCAGCAATGCGGCTAACCTGGCGGCATCGCCCAGGTGCTGGCTATCGCCCGGTGAAATTGAGACAGCCAGAGCAGGCAGGCCACGCAGGTAACCCTGCAACGCCGCACCCACCGTCCCTGAAATAAAGACATCGCTGCCCACGTTCAGGCCGTTGTTTATTCCGGATACTACCAGGGCTACCTCATTCCCGGCCAACTTTTCTAAAGCCAGAATAACGCTGTCCGCGGGTGTGCCCTCGACGGAATAGGCTTCGATATCCGGTACCAGAGGCCTGACTTTCTGTGCCCGCAGTGGCTGGCTAAGCGTAACCGCCGTACCGACCGCGCTCTGCTCGCGGTCAGGGGCAACTACTATCACGGGAGCAACTTTATTTAGTTCTCCGGCTAATATCCACAGGCCTTCAGCGAGGATACCGTCATCGTTAGTCACCAGTATTTTCCCAATCATCTCAACCAGTTTAGCATAGCCAAGGGAGCGGGGCAAAGATGATGATGTCAAACAAACGCGTTGACATTTGCCAATTGGCAAACTATAATGCTGCCGTGGACAAAAATAGAAGCCATCTGAGTGGCATCCTGAAACAACAGAGAATTTCATTATCACTAACCCTTCAGGACCTTTCCGCCAGGTCAGCGGTATCGGCCTCTCATCTCGGCCGGATTGAGCGAGGGGAGCGTTTTCCTTCAGCGCGTATCCTGCGCAAAATCGCCAAACCGCTAGGCTTTACCGAAGATGAGATTTTCACGTTGGCCGGCTACCTGTCCCCACAACCTTCCGGCATAGCCGAGGAGAGGCCACCATACGGCAGCGAGCGATTAGACCCCTATGTTGCTCGTGTGCTTGCCCAGGAGCCGGTTGAAATACAGCGGGCTGTCCTCGGTATTCTCGCCATCTTGAAGAGCCTTGCCAAGGGTATGAAAGAAAACAACCGATAGTTACCCGGACAAATTTAGTCCACCCGACCCCCAGCCATCGCTTTCATCAAGCATAGGCTTGACAGGAAAAGAAACAGAGCTTCATAATGGTCGGCACGGGTCTGGAGCCGCGTTACGTCACCAGCCTGAATCAATGTGTGAAATCCCATATCAATGAAGAAATACTTTCAAATAGGTCAGCGAGGACTCGCCGACTATCATTACTGCCTCCTTTTTCTCCTTCTTGCGGCGGCTCTGTATGCCCTGGTATTTTCTCTGAACTTTGATGGTCTCCGGTCGCCAGACCAGATGGATTACGCACAAATAGCCAGACACCTTTACGCTGGTGATGGCTTCGAGACTAGCTACATAACCCCCCTATCATTTGCATTCAATGACTCAATAAACAATCATCCGAACCTCTGGCGTCCGCCGCTGTATCCGCTTATTGTCGCCGCTGCGTTTCACATCTTTGGCGTTAATGATGCTGCCGTTACCATAGTCTCCGGATTTTTTTACGTGGCACTCATTCCACTCGTATATCTCTTTGGCAAAGAGATATTTAACAGGAAGGTGGGGCTGTGGGCAGGTGCAATTTCACTTGCCTCTGTCGTTTTGGTTAACCTTGGTATGCAAGGTCTGACGGAAACTATGTTCACATTCTTTTTCATACTAACCCTGTACCTGCTTTACCGGCGTACCAACCCTCTTCTCGTCGGCTTTGTGCTGGGACTTTGCTATCTAACACGATATAACGTATTATTCCTGCTTCCAGGCGTCTTGTGGTTCATGTACAAGGAATATACTAACCAGGTGAGATGCTTCCTGGAACTGGCCGCAATTTTCCTGGTGACCGTGTCACCCTGGTTAATCAGGAACTTCATCGTTACCGGTAACCCTCTTTTTACTTTACAAACTTATGAGATAGCGATGTTTAACGACATCCATCCGGGCTACTTCCTCTACGGAGCCTTCCAGCCTGTTGAACCGTTACGATTTGTTATCTCGTATCCCTTTGTGGTACTCAAGAAGATGGTCTCCGGCGCGGCAGACTTTTTTGTCGAAATCCCTAGAATGATGTTTAATTTTTTTGTGCCGGCAACAGCTTTGGCGGCTATTTTCGATTTAAAGGAACTCAGCAAAGACAAAAGAATAGTCAACTTACTCGTATCTGCAGGACTAATGATACTTCTCCAAGCAGTTATCCTGTCAGCAACACACGCTATAGTGCGCTTATTTGTTCCATTTGTGCCTATCGTTATCATTTTCGCAAGCTATAAGATTACGGACATAACAAACGCCCCCCAGACCAAAGCCGTACGTAATGCGGTGACGTGCCTGTTTATCATTCTGATAATAGTCGCCAATACGGCAGGAGTATTTCTGTTTAATTACTCCGGTGCTGACTATGTTCATCCTGACGAGATAAACTATATTCAGGCGACGGTGAACACGGATGGTGCGGTAGTGACGGACGTACCATGGATGGTCGCCTGGCACTGTGAAAGGACGGGAATATGGTTCCCATTGACTTACGAATCGATGAAATCTCGTCTTCCGGACGTACAGTACTTATATTTTAGTCCAGATTTGAAGAATAACCCTCGTGAGGACAACATCAACGAAGAATACCTTGACAATCCTGCCTTCCGGCAGCAGTTTAAACTCGTGAAAAGTTTTGATTCAGGAGCACTTCTTTTCGAGAAGTCTCAATAAGAGATGCCTTCTATTGCCACCCTCAAACACTCATCCAATCGTACTCTGGAGCCAGAAAAGAGCGTAAACGCGGCGATACGGTAGGCGCTTGACGATATTATTCAACAACCCACCTATCGCCATGTATCATGGACATTTAATATCAGAGTTGCAGCGGTAGCCTGACATATCTGTTAAAGTTTGAAATCAAGGTTCGATAATGTTATGATAGTGAGCTAAAATGCCACAGACTGATAAAACAAACAAACGCCACGGAATCAAGCACCCGGAGTTTATCCCGATACTCATCGATGGAATTCTGCTACTGATAATCTTCGCCGTGGCCCTTTATTTTCGTATCGCACTCCCCTACGATAAAGTCTTTACCGATGTCGGGATAAAGTTCAGCGGCTCGGATACTTACGCTCACATGACCCTGGTAGATAATATCGTCCACAACTTCCCGCACGTAACTTCCTTCGACCCTTACATGCTTTATCCCGGCGGTGCTGGAATAGGTACCGCCAATTTCTTCGACCTTTTTCTGGCCACCATTATCTGGATAATCGGCCTGGGTTCACCGAGTCAACACCTCATTGACGTTATCGGCGTCTATTACCCGGCAATACTGGGAGCACTGACCATTTTCCCGGTTTACTTTATCGGCAGAGCGCTGGCCAGCCGCTGGGCCGGTATCTTCGCTGCCGGCTTGATTTCTTTTATGCCGGGGGAATTTATGGGACGGTCGATACTTGGTTTTACTGACCACCACGTTGCCGAGGCATTATTCTCGACCACGGTTATCGCGTTCTTAATCCTGGCTATCAGGTCGGCACGTAGTAAAGAGCTAACTCTCCGCAGCCTCTGGCCTGGTAATTGGAAAACGAACCTTAAACCTATTTTATACAGCGCTCTGGCGGGGCTTTTCTTAGCCATCTACCTGTATACCTGGATGGGGGCACTACTTTTTATCTTTATCACCGCTCTCTTTTTTGTGGCGCAATTCGTCATTGACCACCTCAGGCACAAGTCCAGTGATTATCTAGCCGTGGTAGGTTTCGTCTTTTTCCTTGTCACCACCCTGATAATCGCTCCAATCCTGCCCAGGCTCGGTCTCACGCATATCATGATCATGACCGTCGCTACTCTGCTACCAATAGCGGCCAACTGGCTCTCCCATCTATTGACAGCGAAAAACGCGAAAACAGCTTATTACCCGCTGGCGCTGCTCGGGCTCGGAGTGGTCGGGCTAGGCGCCATCCGTCTTATCAGTCCCTCACTTTTCACGTACGCGTTCAGCTACTTCAGCATCTTCCGGCCAATGGGGGCATCTTTGACCACTATTGAGATGCAGCCCCTTATTTCTTCAAACTACAACCCGGCAATCGCTATTGCCTGGGGGAATTTTGCCACCTGTTTTTTCATTGCTCCTTTAGGTCTTGTGCTGCTGCTTTATTCTATGATTAAAGCGGGTAGTGCTGAGAAGACTCTGGTCGCCATATGGAGCCTTGTAATGTTGGCTGCCACTATCGGGCAACGCCGCTTTGGCTACTATTTTGCCGTCAATGTTGCCTTGCTTTCGGGTTACCTCTTCTGGTGGGTTCTAATGAAAACGGGGCTCATTGAATATGGGACGAAACAACCAGCCGTAGAAATAGGCGGCAGAAGGGCCAGGACAAAAAAAGAGCGTTCACAGACTCTGTTGGGTTATGTTAACTTAGGTTTAGCCATTGTTATCATCGTACTTATAGTTCTCGCTGGTGGCGGTGAAACCAGCAAATATCCGAGTATGGTGGTATCGGCCAAGGTTACAGCCAGCCGGGTAAGCTACGCTCCCAGCGATAGCTGGGTAAGCTCACTCACCTGGCTGAAAGATAACAGCCCGGAGCCTTTCGGCGACCCCGATTTCTATTATCACCTAGAGACGAATACTCAGTACCGTTCGCTGAACTGGCTAAAGGCTAATGTGCCCAACCCCACCGGCGACCCGAACTTCTACAATCAGTTACCGGAAAGCTATGACTATCCTGCATCCGCTTATGGTGTTCTCTCGTGGTGGGACTACGGCTACTGGATTGAACGTATTGCCCACCGCATCCCCAATGCTAACCCAAGCCAGGAACACGTCAGCGTAGTTGCGGTCGCCAATTTCCTCACTTCCCAAAACGAGACCTCGGCCGACACAATAGCCCAGGAATTGGGGACAAAGTACATTGTTATCGACTATGACACACCCACGAGCAAATTCTATGCCGTCATTCTCTGGGCAGGCAAGCCGCAATCGGACTTTTTCGATATTTACTATCTACCCCAAGACAATCTGTTGCAGCCCGTGCAGCTCTTTCACCCGGCATATTACCACTCAACCTCCACCCGGCTCTTTAACTTTGACGGTAATGCGGTAACACCCGACAAAGTGTTGGTAATTTCTTACGAAGACAGGGAAACCGATAAAGGCCAGCCGTATAAGCTTCTCACGAGCGCCAACGAGCTTAACAGCTACGAAGAAGCCCAAGCCTATCTCGCCAGCCAGCAATCAGGCAATTATCGTATAGTCGGTGTTAATCCGTTCATCAGCCCGATACCACTGGAAGCTGTCACCAGCTACGAGCTGGTCTACAGTTCCGAGGGTGCAAGAGCGGTATCAACAGTCGGAGACGTACCGGAATTAAAGATTTTCCGGCGCATCAATTAATACTCAGGCATAAACCGCAATCACTACCGCTTCTTTGGCATTATGCTCATCGAAGAAAATAACGGCCACCCGCCTCTCCAGAACCATTTCGACCGCCGGTAAATTCCGGGCCACCGCAATATCTTCCAAATAGACTTTATAGCTGCCAGCCAGTTGCACTGTGGCAGTATAAGTACCGGAATCAAAGCTTTTAAGCACGCCCTTTCGCAAACTCATAATAGCCTTCATCCTCCAAATATCGCTACACTGTCCCCAGTGACAGTTGTTGCCGGTATTCGCCACGGCGGGGCTGGTAGAATAATGTCAGCCCGAGCACCCTTTTTTTATCGGCAATAAGCCCGGCCCGGCCGTCGGTAATATCGATAACATCGTATAGCTGCTGACCACAGTTGACCGGAATTAAAATGGCACCACTGGCTGAACTTATCTCAGTTTTTCTCAGGTAAGCCTCGCCCCGCTGCCCCGCTTCGATAACGCTATTTATGTTTCTATCAGTCAGTTGATGGAGCCGGTCCGCCAGCCCGGTGATTTGCTCCCAGGCGAAGGAATCAACAATCACCGGCTGGCCATTAGCTGGATTGCAACCTTCCACCTGAACCCGATTGGTCTCCCACGCCGCCTGACGATATTTACCCTCGACAACAGGGTGTTGTCCATAAGAATATGCTGAACTGTCAGAGGACTGGGGATACACTACGCAAGCTTTATTGCCTTCAACAAACAACAGGTCGGGGACAAAAGAGAGTAACCGGTTGATGATGGTCTCGCCACTATTGCCCGGACTAATCGTGAAATCAGGGTGGTAGCTGGTGATAAGTGCCGATTGAGATTGGGATTCCAGCTTCAGCCCAACCCGTGCCAGAACGAAGGCAAGCAGGTCTTCGACGGCCATCTCATTAATAATTTTGTTCCAGCGGAACTGGTGTCTCGCCTGCCAGTTCTTTATGGAACTCCAACCATCATGGGCATAGAGGAAAAGGCTGGCTTTACCGCCGGCAATGACGTGTTCATAGGCCTCCAGACGAAAAGATTGTCCGGCACTATACTCACTTCCCTGCGAAGTGATATAACCCGGGCTGACTTCAAGCTGGCAGCCTGGTCCCAGTAGTGCCGGAAGCGAAGCATAGCCGCCGTCATCATTCCTCAGCTCAACCGTCAGCCGGCCTGAACCTTCGGTGATTTCCTGCTTCAGAGAAAGAACGTCCGCCGTCAAGTCCAGGTTTTGCACTGTTAACGAGGCTCTCCACACGCCGCTGGCACAGGACAGCCAGCCATAGTCGTCACCATGGATAATCGCTAATCCGTACTGGCTCGATAGATTAAACGGGACCGGCTCATGCCACAGGTTATCAGTAAATTTAGTATCCGGAACTGAGTACGACCAGAACGGCCGTTGATATGCTTCATTTCCGGCAAATTTTTCCACGTAAAAGCAGCGGCAAACATCCGGCTTGTCCAGAAACACCTGGGCATACTGAAAATCACCGTCCGAAGGCGCCGAGGCTAACTCTTTCAGAGTTGACCACGTACCGACGGCAACACCACCACCATCGCCATAAACCAAACTCCACAGTTTGAAGTTGCCATTGCTATGCTGGCCGGTAATAAGTAGATTCCAGTCTGTGTCATAGACCACCGCTACCCCGCTCAGGTCATCAGTCGTCTTATCCCAGGCTGATTTAGCCTGCCAGTTGCCGCCAACATGCTTTTTCGCATAGAGAACCGACTGGTCGGCAAAGAAGATAGCTAAATCACCATTGGGTTTATACGCCGCCGCCAAGCCATTGACCGCGGTCGTCGGAGAATAATCGATAAACTCGGGACTACCCCAGTTAACACCGCAGTCAGTGCTTTTGATACGCTTGATTTCACGACTTGAATTTATCCAGAAGATAGAAACCTCTGCCCCCAGCGAAGCGGCGGCGACTACGATACAGTTATATTGGTTGGTGTAAGTCCAGGCCGTGAAATCGGACGAAGGTCCGGGATTAGCCACCCTTTGCCAGTACAGCTTCTGACCATCAACCGGGAAGGTTATCCTTGCCCGGATAAGCGAACCATCTTCGGGCATGGTCGCCGCATGAAAGAATTCATCTTCCGTACCAGTATAAAGCCTTGACCAATCAAGCCTGACGACGCCACCGATTTTGTTCTTCGCCTCCACTTTCACATACGGAGTGGCCGAGGCCTGCTTTTGAGCCGCCAGCAAAGTGGCTGATAGAGTACGCATTATTGTCCATCCTTTTGGTCGGGGATATAATCTTTTCCCCAGAAAAGATGCCCGGCGATATAGCCGAGGGAAAAGGCCAGCAAGAACCAGAAGATTAAACCCCACAGCCAGTGCCCGAGGATTGCTCCTGCGGCCACCAGACCGACAAGCCAAAGTCCCTCCAGTTTGTGCCAGGTGTCCCGCAGAATATAAGTCCACGGACGCCCGCCGATTTTCGACCAGAGTTTGTGGTACCAGTCCATTGGCTTAACTCCCGCTGACAACCTGATTCATTGAGGACCATAATCGGTTGTTTTGGACAGGATGGGATAATAGGGTTTATAAAAAGAGCGGATTCTCACTTTGTTTCGCCGTCCCAGCCTCTTCAACTCATCCTTAAAATCATTGAGTTTCGCTTTGCCCCACGCCAGCAGTTCCGCGGGGGGAAGCGTACCTCCCACATTGACCCGGTTGATAGCATAGACCGCCCATTCAATAGCGGCGTAGCCAGCCGCCCCGACAGCAACCAAGTCCTCGTACCGGGATGGAATCGTTGAGCCGGAAGCATCAAGGGTATGCAGTTTACCGTAATAAATATAGGCGTTGCTACCATCGGGCACTTCATCACCGAGCAACGTCAGGGTGTCAGCCCACAGACTAAAACGTTGATAGCACTGGGGAAATTTATCCACCGGGTACTCCACTGCTTCCACCACGATGCGGCCGGTTAAGGTGGTGATATCAAGCTCGCGGGAGCCGGAGGTAGTCGCTTTGACTACCTTTTGCTCGTCAGGCAAGGCTTCGGAAAAGTCCCTAACGACATGAGCGATATGCCGGTCCAGTTCATCATTTGTCCAGCGGTAGTTGTCCGCATCTTCGTCATGCAGGTCGCGCCGGACAACCGTCCTCATTTCGGATAAATTCATCTATGCTGCACCTCCTCTTCGCTAGGTCACTTACCTTACTTCGACTCGTTCCAGTTTTTCACAAGGTAAGCCTTCATCATGCCGGCAAATTTCTAAATCGCAAAAGGATATTTCCTCATTGGGCTGGCCTTCATGCAGGCTAACGGCTTTAGCCGAGTAGCCCCTGGCCTCAGCCATCAAAGACCGGGCATCCGTTTCATTATCAAAGGATAAATCGAGTCTCACTCGATATTTCATCGGTACCTCCATTTGGTAGCCAGATAGTTCTGCTGGATTTCCAGCGGCGTCAGTGCCCGCTGGTAAAGCCTGATTTCGCCCAGCAGACCGTTAAGCCAATATGCACTATGGGCATTATTCGCTCCGATGGTGGTCGCCCCACCCGCCGGAGTAAGAGTACTGCACACTGCTAAGGCTAACTGCTCCCCATTCCGATAGCCGTAAGCCGGCGACCCACGACTAAAGGTGAATGCAAGGTAATTGAAATTATCTGTACTCGGCAAACACGGCACGGATAGGACCAGAAGACCGCGGTACCACAAATCAATACTGCCGTTATTCAGGTCTTTGAACAAAGACAGGTTGTCACTATTGCAGGAATAGAGATAGGCCTGGCCCTGGGTAGTTTTCAGATTTATCCAGACTTCTATTGTCCCGGCCGCCGGCGCAAAAAGGTTGGAATTGGGTAGCTCGATGTAATCATCCATTCCATCAAAATTCCGGCCATGTGGTCGCCACGAAGCGCCAGCCACGGTAGCCAGATGGCCATAAGCATCCTTCGACAGAAAAGAGGCACCGTCCGGCTCATACAGGGGCAGGTAAAGCACCAGACTTTGGTCACAAACGAAGTTCATAACTGCCTCACGACGCCGAATAGATAATCCGGACATAACTCGAGTTCTTGGCCTTGCCCACCGCGTTTTCCCCACCCGCCGTACCTGACTTGATGACGAGGCGGAGCTCGAAAGGGACGCTACTGAAATTCGCTACCGGCTTGAAACGGCCGCTGTAGGTATATTCTTTGTAAGCAGAGGCATCAGCCGGATAAGTTACCTCAGGGTGCAGGTCGACCCAGGTGCCGCCTTTATTACGTGCCTGCCACTTGAACAAGACGGCTTCAGTAGCCCCGCTGGACTTGACCGCAGCGGTAAGCCCGAATTCGAATTCAATAACAGTACCCAGCGCCGGCGGATTAACCACAGCCTCTTCTACCGCTTCATAATCATCGGTGCTGGTGGTCTTTTCAGCACTCCACTGCACTCCGTCCGAAGTCAGGTTGCCCTTGGCAAAAGGGTGTTCGATATGTTCGACTACTGTCATTACCATCGCTTTCCTCCTACGGGGAGTCCCGGTGTATTGGGACTCCCCTACTCTTAATCTAATCTCTAGTTACCTAAATCAACGATGCAAGAAAATACTCCCTTCCACTTGCCTGAGCGTATTACTCTTCCGTTCACCCTGAGCCTGTCGAAGGGTGAACTCTCGTGGTTCGACAAGCTCACCACGAGCGGAAACAAAAAGACATTCTCTGCAACAAGATTTAGTCCTGAACGCCGATTAAAGCAGCGGCCTTCACCGAGGCGAAGAGCGCCAGGGAAACATACCATTTGATGCGGGTACGGGTGGCATCCTTCGTCTCCAGCGAACCGACGTGCTCTACGGTAAGATGTCCCGGCGCCGTCAGGCCGCAGAGCGCCCCTTCACCAAACTGGAGAGCATAAATGGTAGAGCAGGTACCGCCGGTGGTGTCCGTCTCGACGCTGTCGCTGACGACATGCGTATCCAGTATCCAGTCATTGACGCCGATGGGAACAGCATCCCAGAACTGGACAAAATTACCCCACTTATCGCGGTCGGTTTCCATCATGCCGCCGGCCGCCCTGACCAGGGCATTAATCTTGCGTCGGGAACGACGGCTCGTCAGCAACAGCGACGGCTTACCGCCCTTAACGGCATCGATAAGTTGGTCGAGCATGGACAAAGTCAACGTTGCGCCGGTGGCACCGGCGGCAATCACCTGGGCGCCGGCACTGGTGGTATCGATGAGCTTCCTGATGCCATCGAACTGCTTGGCATCGCCCACCGAATCGCCATAGATAAAGGTATCATCGAATTTGTTTTTCAGTGCCTTCGCCTTCAATTCGATAACCGCCCCTTCCAGGTCCTGTAGATTAGAGCGGGTAGCCTTGAGGAAATTGTCCACATCGGCATCTCCACCCATAATCTTGAGGTTGGCGGTCTTCTGCTCGAAGGTCGGCGTTGATTCCGACCAGGTGTCACCCACGTCGTAAAAATCGATGCTGGGTAATGTTTTCTCCTGGTTATAGGTCAGGCCATTGCCCACGATTTCCACAAAGGGCATTTCCCGGAGGATGGGGGAGTCTTTAATAATCGTCTCCACCACCCCCTGGAGCAACATATCATTGGATAGTTTGGCTGCTTCCGCTAAAGTCAAAGCCATTTATCTTTTACCTCCTATTGCATACTGAATTTTCTCCCGTGCCGACAAATTTGAAAGGTCGGGCGACGTCCTTTCCGGAGCTCCCGCCGGCACCCGGCTCCGCCTTATCTCCGCCTCGAGTCCCTGCCTCAACCGTCCGACCATTGCCTGTGCCTGTTGCAGCGACTCATTGACGGCCGGGATGGTATCGCCGGTGATGAGTTCCGCCACGATGGCCGGATTAGCTTTGAGCACCATCGCTTTGTAGCTCGCCACGGCTTCAGTCAGAGAATGACCGAGGGTCGTCAGTTCCTCCTCTAAGTTCGTCTGAGACTGTTTCAGGCCGGCAATCTCATCATCCTTACCCACAATAATCTGTTCAAGCTCAGCCACCCGAACATCGAGTTCGCCGGTCGGGGCTTGTCCCTCGGTTTCACCAGGGTTCGTCCCTCTGTCCCGTACTTCGGGTAGATTATCGGGCTGGTTTACTTCATCGACCAATCTGCACCTCCTGTCAGTTATTCCTCATGATTTCAACTCGGGGTTATTTCGCTCTCCCGCATGCCACCCCGCGTTGGTCTGAAACTCAGTTCTTTATTCATCCGTAGAATGGATTCTCTTTCTTCGAGCCACCGCTTGAATTCCGCCTCCGGGTCGAGCACACCGACCTCATCCATCGCCCGGCGCCGGGAATGGATACCCGCCTGCACCATCGTCTGCTCATTGGCCACCAGCTTGGCCAGGTCCTGCGGTAAGACCGGGTTCCACACCACTCTCAAATGGTTATCGCCAAAGTTTTCACCACGGTACTTCTCCAGCAGTTTCAGGATGAGCCGGTTCCGCTGGTTATAAGCTGCCGCCCGGATAAGCCTTTTCCGCCTCACTTTCTGTAACAGCGGCTGTAACTCGAATTCAAGAGCGACGCCGGAGAGGTCGCGCTCGGTACCGCCGAAAGCCGCCCGGGGCGATTCCGAGATATCGTGCAAGACCTTGTAGAGCAGATTGATGTAATCGATGTGCAACCGGACGCCGCCGCCCTGCAGCAGGTCGAGGAGGTAGGCTTTGGCATCTTCCGGAATATTCCAGACTGCCCCCGGTTTGACGGCGATGTCCTCGGATTCTTCCACGTTTTCGAGAACGGCGATGGGATTACCCGAAAGCTCCAGAATGCGCGATAGCTGCGACATGGCCCGGTTAAGCTCACGCTGCGGTTCCATAATCGGCAGCAGGTCGGAGATACCCCAGAACTTCTTCGGCTCTCTCAGGTTGGGATAAATAACGAAAGGAATAAAACCGTAGGGATTGGGCTTCTTTGCTACCTGTGTATCATCAATCCATAGCTCGAAGCTATCACCCGTCCAGACTTCGACGACCGTTGCCGTTTTATTCTTCGGCTTTACCTGATGCAGGCTTTCGACGACCTCGGCAGCCAGCAGATATTTAGCCGCCACCCGCCATATCCGTGTGGTGTCATCCCCCACCCACCAGGCATATATCCCCTGGATATCCGGCGCCGTGATGCGGACGTTCTGCCTGTCCGTGTCCCAGATAACCTTGTAGCAGGCATCGCCCAGCAGGGCGCAATCGATTTCCGTTTCGAAATCGAGCTGGTCGAGGTTATTCTCTTCATAGACCTAGTACAAAGTCGCTTCGGCGCGCTGGGCTTGCTGCCTCGCCTCAGCGGAGTCTTGCCTCGGTTCGACGGCAAAGTTAAGGCCGGACATCAAATAAGACGTGACTTTGTCCACAAAGACCTTAGCGTAGTTGAAAGTCAGGCGTTTCTCACTCCGCCGCTCCCGGTCCTCCCAGTGGATACCATGATAGAAATCGAGCAGTTCCCGGTAAGCTTTCAGCCGCTCTTGGTCGCGGGACGTTAATTCCGCCGGACTAAACCCTTCGCCCATTCTCTTTCATGCCTCCGTAAACTTCGTTGCGGGCTACTTTGAGCGCCCGCTGCACGGTACGCTCGCTGACGCCGAACATCAGCGCCAGTTCCTTGATGCCTTTTTTTTCGATATTAAACAGGCGGGACATTTCCCTCGCCCTTAATCTTTTGAGCCAGCGCCGCTTGCCGCCAGCCTCGTCATAAACACAGCGGGGAAAAGGGCAGTTAAGGCAAGAGCGGGCCAGTTCGCAGCCCTCGTCCCGATAATGGCAATTCTCCGGCAAGTCAGAAATAACACTGGCATCGTTTACATCATCCTCATCCGTCTTTTCCGCAACTTCAGTAATCTCATCCCGCTCAAACTCCATAACTCAACCTCCAGAACCGCTCTGCAAGCACAAATTAGCACATTAGTTCTAATCAGGTCAAGAGGTTATTGTCGCTTTTTAGAACTGGGAGTGTAGAATTTTTATTCTATATATCCGCAAATTGACTTGGGTGAGGTGACGTTTTAGAATCTATCAGGATGGCTAATACGTCAACTGAGAATACCCAAGGACGTAAGAAGAGAGATTTTACACTATTGTACTTAATCCTCGGGGCAATGGTTTTGGTCACATTTCTGATGGTAGCAGCACCCTTTCTCCTCTGTACCGGTGAACGTACGTATTACGTAACGATAGAAAATAAAACCGAATCAGCGGTTGTGGTTTTCATTGGTACCGAAGAAGTATGCACAGTTAACGTTAACCAACGAGCAAGAGTCGGAGACTTCGCTCTTATATCAAGTTGGCCTATTACTGCGAAAGACTTATCAGGGGAAACAGTGTATTCAAAGGAATGGACATACGACGAACTTGTTGAAGCTCATTGGATAGTGACTATAACATCGCCTTAGAACTTATCGCCTTGTACAAAAAAGCCACGTATTGTACAATCGCTTAAAAGGCCTTAATGCACTATGTCAGACGAATTTCATTTACACCATTACCCGGTATTTGAGGAAGGTATTTTTGCTAAATACCCCACCCTCTTCGACCAGTTCCCGGAAAACTCCCACGGACGGTTACGAAGTAAACTGAGGCAGGTCCAGAAAGTCCTGCCGGAATACGAAGGGACCCTCACCTGGCCGCTGCTGACCGGCCCGGGATTTTGCGGCGGTACTCACCCCGGTGCCGAAACCGTCTTCACCGAAATCGTGCTCGGCCCGAACAACTCTTTCTATAACAGCGACTGTCTCTATGCGAATCCGGCGAAAAGAGTCTTCGCCGTCGCCGACCCGCCCGGTATCAGCGAATATGGCCGCCGCATCTTCAGAGACATCGACGCCCACCTGAAGACAGGTACGGTCGCCGATTTGGAGAATGTCATCAACCGCATCAACTACGAAATGGCCGCCCAGCGCGAAACGGCCACCCTTGCCCTCGTCTGTTTCCCGGAAGATACACCGGGACGTGCCCTGGCTTTCGTTGCCGGCGATACCCTTCTTTTCCATGGCAATGCCTTAAGCAAACAGCTTAAGCCGGTAACCGGCAGCCCGTATTTTATCGGCGCCGCACATATCCCCATCGTACCTCAAGAAATCGAGCTTGCCCCCGGCGATTTCTTTATTATTGCCAGCGACGGTATCCTTACTCTCAACGCTCATTGGAGAGCAAAACGGCCGGCGGAATTTCTCCTGGAGCACATCAACGGCAACATCGATAATTTCGCCCTCAATGCCATTACTGCCTGTAACGACTGCTGTGAAGAAAAGCACTTGGAGCGGGTAGCCGCCCGCTTCGGCGGTAGCGACAACGTTACTGTCCTACTTGTCTGCCCGGAAAAACTACCCGCCGGCAATGGCCAGAAAAGCTTTATCCTCGGCGGCCACGCCCATATCAAGCACAAACTGCCGCTGGGGAGAACTAAACCGTAGCCAGGCCACTCCCTTTAATTTCCTTTGAGGGAAAACCTTCAGCGTAGACCTCTCTCCTGCACGGCGGATGAGGCGGAAGGGAATTTAATCACATTCAAACGGACGGGGGTGTGAGGTGTCAGTATTAGAGGAACTAAAGAGATTTCTTCTCTCTAAAGGAGCAGACATGGTCGGTGTTGCCGATTTGCGCGGCCTCGCGCCTGATGTACGTTATAACCTGCCATTCGGCATATCAATTGCCGTGGCTCTCAATCCCAGGATTGTATCAGAAATACTGGATGGACCAACCAAGGAATACTTCGCAGAATACACGAGGGTTAACGCACTCCTTGCTGAGCTAGGCGACAATATCGCCCGACGGCTTAACGACCAGGGGAACAAGGCCAAATGGCTCGCACCCACCATTGTACTTCATGACCCAGTAACCCATTCCGGGGTCAGCTATGATCCTACAACTATGTCCACCCAGCTTCCCCATAAGACTGCTGCCACTCTTTCCGGGTTGGGCTGGATAGGGAAGAATGCCATGCTCATCACCGAACCTTTCGGCTCTGCAGTACGTTTGACAACCGTTTTGACGGATGCAGACTTGCCAGTTGGTAACCCAATCAATTCATCCCGCTGCGGTAATTGCCGTAAGTGTGTGAACGCGTGCCCGGGTCATGCCCCATCAGGGAAAAGTTGGTTCAATGGTGCAATTCGTGGGTCGTTCTTCGATGCGTTTGCCTGCCGGCAGACTGCGTTTAGATTGACATCAGAAAACGTCGGCATACCCGAAACGCTCTGCGGTATCTGCATCGCCGCTTGCCCATGGACGCAGAAATACATTAAAAGCGCTAGGTAGCACAAAATAAGCATATCGAAATATCGCCAATCACTTGATGTTAATATTTACCATATCATTTTGGATTCCAGCTTTCGCTGGAATGACAATGGGGATATTTCAGGAGTTGCTAGAAGAGGGCGGAAGCCCTCTTATTTAATTTTTTCCCTCTCCTGTTAGGAGATGGTTAGGGTGAGGTCGCACTCTATGGACGCACCCTACTAAAACCCTTCCGCCTTATGCTATAATGGCCTTGCCAGCCTCAAACCGGTATCACTTTCAATTCAAGGAGCTTTCATGTCCGACGAAAGGAAGAAAATCGTGGCCGTTATCGGCGGCGGGCAGCCGAGTTCCGCTGAAGTCAAGGTCGCTGAAGAGGTAGGCCGCGAGTTAGCCAGACAGGGTGCCATTTTAGTCTGCGGGGGACTGGGTGGAGTCATGGAAGCCGCCTGTCGCGGCGCAACTTCGGAAGGTGGCCTGACCATCGGCATACTGCCCGGCGATAGCCCGGAGGCAGCCAATCCCTATGTCCAGATTCCCATCGTCACCGGCATCGGTTATGCCCGGAACGTCGCCGTCGTTAAGTCTGCCTGCGCCGTTATCGCCGTTGGCGGAAGCTACGGCACTCTTTCCGAAATAGCCCACGCCCTGCAAAGCGGTATCCCCGTCATCGGCCTGGACACGTGGTCGCTCTGCCGCAACGGACAGACCAACGACTCAATTGTTCTAGCCCGCAATCCGGCCGATGCGGTACAAAAGGCTCTTGACCTGACCAAAAAATAAAATCCAGGAGTAGCAATTGTCAACCATCAGCAAGATAAGAGCCAGAGAAATCCTTGACTCCCGGGGCAACCCGACTCTCGAAGCCGAGGTTACGCTATCTGACGGTACCACCGGCCGGGCCGCCGTACCTTCGGGGGCCAGTACCGGCAAATACGAAGCCGTCGAGCTTAGAGACGGAGGTAGCCGGTATAACGGCCTGGGCGTCCTCAAGGCCGTCAAGAATGTTAACGAAATTATCGCTAAAGCAATTGTCGGCCTGTCCGCTACCGACCAGGCGGCTCTCGACCAAAAACTAATCGACCTCGACGGTACGCCCAATAAGTCACGCCTGGGGGCTAATGCCCTGCTGGGAGTATCGCTGGCCGTTACCCACGCCGCCGCTAATTCCGCCCACCTCCCCTTTTACCGCTACCTGAGACAAGCCGATACCTACACTCTCCCCGTGCCGATGATGAATATTCTGAACGGAGGCAAGCACGCCGCCGACTCGACCGACCTCCAGGAGTTCATGGTCATGCCGGCTGGCGCCGGCAGCTTCAAACAAGCTTTGCAGATGGGCACCGAGGTCTATCACGCCCTAAAAAAGGTGCTCAAGGACAAAGGGCTGAATACCAACGTCGGCGAGGAAGGTGGCTTTGCCCCTTCCCTGCCCTCGAATAAAGCTGCCGTCGAAGCTATCTTAACCGCTATCGAGAAAGCCGGCTACAAGCCGGGCAAGGACTGCTTTATTGCCCTCGACCCTGCCGCCAGTGAATTTTTCCAAGATGGTAAATACGTCCTTCAGAAAGAGGTCGCTTCCTTAAGCAGTAGCGAGATGGTTGATTATTATGTCAAATGGGCGAGCGACTACCCTATTATCAGCCTGGAAGACGGCCTCGACGAGGACGACTGGGACGGCTGGCAATTATTAAATCAGAAACTGGGCGGGCGCATTCAACTGGTCGGCGACGACCTCTACACCACCAACGTCAACCGCCTCGGCCAGGGTATCCGTCTCAAAGCCTCCAACTCCATTCTCATCAAACTCAACCAGATTGGTACCCTTACCGAAACTATCGCTGCGGTCAAGATGGCTAACGAGGCAGGCTGGACGGCCGTCATCAGTCACCGTTCCGGCGAAACCGAAGATACTACTATCGCCGACTTGGTCGTAGCGCTAAGTACCGGCCAGATTAAGACCGGTGCTCCGTGCCGTTCCGAGCGCACCGCCAAGTACAACCGCCTCCTCCGTATCGAAGAGGAACTGGGTAACAAAGCCACGTTTGCCGGCATCGGGGCATTCGGCAGTCTGAAGAAGTAAGCGATATGATTGAAATCATTCCCGGCATCTACGAACTGCGGCTCCCCATCCCCCATAATCCCCTGCACTATACCAATTGCTATCTCGTCCGTGGTGACAAGAAGCACCTGCTCATCGATGCCGGCTGGAATGACGAGCGTACGTTCCAGTCCTTGGAAAAGCAACTGGCTGAAATCAAAATTGACTTTTCCGATATTTCCCAGCTAGTTATTACTCACGCTCATCCCGACCATTACGGGCTCGCCAGTCGGCTCCAGCAGCTTTCCCGGGCCAAAATCGCCCTCCATTCCTTAGAGCAAAACCTCATTTACCATGACTACAACCAGGTGATTGAATTCTTCCGTCACGTGGAAGATTTACTCCACCGCAACGGCATCCCCTCATCAGACCTCTCTCCGGTACGCCTATCGCCGGCCAGGGCACAGAGATTCACTCCCCCCGTTTTACCCGATATCATCCTCAATGATAATGACACACTCTCAACCAGCACCTTCAATCTTAAAGTGATATGGACGCCGGGACATGCTCCCGGTCATATCTGCTTATATGAACCGGAAAGAAAAATCCTCTTCTCCGGCGACCACGTCATCGCCGATATTACCCCTAACGTCAGTCTGCGTCCGCAGTCACGTCCGAACCCTTTAGGCGATTTCCTTTCCTCGCTGAAAAAAGTACGGGAACTGGAAGTTAAACTCACCCTGCCCGCTCACGGCGCCATTATCAGTGATTTACGGAAAAGGGTTGACGAAATTATCCAGCACCATCATCATAGAAGTGAAGAGGTTCTGGCGGCGATAAAGGCGGAGCCGAGGACGGCTTACCAGATATCCGCCGAAGTCACCTGGATGCCCGAGCAGGGTGGGATGCCCTGGCGCAATCTGGCACCGTGGGACAAGAGAATGGCCGCGATGGAGACCCTCGCCCACCTTGAATACCTGAGAGTCGAGGGCAAGGTAAGCCAGTTGGCCAGCAACGGCATCACCTATTACCAGCGCACCGATGTACCGGTTAGGGTATAATAATAAATTGACGCCCATCCCCCTACCCCTTCCCAATGGGAAGGGGAGTTGAGTAAAAGAGAAGGGGGCTTTTCGCCCCCTTCTCTTAAAATCTCTTCCCCCTCGCCTCGTAGGCGAGGGGGATAAAGGGGGTGAGGTTCTAGATGGATACCACTACCATCAGAGTAAAGTATTAACGGAGGAGGCATCAAATGACAACTAAAATCGGTATCAATGGCTTTGGCCGGGTCGGCCGCCTGACTTTCAAGGCCCTCAACCTGCGTCACCGCGATACCCTGGAAGTCGTCGCCGTCAACGACCTGACCGACGCCAAGACGAACGCTCACTTGCTAAAGTGGGACAGCAACTACGGTCGCTATCCCGGCGAAATCGAGGCCACCAAGGACTCGCTCAAAATCGACGGCAAAGAAATAAAAGTGCTGGCCGAACGCGACCCGGCGAATATCCCCTGGAAACAATACGGCGTCGAGATTGTCATCGAGTCCACCGGCCTGTTTACCGATGCCACCAAGGCCGCCGGCCACCGGAAGGGCGGCGCCAAGAAGGTGCTTATCTCGGCACCGGCCAAGAATGAAGACCTCACCGTCGTGCTGGGCGTCAATGAGAATATGTACGACCCCGCCAGGCATAACATTATCTCCAATGCTTCCTGTACGACCAACTGCATCGCCCCGGTCGTTAAAGTGCTGCACCAGAACTTCGGGATAGTCAAGGGCTTGATGACGACTATCCATGCCTATACCAACGACCAGCGCATTCTGGACACCGTCCATAAGGACCTGCGCCGGGCACGCACGGCCGCCACGAACATTATCCCCACCACCACCGGCGCCGCCACCGCCGTTACCCAGGTCATCCCCGAGCTTAAAGGCAAACTCCACGGTATCGCTTTCCGCGTGCCCACACCCACCGTCTCCGTCGTTGATTTCGTCGCCGACCTCAAGAATGAGGCAACCGTCGAGCAGATAAACCTGACCTTTAAACAGGCCTCTATCGGGCCTTTGGCTGATATTTTGGAGTATTGCGACGAGGAACTGGTCAGCATGGACTTCAAGGGTAATCCCGCCAGCTCGATTGTCGATGCCCCCAGCACGATGGTCCTTGGCGGTAACATGGTCAAGGTCATCGCCTGGTACGATAACGAATGGGGTTATAGCTGCCGCCTCGGTGACCTCGCCGAGTTTGTGGCTAAGAAGGGGCTGTAAAAGAAATACAATCGGAGTTCTAACGTAACTTAAAAGAGAGAGGCTTAGAAAGCCTCTCTCTTTATTTAAATCTATAGCCTTCTATTCAAGACTGCTTACTGAGTTCACATCAAAGCTAGTCTAATTGAATCTAAACAAGCGGATTCGTGCGTAAAATAGTGAGACGGATTCCCAAACCGCCATCAAAAGTCTTGAAAATTGACCTCCACAAATGAGATATAGTTCTGGTCAATTCATGTTTTATCATCCTTAATTCTTAATTGTGATTACGAAAATGGAATAAAGTATCCGAGTCAAAGAAGTCGACGTTACTCTCAGGGAATTTGTCTTCATAAAATTGTTGAGTCCGTATTAGCTGATTTTCTGTTTTATCCTTGGTATGAATAGATATTGCTAAATCTCTTTTATTATTTTTTATCGCTTTTACAATATGGTCATCAGACGAAGATAGTGAGCACCCGAATATAACCAATTTATTATTAGAATTTTTTAAATTACTAAGAGCAAATTGAAGATACTTACTTTGGTTAATAGCTTGCAACTTTTCTTCGGGTAAACCTTCAGTAACAAAAAGCGGAATCATATCTTTTTGGATAGCATCCTCAATTTGTCCTATAAGCTCGGTATTTACATCCCCTCTAATCAACTTTAATATGATCTCATATGACTCCGTAAATATAAACAATGCTCCGTGCAAATAATATAAAAGCTTGTACTCATAATCTTGATGGTCCTCAAATTTCTTGAAATCTGAATTGTAACTACCCCAGAAGTAATCGCTGTAAGCTTTTACCTTACTTTTGGGTTTTTTACTCTCATCTAATACGAGCATAATGATATGATATAAAAACAAGTCATAATTTAATGTGAAAATGTCATTAAAATCTTTTAATTGAATAGCTATCCGTTTTAATTGGTCTTTATCTAGTTGGTTATTTCTTGGGTGATTATCTTTAATCGCTGTTATTAAACCAGTTTTTAGTTGGTCAATAGCTACGTCTATCTGTGAATATTCAATATCAAATGCTTTATTCACGAATAGTGCGTTTGACAATTTCTCAAGAATTAACTCAAAGTTATTGGTATTAAAACTCTTAAAAACCTCCCCATCTGTGCGATTACAAGAGTTAATGAATTCTTTGAATAATGATACGTAGTTAAAATGACCCTCAATATTCAAGGAAAACCCATTTCCTAGTAATAAATCAGCTTTATCAAACCTCTTAGCGATTTGTGACCAAGGAACTATTGTATTTCGTATTCTTTTCAGCATCTTTAAGCAAATCTCAATTGATGTTTATTTAATTAATATTATACATAGTGCTTCAAGGAAAATGAATAGACTCTCAAGTAGGACACCATTTTCATTAACGAGAAGTTTAAACACCAGCAAGAAATACGTGTAATAACACAATGTTTAGCTTCAGGATAAGTTTTAATCCCCTTCAAACCCCTAAATAAACCCACCAAAACGCTATTTTGGTGCATTTCACCGAAGCTATATTACCAACAAAACTTCCTCCAAAAAATCCTTTGGCAACAACCACCCAATGGGGTATAATAGACAACAGTTATGGCTTCCCAGGTCTTTTATCGTAAATGGCGTCCTCAGACTTTTGCCGAGGTGGTCGGGCAGGAACCGGTGGCACAGACGCTCCGCAACGCTTTGCAAAGGAGCCGTATTTCGCACGCCTACCTTTTCTGCGGGCCCCGCGGTACCGGTAAAACGAGCACGGCACGTATTCTGGCCAAGGCCGTCAACTGCTTGACCAACGGTAAAGGCGAACCGTGTAATACCTGTGCCATGTGCCAGGCCATCACCGAAGCCAGGGCGTTAGACGTTATCGAAATTGATGCCGCCAGCAATACCAGTGTCGATGACATCCGCAGCCTGCGCGAGAAAGTTAATTATGCCCCCAACCAGGCCCGCTTCAAGGTGTATATCATCGATGAAGTCCACATGCTGAGCAACAGCGCCTCGAACGCGCTGCTCAAGACCCTCGAAGAACCGCCCGCCCATGTTATCTTTATCCTGGCCACCACCGAAGTCCACAAAATTCTTCCGACTATTATGTCGCGCTGCCAGCGTTTTGATTTCCGCCGTCTCTCTCAGGCTGACATCCTGGCTAAACTCACTGATGTTTGCCAGACCGAAGGCATCAAAATTGACACCGAAGCCCTGCGTCTCGTCGCCCGGAGTGCCACCGGCAGCCTGCGCGACGCAGAAAACCTTCTGGAACAACTGACCACCTACTATGGTGCCGAAATCGGGCTGGCGCAGGTACAGGCTGTCCTCGGTATCACCGGCGATGTCCGGACGAAAGAATTGGTACAGCACATCGTCGACAATGATATTGCCGCCGGCATTGCCACCATCCAGCACGTCAACAGCGACGGCCTTGACTTGAGACAGTTTAACCGTGAGTTAATCGAGTACCTCCGGGCGTTGTTACTGGTCAAGACCGGCTCGGCTGAGTCAGTCGACCTTACCCCCGAAGATATCACGGCATTGAAAACGCTGGCTGACAAGGCACCGCTGGAACAAATATTGAAGGCCATCAAGCTCTTCGGGCAGCTTGAGCTTGGCTTCGATAATTATTCGACGCTGCCTATTGAACTGGCGCTGGTCGATTGTTCCCTGCCCCCCGAGACTACCCGGGAAAGACCGGTAAAAGCATCGGAAGAGGCAGCCGCGGGTGAAGAAGTACCCCACCAACCCCGGAAAACGGTTATCTCAACCCCTAAACCTAAAGCCACCAGTACTCCGGCGCCTGTCAAGACTCCGTCAGAGTCTTCGTCTCAGCCTCCGACCGAGACAGCCACCTCGACACCGACGCCGGAGCCGGTGGCAACTGTACCCACTCCACCCGCCGAGACCATTAAAGAAGCCGCCAGCGAAATCGACCGCCTCAGGCTCAACTGGAAACAGGTCATCCAGCAGGCACCGGCCGAGGTCAGGAAAAGCCCGGCGCTGGCTATCCTGCGCAGTGCCGGCGTCAAGCCGGTCGCCATTGAGCAGGATACCGTCATCCTCGCCTTCCGTTACTCCTCTTTTAAAGAACAGATGGAGAAAAATGAAAACCAGCAGGTCGTCGCAAAAGTCATCAGTGCCTTTTTAGGGCGTCCCTGCCGTGTCCGCTGTCTTCTCGAAGAAAACCATTTGCTCAAAGCCGCCCTCAAAATGGGCGCTCAAATAATCGATGTGGAGGAAAAATGAATTTCTCAATGATTAAACAGGCCCGCGAGCTCAAGGCCAAGCTGGACAAAGCCCAGAAAGAACTCGATAAGACTGTTGTCGAAGCCGACGCCGGTAAAGGTGCCGTCAAAGTTACTATGAACGGCCAGCAAAAGATACTGTCCGTCAAGATATCACCGGAAGTAATCGACCCCGGCAAAGCGAAACAACTGGAAGAACTGGTATTGAAAGCCGTGAAAGAAGCCGTCGATAAATCGCAGAAAGTCGCTGCCAAGGAATTAGGCGGGCTGACCGGCGGCCTGAAGATTCCCGGCCTGATGTAGCAGCATTATTGTCCAAGGAGTATCAGCATTGAATCAGGGTCTCCCACCGACGGCAGCACCGATACAAAAGCTAATCCAGGAGCTTAATAAACTCCCCGGCGTTGGTCCGAAAAGCGCCCAGAGGCTGGCTTATTACTTACTCCACGCCCCCGTGGAACAGGCACACCTCCTGGCCGAAGCCATTCTCTCTGTGAAACGGGAAATATCCCTTTGCTCCGTCTGTTTCAATGTCACCGACGCCGACCCGTGCCGCATCTGCTGCAATGAGCAGCGCGACCGCACCAAGATTTGCATCGTCGAGCAGCCGCAGGATATCCTCGCCCTGGAGCACGTCAAAATTTACCAGGGACTTTATCACGTACTTCACGGTGCTATCTCCCCTACCGAAGGGATAGGCACCGGCGAGATAAAAATCCGAGAACTGATGGCACGCCTGCAGAACAATACCGTAAAGGAAGTCATCCTGGCAACCAACGCCAACCTGGAAGGCGACCAGACAGCTATGTACCTGCAGCAGCTTATCATACCGCTGGGCATCAAGGTTACCCGCCTCGCCCGCGGCCTCCCCTTCGGCAGCGAACTGGAATATGCCGATGATGTCACTCTGGCCCGGGCTATCGAAGGTCGGCATGAATATTAACCATACCAATATCTAACGGGTGCTAACATGAAGCATCGTGTGCTACCCGTACGGGAGAGATATTGATGCCCAGGCCACGTACTTATCAGACCGAAGCTATCATTATCAGGAAGACTAAGCTGGGTGAAGCGGATAGAATCCTCACCCTCTATACCCCTGACCTGGGTAAAATTCAGGGCATCGCTAAAGGCGTGCGGCGCTCTAAAAGCAAGCTCGCCGGGCACCTGGAACTGCTCACCCACAGCCAGGTCTCGTTAGCCCGCGGCCGTGGGAACCTGGATACCATTATCGGCAGCCAGACCATCGATGGCTTCCTTCTCCTCAAAAACGATTTGCATCTCACCGCCTGTGCTCTCTATCTCATCGAGATGGTCAACCAGTTCACCGTCGACCATCTGGAAAACCGCCCCTTATTCCGACTACTTATCGAAACATTGCAGCAACTTAGCCAGGCGCCTGACCGTGAGCTTCTCCTGCGCCACTTTGAAGTGCACCTTCTCCATGAAGTCGGCTACCGGCCTCAGCTTAACGAATGCATCACCTGTCACCGGCCATTACAGCCGGTCGTCAATGCCTTCAGTGCCAGTGCCGGCGGTACGCTTTGCCCCGATTGTGCCTGGAGCCACCCCTTCACCCGCTCCATCTCGGTAAATGCCCTCAAAGTGCTGCGTCTCCTTCAGAGCTGCGACTGGAATACGGCCAGCCGCCTGATAATGAACGCCGAGCTACATAGCGAGCTCGAAAGCTTGATACGAGGCTACATCCGCTACCTCCTCGAGCGTGAGGTAAAGTCCGCCGCCTGGCTGGACACATTGAAAACACAAGGCTTACTCTCGCCCAGAAAAGTCAACCACCCGACCGTACTCTAGTGTCATTTAGCATTACCTGTCATTCTGGCGAAGGCCAGAATCCAGGTAGGTCGATTTTTCGTTAGACTCTGGATTCTGAATCGAGCCTGCCCTGGAAGGGTACGCAGTCTAGGGTTCAGAATGACAAGTTAGGACGGTTTAGTAGCAAATCCCTAGAAGCTGACAGCTGATAGCAAAACGCTTCTTAAAGTCATCTACCTCTTGATAACCGAGGCCGACTATAGCATAATCATAGGCAACGAAAAGAGGAGTAAAAATGACATCATCCCGACTTGACCGCATCACCCAGCAGCGTTTAGCCAAGCTGGAAAAGCTTCGCGAGCAGGGCATTAATCCCTACCCGCACCGTTTCCATCGCACCCATACCGCCAAAGAAGCTGCCACCTTGCTCAAACAGCAAGAGACCTCCGGACAAACCGGTACCTCACCCGTTGATGTGGCCGGGCGAATTACGGCCATCCGCAAGATGGGGAAAAGCTCTTTCCTCGACCTGCGCGACGGCTCCGGTAAAATCCAGCTATTATTTCAGGTAACCGAAGAGTCCACCGCCGAGCAGCGCGAGCTGTTTGCTAACCTGGATATCGGCGATTTTATCGGCGTCGAAGGTACGTTATTTCGCACCAAGACCGGCGAACCAACTATTCGCGTGACTGATTTTGCTATGCTCGCTAAATCACTCCGTCCCCTGCCGGAAAAATGGCACGGACTGAGCGACGTCGAGACACGTTACCGACAGCGCTACCTCGACCTTATCAGCAACCCGGAAGTCAGAGATACCTTCAAGGTACGCAGCCAGGTTATCGCGAGCATGAGACAATTCCTCAACCAGCGCGGGTTCCTCGAAGTAGAGACACCGATATTGCAGCCCGAAGCCGGCGGAGCTTCAGCGCGTCCCTTTGTCACGCACCACAATACCCTCGACCAAGACTTTTACCTGCGCATCGCCACCGAGCTTCATCTGAAGCGGCTCATCGTCGGCGGCTTCGATAAAGTCTATGAATTAGGCCGCGCCTTCCGCAACGAAGGCATTGACACCAAACACAACCCCGAATTCACCCTGCTGGAAAGCTACGAAGCCTACGCCGACTATAACGATGTGATGAAAATGGTCGAGGAGATGGTGGCCGGTATCAGCCAGCAGGTGCTCGGCACCACCCAGGTCAAATTCGGTGAGCATACCGTTAACCTCAATCCGCCGTGGCAACGCCTCGGCCTGCGGGAGTCCATCCAGCAGTCCTGCGGTATCGACATTGTTAAATACCCCAAGGCCGACTTACTCCGCGCCGAGATGCAAAAGTTAAAAATAGAAGCCGACCCGGAGAAGAACTGGGCCAAGCTGGTTGACGACCTACTGACCACCTGCGTCGAACCCAAGCTTATCCAGCCTACTTTCCTTATCGATTATCCCGTCTCGATGTCGCCCCTGGCCAAGACCAGGCCGGACAACGAACGTGTCGTCGAGCGGTTCGAAGGCTTTGCCGGCGGTCTGGAAATCGCCAACGCTTTCACCGAGCTTAATGACCCCCTGGAACAAAGGGAGCGTTTTGTCCAGCAGCAAAAAGAGCATAAGGCCGGCGATACCGAGGAAGAGACCATCGACGAAGACTTCTTGCAGGCGCTGGAATACGGCATGCCCCCTACCGGCGGCCTTGGCATCGGCATCGACCGCCTCGTCATGCTCCTCACCAACCAGCAATCAATCCGGGAAGTGATACTATTCCCACAACTGAAGGAGAAACCATAGTGCGTCAAAAGATATGCAACCCTAGTATTGGTGGATACATAAAGTAAGAGGGAAGGTAAACTTGGGAGAGAACGCAAAGCCCCCATGCCACGCAGAATTGTGGACTCAGCTTTCTAACGCAATTAGCTTACGTTCCAGTGAGGATCAGGTCCTTTGGACGATATCAGGGATATTCTGGGCAGCTAATGCCCTATTACTTGTAGCGTTGTTTCAAAATGGGAAATTACCTGATAACTATCTACCCCGTTTCGTAATCGGAGGAGCAGGCCTCATCCTCTCTGCAAGCCAATACTTCTTACAAGGACGTACATTAGGACATATACGAAGATATGAGGAATTAATAAAAAGACTAGAGTTGGCATTAAATTTTGATAGCCGGTACGCTGTTAGCGCGGACTTGAACATAGAGGATGCCGACAAATATTTGGGTGGTAAGAGGGGGAATAAATGGCACAAGCTAACAATGGGCACTCTATTCAGTGTAAGAAAGCTTATGCAGTACACCAGCTTAGCAGGTACATTTGCTTGGTTAGTAGCTATCGTTTTGTTTACATGTGGTTCGTAGCAATCGCAATAGTTAGAAGAGAGGCTTCGCCTTTTTTCTAAATTCTTCCCCTTCCCTTTAGTAAAGGGAAGGGGATTGAGGGGTTAGGATTTGAACATCAACCTAAGGAGAAAACGATGCTTGACCTGAAATTTATCAGAGATAATCCGGAGTTAGTTAGGGAGGCGATTTCCCACCGCAAAGACACCGGCCCGCTCGACGAAATTCTCGAGCTTGATAAGCAGCGCCGCGGCAAGCTCATCGAGCTGGAAGACCTGAGACACTCCCGCAAAGAAGTCTCCCGCGAGAAAAGGAGCGCCGCCGAAGAAGGCCGCGACCTCCGCACCACCATCAGGAAACTTGAAGAAGAGGTCAAGACTCTCGACACGCAACTGGAAGAAATGCTCCTTCAGCTCCCTAATATCCCCCACTCCTCCGTGCCCGTCGGCCAGGGTGAGGACGATAATGTCATCGTCCGCAAATGGGGCAAGGAAAAGAAGTTCGATTTCGAACCCCACCCCCACTGGGAGCTGGGTGAAGCGCTGGACATCATCGATTTCGAGCGGGGTGTCAAACTCTCCGGCAGCCGCGCCTACGTCCTCAAAGGCATGGGCGCTCGCATGGAACGGGCTTTGATTTCCTTTATGCTCGACCTGCATACCGGCCAGCACGGTTATAAAGAAATCTACCCGCCCTTCATGGTCAAGCGGGAAACGATGGTCGGTTCCGGCAACCTGCCCAAGTTCGCCGATAACCTCTACCACGATACCGAGGACGACCTCTGGTTTGTGCCGACGGCCGAAGTGCCGCTGACCAGTATGCACCGCGACGAAATAATTTCGCCGGGCGTCCTTCCCATTTATTACGTCGCCTTCACCGCCTGTTTCCGCCGGGAAAAAATGTCCGCCGGTAAAGACGTGCGTGGTATCAAGCGCGTCCATCAGTTCGATAAAGTGGAGATGTACAAATTCACCGAGCCGGAGACTTCTTACGATGAACTAGAGAAAATGGTCAAGAATGCCGAAGAGGTCGCCCGGAAGCTGGGACTGCACTACCGCGTCGTCCAGCTTTGTACCGCCGAGCTCGGTTTTGCTTCCACCAAGTCCTACGATATCGAAATGTGGGCACCCGGCTGCCGCGAGTGGCTGGAGGTAAGCTCCTGCTCCGATTGTGGCGATTTCCAGTCGCGGCGGGCTAATATCCGCTACCGTCCCGCCCCTGACGCCAAACCCCAGTTCCCGCATACCCTGAACGGCTCGGGGCTGGCCTTACCGCGGGTCATGATTGCCATTCTGGAAAACTACCAGCAGTCTGACGGTTCCATTATCGTTCCCGAAGCACTGCGACCCTATGTCAAAGCCGACATAATTAAGTAAAGGAGGAAGCCGATGCCGAGAAGAAAAAGGTATGATATCGCCGTCAAGGTAATCTCCCAGAAAGGGAGTTGCGATGCCGGGCACAAAGTTGGCGACGAGTGGCTCATTAGCTCCAAGACCCCCGAAGGAATCTGTCTCTCCGCTTTTAACGCCCTGCTCCCCAATACCCGCGTTCTGATGTTCGGCGGGGCCTTCCCCTGGTATCGAGAGCCTATTTCCAAAGTGGCCTGTCCCGATGCCGCCAACCCGGTCGTTTTTGAGCTTAGACGCGTTGAGAAAAAAGATTAGCCGTAGCGTGCCGCCAGGTTCTAATATCACAACTGTAACCTATTATATGAGTGGGTTAAAATGGAGGTGGAAACATGGAAAGCTTGTGGTTGGTCTTTTTCTGGTCAGGACCGATTGGCATCGGTATTTTCCTGGTCTGCCTGGGCATCTTCATCTGGTTGCTCGCCAAAGCGGATGCAGTTAAGAAAAGCACCGGCGAGGGCAAGAAATAGCCCCTTCCGATTACGCCAAACCCGTCTGATTTAGTGATGCCGACGATGAACCGGCAGTATATCGTTTTAGCCGTCGGAGTAGTGTCTGTTTCGTTTGCAGCACTTCTCATCCGCTTCGCTGAAGCTCCACCCCTGGTCGTGGCCGCTTATCGGCTCTGCTTGGCCTCCCTACTTCTCGACCCAATCGCCTGGGTGCGTTCGCGTGACGAACTACGCCGTCTTACCCGAGCGGACATCTGGCTGATGTTGCTGTCCGGGGCTTTTCTGGCGCTCCACTTCGGGTTGTGGATTGCCTCGCTAAGCTACACCTCGGTGGCCACCTCCGTGGTCCTGGTCACGGTCAGTCCCATCTTCGTAGCAATAGCCTCCTATCTGCTTTTTGGTGAGAAGCTGTCCGTGCCGACAGTTCTGGGTATCATCGCTTGTCTTATCGGCGCCGCCATCATCACCTATGGTAATTGGAGAATCGGCTCAAGCTCCCTCATGGGTGGTGTGCTGGCACTGCTGGGAGCCTTAGCTGTCGCCGGTTATATGCTCATCGGACGCCGGCTACGACGGAACCTGGGGCTGCTGAGCTATGCCTCGCTGGTCTATAGTACCGCCGGGTTGCTTTTACTCATCTCAGCCCTTGTCTTTCGTCAACCCATGCTGGGCTATTCCATCCGCACGTACCTAATGCTATTGCTTCTCGCCGTGGTGCCGCAACTGCTGGGGCACTCTTCGCTCAACTGGTCGCTCCGCTTTGTCTCGGCTACTCTGGTCACTATCGCCGTTCTCGGCGAGCCGGTGGGGGCCACTCTCTGGGCTTTCCTGTTCCTGGATGAAGTGCCGACACTTACCGAAATTATTGGTGGTGCGCTGATTCTGGCCGGCATCTTCGTCGCCTTCCGCAAGCGTGGGATGCCGCCGAGATAACAAACGACAAGGCATTTTGACGAGACGTTTGTACTAGGTCCGCAAGTCCATCTTCCAACCAGAGCCAGTTAAATACACCATCAACATAGCTTGCGAAAATAAGATAGTCGAAAAAGGTACTGCGAATGGTGTACAATTGGTGTGGCGAAACTACTTTAATTAGGACCGAGACAATGTCAGTACCTCATGCCCGGGTAATTGTCAATCCTGTGGCGGGTGCGTACTCCGTCCGCAAGGAGTGGCCACGGATTAGCCAGCAGTTGCACGCTGTTGGTCTATCATTCGACCACGTCTTCACCGCTGGTGCCGGTCATGCCGTAGAGCTAGCCAGACTAGCGGCCGATTCCGGCTATCGTTACATCATAGCTGTCGGCGGTGATGGAACGGTGAATGAGGTAGTGAATGGTCTGCTTAATTCAATCGGCTCGCACAACACAATTCTCGGCATTTTAAACTTTGGCACGGCGGGCAGTTTTGCTCGCTCGCTGGGAATCGCTCAAGATGTCGGTGCTTGTTCCCACTTGACTGAACAAAGAAGAGTTTCGATTGATGTCGGCTTGGTAAAGTGCTGGAGGCAGGGACAGCCGATAGAGAGCTTCTTTATCAATGTCGCCGATGTCGGTTTTGGGTCCGCTGTTGCCGACGCCTGGAAGCGCCTGCCCAATCGTTTCGGTCGTAACATTAACCTGATAATTCGCACATTTGAAGGTCTCAGACGTTTGTCCATCCACCGCAACAGACTGGTCAAACTTCAAGTAGGAGACGAGGTAGCGACCGCTTGCAGCTGCGACGTGGTGATTGCCAACGGACAATACTTCGCGAACGGCATGCAAATAGCTCCCCACGCCAAGCTCGATGATGGCTTGTTCGACGTAGTGACCGTCGGTGACGTAAGTAAATCTGAGCTATTAAAGATATGGCCAACCTTATACCGTGGAGACCATATCCACCATCCCAAGATAAGAGAGAGAAAGGCAGCCAACGTTACCATTGAATCCGACGAGCCCCTGCTGGTTGAAGCTGATGGTGTTATTTTCGGTGAAACTCCGGCGTCATTCCGGGTACTTCCTTCCGCGCTAACTGTCGTGGTGTAGCAAATATCCCCATTAAGACGTTCTTTAATAACCGCTCATGGTGAGCCTGTCGAACCATAACGGTGGATTAGAACTCACCCTTCGACAAGCTCAGGGTGAGCGGGAAGACGAAATTTCTCCTCGTTTCTAAACGCTTCCATTAAGACGTTTTGACGAGGCATGAGCACCAGCGTATAATGAGCCAGTTGTCTTCAGACAGAGACCCTGGAGGGGTGACCGAGTGGTCTATGGTGACGGTCTTGAAAACCGTTGTTGCGCAAGCAACCGTGGGTTCGAATCCCACCCCCTCCGCCATACTTCGAAGCTAAATTCAGCAAAAGAGGCCGGTTGAAAAAGTCTCCTTTCTCGGGGACTTTTTCACCGTCTATATTCTTGAACTCAAAGTTGACAGGACTCTGGGAAAGGCTCAGAATAAGAGTGTAACTAAATGGTTGTTCTTTCTGAATAGGTAGCATTCTATTGGACACCCCTCTTAATGTTAGTTATGGCCAGGAGCAAAGGCGGGGGAGTGAATAAACGAACTGCAATTTTGCTCATTGCGGGGCTGATATTTGGTATCGTCTTTGCCGGACAGGCTGAAGCAAAGGCGGCGGTTAAGCAGAACGTAACGCCACTAAACCACGCAGTCGCGCCTCTCTCGGTATCTATCTCATTCCATTCCTCTACTCTGGATGAGAACCCGCTCCCGTGGATTCAAGACATCATAATTTCGAATCCACTGCCTGAAGTCACCTTAGGGGATATCTGGATGCCACCTTCAAATAGCCAGCGACAAAACCACGGTGTTACCCGCACCGGGCATGGCAGCACACTCGTAGGCAGAACCCACAACTCTAAATTCATCCAGCTACAGCCATCCAAATCCGCAATTACGGTATCATTATCCGGAAATCTCGCCTTACTTTCTCCCCACGGCCTCATCCTGCGTTTATGACCCCTTCGACAGCGCCTCCGTTTTCGGGCGAAGCTGTCCCGATTTTTCAACTTTAGAACCGGAGTAGCCCGGTTTTTCAGCGATTTTAGCTCTGCTGCATTGTCTCTGGCTACTTTTCCCCGTCCTAAAGCCGTCAGCTTCGCAAAGCGCTCGCCCTGAGAAAAACTCTGGGTTTATTTTACGAACAAGAATTAAGTCTAAGAAAGGATTAAACAGATGTTTTGGAAACATAACGAAACTAAAGGAAACGGGACAAAGTTACCCGGCCCCAAAGAGATACCTGACCCGCCCGCCAGGTACATGATTATCGAAATGAAGAAAGACCCGGACTGGGTGTGGAAACTTAAAGGGGTGGTCCACCCGACACCGAAGAAGGAGGTATTCTACTGCCGCGTTTTCGATGAAAAGCAAGCGGCAAAGGCTGGTGTCATCGTAAAAGATTGGACCTCGCTGGACGACCATCCTGAGCTTGTGCTGTGGGAAGGCTACTTCGATAAAGACACCTTCGAGGCGCGCCCGGAGAAGTTCGCCAGGCCTGCTCCCTCCTCGGTTTAAACACTGGACAACTATGGAGGGAAAAACCAGAGAGCAGTCAAAGATAAGCTAGAAGTGTAACCAAAAAAGTAAAATAATCTACGTAATTTAGCCGTAATTGCCATCGTTTCGCGCTGGCCGATGACGTGCGGAATAAGACGTGGGCGGCGGTATCATTCGATTACTGCAATTACACCCTACCCGAACACGAATCCGCATTGACAACCTCGGTCATCTGAACGATACTTATATTAGGTCGGAGGTGCTATCATGGCTACGGAAGAGCAGATAAAGCAACTGGCTTATACAATATGGGAACAGGAAGGGCGCCCGGCAGGTAAAGAGGCCGAGCACTATTTTCGTGCCAGGCAAATCCTGGAGAAACAGGAAGCCGAAAACGTTATTGAACTCGGCCCGGCGCCGCCCACCGGGAGATTAGCCCCGTCAGCCCCGGCCGTTGAGCTGACACCGCCGACGCCCCGCAAAAAGAGGCGCATTATCCGACATCGGAAAAAAGCGACTTAGCGGCAGCCGGAGGGCAGGATATTCCAGACGCGATGCGACCGCGCCGTCCTCCCTAACCTTGAAGGACTTTCCCCATCTCGCTCAGTGCCCCATA
>JBDRLU010000046.1:0-18369 GCA_043812795.1 Chloroflexota bacterium
CCGCTTGTAGATTCTACCCTCAATGACATTCTTCGACCATCCGCTGGTAACGGCGCCATAGTCCCCATTATTACGGCACTAACCCGGCATAAGCAATACCTCGCCCCATCTCGCCCCATTAGCCGAATTCCGGTAGCGTAAAAATAAGGGGAAGCATGTAGGTATAATTTAAGGTTGGGCTCTTTTCTAGAACCAGATGCTATGCTATAATAATAATGGTTGTAAACTCTAGTCTCGGTGTGCTATTATCAAACTAGAGATTTATTAAAGGGGGATAGATTATAGCCTCTTGGTGGTTTGAGCGAGGTGGTACCACCCGTTCCCATCCCGAACACGGCAGTGAAACGCCTTAGCGCTGACGATACTGAGGGGGCAACTCCTTGTGGAAAATATGCCATCGCCAGGAGGTTTTTCTTTTTCCCGATTTCCTGATAATCTCCTGCCTTACCGGGACGAGTGAAGAACCTGAGTGACCCTTCGTCCGCTCACAATCGCAGGGAAGCTGCCACCAAAGGACGATTATCCCTTGCCTCTTTGACGTTTACTGGCACTTGTCCTATAATAAGACCATAGCCTGCTTTGACCTGATTCTCGCTTTTAGAGCGACCTTGGGGGTACAAGATGACAAGTCGATTTGAAAAGTTTTCTGAGAGAGCACGCCGGGTTCTGACCTTAGCTCAGGAAGAGGCCCAGAACCTTAATCATAATTACATTGGTACCGAGCATATTCTGCTTGGCTTGATTCGGGAAGAGGAAGGGGTGGCGGCCAAAGTCATGGTCAACCTGGGCATAAATCTGGGCAAGGTGCGCTCTGCCGTCGAATTTATTATCGGGCGCGGTGAGAAGGCTACCAAAGGTGAAATCGGGCTAACCCCCAGGGCTAAGCGGGTCATTGAGTTGGCTATCGACGAAGCCCGTCGTCTCGGGCATACCCACATCGGCACCGAGCACCTTCTCCTCGGGCTATTACACGAGGGGGAGGGAGTGGCTGCCGGCGTTCTGGACAGTTTTGGCGTTACTCTCGACCAGACCCGCACCGAAGTCCTCCGTGTTCTGAGTCAGGGCGGCCCATCACCGCGGGCGAAACCGGTCCATACCGGCAGCCGTACCCCCGTTCTTGACCAGTTGAGTGTCGACCTGACCGAGGCTTACCGCAAAGGTAAGCTCGACCCGGTGATCGGGCGTGAGAAAGAAATTGAGCGTGTCATCCAGATACTGAGTCGCCGGACGAAAAATAATCCGGCCCTTATCGGCGAACCGGGCGTCGGCAAGACAGCTATTGTCGAAGGTCTGGCCGGACGCATCGCCATCGGTGACGTCCCGGAAACACTCGAGGGAAAACGGATTATCAGCCTGGATATGGCGGCGGTGGTCGCCGGGACAAAGTATCGCGGCGAATTCGAGGAGCGCCTGAAGAAAATCGTCGATGAGCTGAGAGGCTCGACCAATTGCGTTCTGTTTATCGATGAATTCCACACTATTGTTGGCGCGGGGGCGGCCGAAGGCGCCGTCGATGCGGCCAGTATTCTCAAACCCTATCTCGCCCGTGGTGAGCTACAGTGCATCGGCGCGACCACGCTGGACGACTTCCGCAAACATATCGAACGGGATGCCGCTCTGGAACGGCGCTTTCAGCCGGTACTGGTGGAAGAACCCAGTATCGAGCAGACTCTGGAAATTTTACGTGGCATCAAGCACCGCTATGAGGAACACCACAAGCTGGATATTAGCGACGATGCAGTCCGTGCCGCAGCCACACTGGCGTCCCGCTATATACCCGACCGCTTTTTGCCGGACAAAGCTATCGACCTCATCGATGAAGCCTCCTCGAGGGTCAGGATAAAACACCGGACGCTGCCGATTACCCTGAAAGAAGCGAAACAGCTCCACGAGAGCGTCCGCAAGGATAAGGAAGCAGCCCTGGCCAGCCAGCAGTATGATTATGCTGCCGAGCTACGCCAGCGTGAGCTTCAGATGGAAGAAAAGACCAGGAAACTCGAAGAAGAGTGGCATGCCGGACTGGAACACGAGAAACCGGTGGTAACGGAAGAAGATATTGCCCAGGTGGTGAGCATGTGGACGGGTATTCCCGTTGTCCAGTTAGCCGAAAAGGAGACCGAGCGGTTGCTTCATATGGAAGAAGCTCTGCACGAGCGTATCGTCGGCCAGGAAGAAGCCGTGGATACTATCGCCCGGGCGGTGCGGCGAGCCCGTGCCGGACTTAAAGACCCGAGGCATCCCATGGGCGTCTTTATCTTCCTTGGCCCGACCGGCGTCGGTAAGACCGAACTGGTGAAAGCTCTGGCCGAATTCATGTTCGGCAATGAGGATGCTCTCATCCGACTGGACATGTCTGAATTTATGGAAAAACACACCGTTTCCCGGTTAGTCGGAGCGCCGCCTGGCTACATTGGCTATGATGAAGGCGGACAACTGACCGAAGCGGTACGGCGGAAATCCTATTCCTGCATCCTCCTCGATGAAATTGAAAAGGCTCATCCTGACGTCTTTAACATACTGCTCCAGATATTCGATGATGGCCATCTGACTGATGCCAAGGGTCGCCGGGTCGATTTCCGTAATAGCATCATTGTCATGACCAGCAATATCGGTGCCGAACTTATCCGCAAAGGCTCGACCCTCGGCTTTGTCTCGTATGGTGATGATGCTAAAGCACAGGAAATGACCTATGAGCGAATGAAGGATAAGCTGCTGGCCGAAGTAAAGAAATCCTTCCGTCCCGAATTTCTCAACCGTATTGATAGCGTAGTGGTCTTCCATTCGCTGAGTAAAGAGCACATCCGGCAGATAGTTGACCTGATGCTTGGTTTCGTCGGTAAGCAGCTTCTCGAGAAAGGGGTCAAGTTATCCGTCACCGATGCTGCCAAAGATTTTCTGGGAGTGAAAGGCTACGATGAAGTCTTCGGTGCCCGACCATTGCGCCGGGTCATTCAGACGACGCTGGAAGATAAACTGGCTGACTATCTGCTCCGTGGCACAATCCGTGCTGGCGAGACGGCGATAGTTGACCTGGAAGGGGAAGAAATTGTTGTCCATCCCGCCCCAGTGGAAGCAGTTACGGGAGGCGATAAACCAATAGCTTGACGGGAAAGTAATAGAGAGGTATGATAGGGCGGATGTCTTAAGACATCCGCCCTATTTACGTATGGAAAAGTCGCAGGTGAATCATCCGCGGAAAGGAGATTAAATTGGCCCAAGAAGTTGTTGAAGTCCCCATTACCGGTACTATTATCAGCATTGCGGTGAAAAAGGGAGATGCCATCAAAGAAGGAGACACCATCTGTACGCTCGAATCCATGAAGATGGAGAATCCGTTGCTGGCTGCAGTGAGTGGGACGATTGCCGAAATCAAAGTCTCCGCAGGACAGGTAGTTAAGACCGGCGACGTCGTAGCTATTATTGAATATTAGCCAACCGAATCATCTATAGTCCTGTCACAGCACCACTTAACCGGAATCTGGCTCTTGCCGTAAGAGCGGTAACGCTGGTTATTTGTGGCCCTACTTCATTTTAGGAGGTGACCTTGGACTTAGCGTTTGGTCTAACCATGATGATAGCCGGGATGGGAGTTACCCTCCTTACCCTGTATATCCTGACCCTAGTCATCAGATTACTCATTAAGCTCTACCCCGCCGAAGAAGAGCCGGGGAAAAAGGGCTAGGCGGGACTTTCGATGGATTTAAATGTAGTCCTGTCTAGTCTGGTGGCCGGTTTTTCCCATCTTACCTGGCAGAGTTCTGTTCTTATCTTACTCGGCAGTGTCCTCCTTTATCTGGGCATTGTCAGGGGCTTTGAGCCGCTACTTCTTATCCCCATCGGCTTTGGGGTAATCCTGGGCAATCTGCCGCTGGCGGCCATGGCCGCCAGCGATGAGGGTGGCGTGATTAATACCATCTATAAAGCGGGCATCCTCACCGAGTTGTTTCCCTGCCTGCTCTTTATCGGACTCGGAGCGATGCTTGATTTTGGCCCGATGCTAGCCAATCCGTCAGTGCTTATCTTCGGTGCCGCCGGCAACTTCGGTATTTTCCTCACCCTGTTTCTGGCTCTAGCCCTGGGATTTAGCCGCGCTGAGTCTGCCTCTATCGCTGTTATTGGTGCCATGGACGGTCCGACCGCCATTTACGTTACCACTAAATACGCCCAGCACTTGCTCCCCGCCGTATCCATCGCCGCTTATTCTTATATGTCCCTGGTGCCGATTATTCAGCCGCCGATAATGAGGTTACTCACCACCAAGAAAGAACGCGCCGTGGTGATGTCCTATGGACAAAAGACAGTCTCGAAACGGGTGAAAATACTGTTCCCCGTGGTGGGTGGCTTAATCACTATGTTGATTGCGCCGATGGGTGCTCCTTTGATGGGCATGCTGATGCTGGGGAATTTGATGAAAGAGTCAGGCGTCGTTGGGCGTCTGGCTGATGTCGCTTCGGGTGCCCTCGTCAATGTCGTTACCCTCCTGCTCGGCCTGTCAATCGGTGCGTCCATGCTCGGCGGCGACTTCCTGCGCTTAGAGACTATCCTTGTTTTCCTGCTGGGGCTGTTAGCTATTTCACTGGACACGATCGCGGGTGTTACGCTCGGGAAAATAATGTACGTCGTTACTAAGGGCAAAATTAATCCGTTGATTGGTGCGGCTGGTACCTCCGCCTTCCCGATGTCATCCCGTGTCGTTCAGAAAGAAGGTCAGAAGGCTAACCCGAAGAGTTTCCTCCTTTGGCATGCCATCGGGGCTAATACCGGCGGCCAGATTGGTTCAGTCATGGCCGCCTCGGTAATGATGGCTATTCTGGCCGGGCTGGGTATCATGCCATCCTAGTGAAATAACCGCTCGTTCCGGCGTAAAAGAGGGGGCAAAGCCCCCTCTTTTGTTTTCCCTATGCCACGATGTCCCGGTATTCCGGGCATATTCCCAGTGAGGTAACCGCCGTCAAGATGGTTGATTGCAGTTTGTTCCCGTTTCCTGAAAAAAAGAGGTGGCTCGGACAATGGCAGTCGCTCACACCGAAACCGGGCACAGAGCCAAGCTGCGCCTGGAGAGCATGAGCAATAGCGCATTCGGATCGCTGTCCTGTTTCACAAAGAATGGCACCGGTGAGATACGCTCTCTCTAACAGATAATCGATGTGCCAGTGCCGCTTCTTATCTTTGCGGAAATGGCGCCGCACACGGGCTTCGAGGCCACCCATGGCCGACCCCACATAAGCATAGTAGCCACGACGGAAGTGTATTAGCTGTCGTGTGCCAATATTGATAGTCGCCGGTTCCGCAAGTCTCATCAGGAGGATATAGCTACCTACTTTAGACAATGGCATCGTTCAGAAATCAGCCAGTTTGGCGGCCCGTAGCGATTGCAGAAAGCAGGTGTTATTATGTTCGACCAGGACAAAACGATTGTTGTCATAAGTAAATGTGGTCAGGCCGCAGTTATCCTGTCTGACATTCCAGAAATGGGAGTTATTCAGCCCGAGGAGGGCACATATCAGGACTTTGTTCACAGCACGGTGGGAGACTAAAACAACCGTGCCTGTATGTTGAGCGATGATTTTTCTTATGAGCGTCATCGTCCTCTTTCGGACGTTACTCAAGCTCTCTCCGCCTGGAATGATAACGCGCTGGGGACGGGTGGCCCATTCTTGAAACGCGGCCGGATAACGTTCTTTCACGACTTCGATATGTAAGCCCTGCCATTCGCCGAAACTGAAGTCGATAAGCCCGGGAGCGGCTTTGACTTCAAGATGGTGAGGTTGAGCAATCAGTTCGGCGGTCTTAAAGGCACGTTGTAGCGGGCTGGAGTAAATTGCCTCGATATTAATATCGGTCAGGTATCCGGAGAGCAGACTGGCTTGCCTCAGCCCGATCTCATTCAGTCCGATGTCAATACGGCCACGGAATACTTCGCCGACATTCCATTCCGTTTCGCCGTGTCGGGTGAGCATAATCGTCGTCATCTGCTGAATTACCTTACGTCAGGCTATCGGTTTTCTTCTTCATGAAATTTATAGTAGCCGATGAGCTTGACCGTCGCTTTGGCCGCTGTATCGATTGTCGGATAGACAGCGATACCAGCCTGCATCAGCTTCTGGCGGGCCTCGATGACAGCGCTGATGGCCTCAAGCTGCTCACCGGCGTAGAGCACCGCTACAATCGGCTTGGTCAAGGACGGGAACACCTTGACCAGAGATTCAGCCGCCTCGATTACCTGCTTTCGCATATCGGCACCGGAGAGACCGGCGCCATAGACATCGACGGCAATGTGAGTAAGAATGAAGTCTATCTCGGTGTCAGCGTCCACAATCTTGAGCCCGGTGGCGTAAAAATCACCAGTTCCGGCGATACCACGGGCGCTTTCGACCGGGTTACGGGCACCGGCACCGGCTTCAGGAATAATCTCTTCCAGTTTCCGACGGGTCTCGGGGTGGAAGGGGGGTACTTTCAGACCGGCTAGCTCACAGGTATCGGTCGCAATAACACCGATGCCACCACCCCGCCCCACGATACCCACCCGCCGACCTTTAAGGTGCGGTAGGTACGATAGAGCGATAATTATGTCAGCCATCTCCTCAACGCTATCAGCTTGAATAACCCCGCTTTGCTTGAAGAAAGCATCCCAGACCGATTTCGAACCGGCGAGAGAAGCGGTGTGCGAGGCGGCCGCGCCGGCACCACCTTCGGTTAGCCCGGCTTTCATGATGATAACCGGTTTCGACTGCAAACACTTATTTACTGCCTTCAGATAGCGCGGGCCATCCTTGATGCCTTCAACATAACAGGCAATAATTTTGGTCACATCATCATCGGCCAGATACTCCAGCAATTCGGGGGCATCAAGGTCGATGGCATTTCCATAGCTGAGTACTTTGCTGAAACGGATGCCTCTCTCGTTGCCGAGGCGGACAAAACGGCCCGCGCCGGCACCGGTCTGTGAGACAAAAGCGACACTGCCCGGCTCTTTCGAGAAAGCGGCGTTGAAGGTTACGCCGGCCGCCGGATGGTACATGCCCATACAATTAGGACCGATAACACGTACGCCGCCGGCTTTGGCAATGGCCGCGACTCGTGCCTCCATCTTCCTGGCATCTTCCTTACCGGTTTCGCTGAAGCCAGCGGTAAAAAGGTGAACGGCCTTCACCCCTTTCGCCACGCAGTCTTCCAGAATTTGGGGGGCTAACCTTGCCGGGATATTGAAAATGACGTAGTCCACCGGACCGGGAACGTCTCTAACCGAAGGGTATGCTTTCAACCCATTAATTTCAGTAGCTTTGGGGTTAATCGGATAAAGCTGGCCTTTATAGCCAAACTTCAGCAGGCGGGCAACCCAGCCGGTCTCTTGCTCAGTGGTGGAAGCACCAACAACGGCTATCGATTTTGGATAAAAGATTTCGTCCAGTGAATGCAGTTTTGCTACAGCCACAATTTTTCTCCTCCGTCAGTAGCAGTGAATATCCAGTCCATATTAGATAAGTACGGTATTGGTGTCAATATATGCATGGTGTGCGCCATGACAACCAAACAATTGGTTGTCATGCTATACTTAGTGGTAAAGGTGTTGATTTGAAAGTGAAGAATCTACTTTCGGTAGCGGACCTCAGCCGGGATGATATTCGCCTGCTTATCTCGGATGCCTTTGCCTTAAAGGCTAGAGGCTGGCTCTCCTTACTCGATAGGCGGATGCTGGCCCTTGTCTTTGAGAAGCCGTCACTGAGGACGCGCGTCAGCTTTGAGACAGCGATGCGGCAATTAGGCGGACACAGCATCTATTTATCGCCGGCGGAGGTCGGCCTGGGACAACGAGAGCCGGTGGCCGATGTCGCCCGCGTGCTCAGCCGCTACGTCGATATTATCGTCGCCCGCACTTTTTCTCACCAGACACTGGAGGCTCTGGCCAACTATTCGCGCGTCCCGATAGTAAATGCCCTCTCCGACGTGGAACACCCCTGCCAGGCGCTTGCCGACCTCCTGACGATTTATGAGAAAAAAGGCGAACTGGAGCACCTGACCCTAGCCTATGTGGGCGACGGCAATAACGTCGCCCACAGTTTATTGCTTGCCGCCTCGCTCACCGGCATGAATTTCAGAATTGCGTCTCCGCCCGGCTATACGGTAAACGAAAAAATTCTGCAGCTCGCCAAGACCTACGCCAGCGAGAGCGGCACTGAAATTTTCTGCGGTGAGGAACCACAGGCGGCGGTCGAGGGAGCGGATATCCTATACACCGATGTCTGGACGAGCATGGGACAGGAGGCTGAGGCACCGCATCGACGGCAAGTCTTCGCTAACTATCAGGTAAATACCGAGCTTCTTTCCTTGGCCAAGAGAGATGCCATCCTGATGCACCCGTTACCCGCTCATCACGGAGAGGAAGTAGCCATTGGGATGCTAGACTGCCCTCAATCAGTAGTCTTTGACCAGGCGGAAAACCGTATGCACCTGCAGAAAGCGTTACTGGCCCATCTGCTGGGCGGTCTCGGCATACCCCATGCTTACTATGTCAAGTAATACCGCAGTTATCTCTTACGAAAAGGACTTCAAAGATAAGTATGACCAGACCGATATTAGCTATTGTCGGAAGGCAGAACGTAGGTAAGTCAACTTTGCTTAACCGGCTGGCGGGTAAGCGCATCGCCATCGTGGCTGATTTGCCTGGCACCACCCGTGACCGTATCCTTGCCGATGTTTCCTGGAAGGGCAAAGAGTTTTCCCTTGTCGATACCGGAGGGCTGGAAATCCAGCCGCAATCTACTATCGGTCAGGAAGTAAAGAAACAGGCCGAAGAGGCCATTACCGGGGCTGATGTTATCCTGTTCGTTGTCAGTGCCATCGAAGGGCTGGTACCGGCCGACCTGGAAGTGGCTGATATCCTCCGTAAAGCCGGTAAGCCGTTACTGCTCGTGGTCAACAAAGCTGATAACGCCAAACTCGAAGTAACTACCGGCGAGTTTTATCAGTTAGGACTCGGTGAGCCGTTCGCTATCTCGGCCCTTCATGGCCGGAGCACGGCAGATTTGCTGGATAAAATAATTGTCCGGCTACCCGAGGCATCACTCGAACCTGAACTGGATGCGATAAAAGTCGCTATCGTCGGCCGGCCTAACGTAGGCAAGTCAATGCTATTAAATGCTATACTGGGCGAAGAACGGGCGATTGTAGCCGATGCCCCGGGCACGACGCGCGATGCAGTAGATACCCTAGTTGACTTTAGGGGGCAAAATGTGCTACTTATTGATACCGCCGGTTTAAGGCGGCGGGGGAAACCGGAGGCTGGAGTAGAGCGTTTCAGTGTTATCCGTGCTCTGCGGGCCATTGACCGGTGCGATATCGCCTTACTTGTTCTGGATGGCTCAGAGCAGGTAGCGGCACAGGATACGCATATCGGGGGCTATATCCAGCAGGCCTTAAAGGGAGTTGTGCTAATATTAAATAAATGGGACCTAGTTACCGATAAGAATATTCCGGAATGGAATAGGTACTTGATGGACCGGTTCAAGTTTTTGCCTTATGCTCCGGTATTATATACTTCGGCTAAGTCGGGACAAGGAGTAGAGAAGATTATGCCGAAGATTGGCGAAGTATATCAGGAGAGGGTCAAGCGGTTGCCGACGGCGGAAGTAAATAGCGTCGTGCAGCAGGCGGTCGCTGTTCAGAGTTTACCGCGCCAGGGCAGTAAGCATTTGAATATACTCTATGCTACCCAAAGTGATATAAATCCACCGACTTTTGTCTTTTTTGTTAACGACTCACGTCTGGTGCACTTTTCCTATCAACGCTATTTAGAGAACAAGTTGCGCCAGGCTTTTGGTTTTATCGGTACTCCGCTTCGTCTAGTTTTTAAAACCAGGGAGGAAGTATGACAGTCGCTGATTTCGCTGTCCGATTCCTGATTGCCATAATAATCGGCTATTTACTGGGTTCCATTCCCTTCGGCGTGTTGATTGGCCGCCGCATGGCCAAGGTGGACGTCCGTAATTATGGTAGTGGCAAAATGGGGACGACGAACGTCCTGCGGGTGGCCGGGAAAAAGGCCGCGGCTCTAGTCGCTTTGCTCGATGTGTCGAAAGGGGCCGTGGCGGTCATCATTGCCGGTCTGATTGTCGGCAATAATTATATGGTAGTAAGTGTTTTTGGTCTGGGCCGGTTAGCCGCCGAAGTCTTTGCCGCCTTAGCCGCCATGGTCGGGCACACCTGGCCGATATTTCTCAAGTTCCACGGTGGTCGGGGGGTAGCTACTTTTTTTGGCGGACTAATTGCTTTATGTCCGGCGGCGGCTTTCTTTGGTGGCGAGATTGGACTTCTCGGGGCCAGCCTGACCAGATTCGCGTCGCTGGGTTCGATTGCCGGGGCGGTGGGTACTTACACGATATTGGTGCCACTTACCATTATCAACGGTTTTCCAATCGAGTACATCCTCTACGCTTTATTCGGTACCATAGCTATCCTGGCAACTCATCGGGATAACATCAGCCGTTTGCTTGCCGGCAAAGAGCGCAGGCTGGGTGAAAAAGCGGAGAAGGCAAACCCATCCCCAACAAAAACTGATTTGGGGTAATTATGCCTAATATCGCAGTCGTGGGCACCACCAGCTGGGGGACGACTCTAGCAGTGGTGCTCGCCCGCAAGGCACTATCGGTTAGACTATGGGCGCGGACAGAAGAGGAAGCCGTCGAATTAACCAGTAACGGGTCTAATCACCCTATCTTGTCCCAGACCGAATTTCCCCGGCAACTATCAGTGACCAGTTCCCTGGATGAGGCTCTGGACGGCGCCAGTGCCGTTATCCTGGCAGTGCCCTCGCAGCGTATGCGGAAGAATATCAGGCTGGTCGCCAGGCATCTGAATGACTCGACACTCATCGTCAGCGCCGCCAAAGGAATGGAATTGGGCAGTGGCAAGCGCATGTCCCAGGTCATTGCCGATGAGGTTAAAGCTTCTTTCCGTCCCAATATTTGCGTCCTCTCCGGGCCCAACCTCTCCGAAGAAATCCTCGGGGAGTTGCCGGCCGCCACGGTAGTCGCTTCCGAAGACAAAGTTAAGGCCAGAAAGCTCCAGAAGCTGCTGGTGACACCCAAATTCTGCGTCTATACCAATACCGACGTTATTGGTGTCGAGCTGGGCGGTACGTTGAAGAACATCATTGCCATGGGTGCGGGTATTGCCGATGGTCTTGGCTATGGTGATAATGCCAAGGCGGCCCTGGTTACCCGCGGCCTGACGGAGATGACCGCCCTCGGGATGGCCCTCGGGGCGAATCCGCTTACCTTTTCCGGCCTGGCCGGTCTGGGTGATTTAATTGCCACCTGCGCCAGCACGCTTAGCCGGAACCATTTCGTCGGTGTCGAGCTGGCTAAAGGCCGCCCCTTAAAAGAGATTACGGAATCGATGACGGGCGTCGCCGAGGGGGTCAGTACCACCCTCGTTGTCTGGACGATGGCGAAGAAAATGGGACTGGCTATGCCGATTACGGAAACGATTTACCGGGTCTTATATGAAGACGCTGACATCCACGAGGCAGCGGCGGAGTTGATGACTATCGAAGCCAACCATGAGCTGGCCGGCCGGAAATGGCGGCTCTTCTCCTTCCTCAGGCAGAACACTCCCAGCCTTCCCAAGTAAACAAGTGACCTCTTTAAAATCTTTCCTTTTACGCATTACGCAGTTCACTTGCTGTCGCCAGGTGCCCCCATCGTTCTAGCCAGTTCTTCGAAGAGGCGGCGCTGCTCTTTGGTGAGCGAGTCAGGGGTGACGACACGCAGCGTTACCAGTTGGTCGCCCACTCCATTCCCGGAAAGATGGACGATGCCTTTATGTTTGAGCCGGAAGACGTGCCCGCTCTGGCTGCCGGACGGAATCTTGATTTTAGCTTTATCGGTCAAAGTGGGTACTTCGACCTCGGCGCCAAGGGCAGCCTGAGCGAAGTTAACGGGTAACTCATAGAGGATATTATCGCCATCGCGGGTGAAAAACCTGTGCGGCGCGATTGATATGCTGATATAAAGGTGACCGGCAGGACCGCCTTTTACTCCGGCATTACCTTCCCCGCTGAGCCGGATGCGCGAGCCGTCCTCGACGCCAGCCGGAATCATCACGCGCAGGGTACGCTGTTGTTGTTCGATCCGCGTGCCCCGGCACTGAGGGCAGGGGTCGGTAACAATGCGTCCCTCACCGTGGCACTGGGGACAACTAGCGATATTGGTGAAACGCCCGAAAATACTCTGCTGGACGCGCCGTACCTGTCCGGTACCGCCGCAATTCGGGCAACGGCCGGGCTGGCTATCGGGGCGGCAGCCATTACCGTGGCAAACGGAACAACACTCGGTACGTACGACATTGAGCTCTTTTTCCGCACCGAAGGCGGCTTCTTCCAGGGTAATTGTCATTTTGTGATGAAGGTCGGTGCCCCGCTGCGGCGCCTGGCGGGTAGCGGTAGTGCCACCGAAGAAGGCGTCAAAAATATCGCCGAAACCGCCGAGGTCAAATCCGTCGAACCCATGCTGGAAAATGTCCCCGGGACCATTATGGCCGAAACGGTCATAGCTCGCCCGTTTCTCCGGGTCGCAGAGCACTTCGTAGGCCTCGTTAATTTCCTTAAACTTATCCGCCGCCCCGGCTTCCTGATTACGGTCAGGGTGACACTGGAAAGCCAGCCGGCGAAAAGCTTTCTTTATTTCTTCATCGGTGGCATTTCTGCCCACACCCAGAACTTCATAATAGTCACGTTTTATCGTCATTTAACAAACCAACCCAGTCTATTATTATAGCAGGTTATCGGGCAGAATAGCATCTTTTGCGTTTACCCAGGGCCAGGTATGGCTTAGCAATGACATTGTAATGTAATATTTCCCTCCCAAATTTTATGCCTTTGTAATTTCTAAAGTGTCAAGATATTAACGAAGTAAGTACCACCCGATAAATATCTCCACTTTGGAGAATTATTTAGGAAGTGAATGATGATGACAACACAAGAAGTACATGGGCACAACAAAATATATTGTAAATCTGCGGGACAACAATGAGTCAATCAACAAATATAAGCAGCAAATATAAGCAGCAAATATAAGCAGCAAATATAGCAAGCAAATGTCTGAATCAACGGGAACACAGCTAAAAGACGTGCCTGTTGAGGAGCTGATGAAGCGCCTGGCTACTTCCGCCGATGGCTTGAGTCAGACAGAGGCACAGCAACGTCTCGAAAGGTACGGTAATGCCCTCACCCCAGAGGCTGAACGAAATCAAAACAAGGGATTATTTCCTGGTGAACCTTTCGACTACGGAGACCAGCTCGTTCACATACTCCTCGCTGTTCTCGTTGCGGGTCAAGGCGTCACGGACACAGCCTTTAATGTGGTCCTTCATGATGATAGCAGCCACTTTCTGTGTTGCCGCGATTATCGAGGAAAGCTGGTTAAGCACATCAACGCAATATTTATCTTCCTCGACCATCTTTTGAATTCCCTTAAGCTGGCCTTCCATTCTTCGGAGGCGGACCAGGATTTCCTGTTTATCTCTCACATAAGAGGGCATCCTCTTACCTCCACATGAAATATGCCCATGGGGGGCATCTATACTTAGTATAGGGAATATTCTTGGAAGTGTCAATACGGGCACTATTCGGCTACTTGACAATAAGAGAATGCGGGAATAGAATATGATTAGATGCCCCATGGGAGGACAGGGCATAGCAATTGTAAACAACCATAAAAGGATATCGCTGTCTCCGCGGAACGAAAGGAGGCTAGTTTAGTATGAGCAGTGAAGATAAGAAAACGCAGAAGATAATTTTACCGCTCCAGGGGATGACCTGCGCTTCCTGCGCCGCCACTATCGAGAAAGCCCTGTCCCAACTGCCGGGGGTTACGCGGGCCAACGTTAACCTGGCCAGTGAAAAGGCAGCGGTGGAATACCAAGCGGGTAAAGTGGTAGTCAGTACCCTAGTAAAGACGGTGTCAGACGCCGGTTATGGCGTGGTCCTGGAAAAGAAGACTTTTGGCGTTCGCGGCATGACCTGCGCTTCGTGTGTCTCCCACGTCGAGAAAGCCCTGCTCGAAGTCAAGGGAGTTGTCAATGCCTTCGTGAACCTGGCTACCGAAAAAGCTACTGTCGAATACCTGGCTGGTGAGACCTCAATGGCCGATTTCAGGAAAGCCGTGGAGGACGCCGGGTATCATGTTGTCGAAGATGAGGCAGCAAAAAAGAAGATTACCTTCGCCGTTACCGGCATGACCTGCGCCTCCTGCGTCTCCCATGTAGAGAAAGCCTTGCGTGAAGTTAGCGGCGTCATCTCGGCCAACGTGAATCTGGCCACGGAAAAGGCGACCGTGGAATACGATTCTACCAAGACCGGAATGGCTGATTTCAAGAAGGCGGTAGTGGATGCCGGCTACGGCATCGGAGCCGAGGTCAGTGAAGAAAGCGCAACGCAGTCCGATGTCATCGCCGAAAGCAGTCGCCGTGAAATTAGGACCCTGAGAACCAAGCTGACCTTCGCCGGTATTATCGGTATCTACATGCTCCTGGTGGCCCTGTCCGAGTTCACCGGCGGGTGGCTACCCACCATCTTCAGTAACAAGTACCTCCTCTGGGTTTTAGCCACGCCGGTACAGTTCTGGGCCGGCTGGCAGTTCTACCACGGTGCCTGGGGCGCTTTAAAGCATAAGACGGCCAACATGAACACCTTAATCGCCGTAGGCACTTCGGCGGCTTATTTTTACAGCGTGGCGGCTATTCTTTTCCCCGCTTTCTTCGCCGCCGGCGGCCGCGGTACCCAGGTCTATTTCGATACGGCCAGCATCATCATTGCCCTTATCCTGATGGGCCGCCTGCTGGAGGCCAGGGCGAAAGGACAGACCTCCGACGCTATCAAGAAGCTCATCGGAATGCGGGCCAAGACAGCCCGGGTAGTGCGTGAAGATAAAGAACTGGATATCCCGGTGGAAACGGTGGCCGTCGGCGATATTATTATCGTCCGCCCGGGAGAAAAAGTACCGGTGGACGGCACCATCACAGAGGGACACTCCAGTCTTGACGAGTCGATGGTCACCGGAGAAAGCCTACCCGTGGAAAAGGGTAGCGGCGACCAGGTCATCGGCGCCACCATTAACAAGACAGGCAGCTTCCGCTTCGAAGCAACCAAGGTAGGCAAGGACACCGTATTGGCCCAGATTATCAAATTGGTCGAGGAAGCCCAGGGTAGCAAGGCCCCTATCCAGAGACTCGCCGATGTTATTTCCTCATATTTTGTTCCGGCGGTTATCGGCATTGCCACCATCACCTTTATCGTATGGCTGTTTGTTGGCCCGGCGCCAGCGCTCACTTACGCTCTGCTCAACTTTGTCGCCGTGCTGATTATCGCCTGCCCCTGTGCCCTGGGACTGGCCACACCGACGGCAATTATGGTAGGCACGGGTAAAGGGGCAGAGAACGGCGTGCTCATACGGAGCGGTGAGGCCCTGGAGACGGCCCATAAAATACAGGCTATTATTCTGGACAAGACCGGCACGCTGACCCAGGGTAAGCCGGTAGTTACCGAAATTATCGCCGGCACCGGTTTCAAGGAAGAAGAGTTACTTCAGGTGGCGGCATCGGCGGAACGAGGTTCCGAACACCCCCTGGGAGAAGCTATCGTCAGTGCCGCCCGGGAAAGAAACCTAGACTTACCGGAGGCCGCTGAATTTAACGCCATCCCCGGCCATGGTATCGAGGCCAAAATAGATGGACGAAAGGTCTTGCTGGGCAACCTGAAATTGATGCAAGGCCGCAAATTATCCCTCGATGGACTGGAGACAAAGGCTGACCAGCTTTCACGGGAAGGCAAGACACCGATGTTTCTTGGCATTAACGACCGCACTGCCGGTATCATCGCCGTGGCTGATACCCTGAAACCGAACTCCAAGGCAGCAGTCAAAGAGTTGCGCAACCTCGGGTTAGAAGTGATCATGCTTACCGGCGATAACAAACGGACCGCCGAGGCAATTGCCCGGGAGGTCGGTATCGACCGGGTGCTGGCCGAAGTCCTGCCGGAAAATAAGGCCCGCGAGGTAAAGAAGCTTCAGGATGAAGACAAAGTAGTCGCCATGGTCGGTGACGGCATCAATGATGCTCCAGCACTGGCCCAGGCCGATGTCGGCATTGCCATCGGCACCGGTACGGATGTGGCCATCGAAGCCGCTGATATAACCTTGATGAGCGGCGACCTGAGCGGTGTTGTCACCGCCATTGCCCTGAGTAAGCGTACGCTGCGCACCATCAAACAGAACCTGTTCTGGGCGTTTGCCTATAACGTAGCGTTGATACCGATAGCCGCTGGAGTATTATATTTTGTTTTCGGACGGAATGGGACTCCGCCCGACCTGCGTTTCTTCTTCGGCGATTACGGCTTCCTTAACCCGATACTGGCCGCTCTGGCGATGGCCACCAGCTCGGTGACGGTGGTATCGAACTCACTGCGCCTCAGAGGTTTCCGTCCGCCCAGACTTACCGAGACTAATCAGCAAATCAAAAATACAATAATTAACAAAGGAGAAGATAAAATGGCAAAAGACCCTGTTTGTGGCATGGACTGCGATGAAAAGACCGCCCCAGCCAAGTCTGAATACAAAGGTAAGACCTATTACTTCTGCGCCCCCGGTTGCAAAAAAGCCTTCGATGCCAACCCGGAGAAGTACCTCGGCAGACAGGGGCACGAAATGTCAGGGCATAGTGGCCATAAGATGTAGGTCGCAGTCGGATTAAAGGGGAGCAAGAAATGCTCCCCTTAATTCTAACGCCTTATGTAGAGTGACAAAATCCATCGGGCATAATACTATTTGCCGCCGCCCGCAAGGCGGTATGCTAAAATAATAGCTAATTATCAATCATAGGAGAGTTCCGATGAGTCATCCGGCTATTACGAAGTGTGGCAATATGGAATTTCACTGGGGAGAGCGGACCTACGTGATGGGAATCCTCAATCTATCGCCCGACTCTTTTTCCGGCGATGGCATCGCCGACCCGCCGGCGGCTATTGTCCAGGCACAACGCATGGTAGCTGAAGGTGCGGATGTCATTGACATCGGCGGTGAGACCACTCGCCCCGGTTCGGCTCCGATATCGGCGGACGAGGAAATCGAACGTATCGTCCCGGTTATCCGAAAGTTGGCCTCAATAATATCGGTACCGATAAGCGTCGATACCTCGAAATATGAGGTGGCCTATCAGGCGGTCGAAGCCGGTGCGGTAATGCTCAACGACCAGTGGGGATTAAGGCGAGACAGCCGCCTGGCCGAATTAGCCGCCGCCCGGGGCTTACCCCTCATCTTAATGAGCAACCAGCGCGAGAAGGGTGGCTATGATGCCCGATACAAGGCGGACACCTCTAATTATAACAATGTGATGCCTGAAATGACCCAGTACCTCCGTGAAAGTATCGACCTGGCCTTGAAGATGAAAGTGCCCGAGGATAATCTTATCATTGACCCGGGCATCGGCTTCGGCAAGAACTGGGAACAGAACCTGGAAATCATCCAGCGCCTGAGTGAATTAAAGAGCCTGGGACGGCCTATTCTCATCGGTACGTCACGGAAGTCGTTCATCGGCCGCGTGCTCGACCTCCCGGCTGAGCAACGGGTCGAGGGCACGGCAGCAACAATTGCCATCGCCATCGCCCACGGTGCTGACATGGTCAGGGTACATGACGTGCTGCCGATGGTCAAGGTCTGCCGGATGAGTGATGCCATCGTGCGCCGCTCTTATGGCGAGGCTATCAGTAAGGTAATCTAGCAACAAATAACATTCATTTTGCATTTAGTATGTTATAATGTCGCTATCTTGAATCAATATGTCGGCAAGAAGATGAAGATTCTCGTCATTGAGGACAACCTCGAAATCGTCGAGGCGTTACGTTATACTCTTGAGCTAAGATGGCCCGAGGCTACTGTGGTCTCGACCACAATGGGGGAAGCCGGCGTCGAGCTGGCTCGTAACGAACGGCCGGACATCGTTTTCCTGGACCTTGGCTTACCGGATATTACCGGATTTGAAGTTTTGCATAAGATAAGGTCTTTTTCCGATGTACCCGTCGTTGTGCTGACGGTGAGGGGCGATGAAATTGACAAAATACAGGGATTCGAAATGGGCGCCGACGACTATATCGTGAAACCATTCTCCCCCGGCGAGCTGCTGGCTCGAGTCGGAGCTCTGCTCCGGCGCCGTGGCATACTCATGGAAAAGACTCATGTTGACGGTGAGCTATTCATCAAGGGAAAATTGAGTATGGATTTTGTCAGCAACGAAATTCGTGTTGGTGATAACCAGTTAAAACTCAGCCCGACCGAAATTGAGATTTTACAGGTGCTGGTGGACAATGAGAATAAAGTG
>JBDRLU010000047.1:0-15467 GCA_043812795.1 Chloroflexota bacterium
ACTTTAGCCATCTAGGACAACCTCCCGTTTCTCAAGTCCGAATCTTATTGTGGTTTCGTTACCACATTAAAAGTGGGGTTTGCAGAGAATTTCTCTTACCCGCATTTCAAAGAAATTGTGGACATTAGCCGGCTGCAGCACCACGGCAGTATCGGCACCCCGGCCAGCCCCACCGGTGCCGGCGATAGCGATGATACTTTCGTCGGTGCTCACCAGGCCGGCATCAGCCGCCATACCTGCTATCTCACAGACGACTTTCATGCCGTGGCCAAAAATGCGCAGGGTGTTCGCCACAATATCCCCGATGACATAGGTCGAGCTGGCCTGCGGGATTTGGGCCTGATGCATCGCCCGGCCCAGTCCGCCAAAAGCGTGCGTCGCCGTCAGTATGATACCACCTTTGCTCTCGATTAGCTTCCGGTTCTTGGCGGAAAGCTGCTGAACATTGGCTTCCCTAGAACCGGTACAGAGGCTTATTACAATTACTCTCATCGGGCTGAGGACCTTGACCGCTTTTGCTCCGGTATCGCCGCTAGTCGATGCTACCAGTACCGTCTTGATACCCAGTTCCTTCGCCCGTTTCTTAACAATACGGAGTACCTCATCGGTATTTGTGATACCCGGGCTCTCGAAATAGACCGCCTTAGCTTCTATTGACATTCACTACCCCCCTTTTCCAATTACAATTGAGGATAGCTTACCAGCTTGCTATGGTTGATGCAAGTAGACTTGTTTGTGCCCATGATATCTGTTAAGTTTATTTTAGTAGGCTAAAGCGCTACAAAGCCAGGAAGTCCTTCAATGAAAAGAAAGTTGGTTGCCACCCTCTCACTTATCGTTGCCACCATCATGTTTGGCTATCTGTTCTTCTTGAGCTGGCTACTCGGTTTTCTGGCATCCAAGTACATAGCCGGCGGAACAGCCGGAGAACGAGGCAGAATAAGGTCGATCCTTATCCCTTTCCGGCAATTCAGTATACATATCCACCATTGGGTCTATTCTGTCTGCCTGCTCTGTTTCAGTTACCTAACCGGCACGTACTTTTTGGCTCCGGCTATCACATTCGGACTGTTGGGCGGCTCAGCTTTTCAGGGTATTTATTGCTATAGCGACTGGCATGTAATCCTGATTGGCCGTCACCGAACCGGCACCGAAGAAGAAGCCACGCTCGTTAATAAATAGTGACACACGGCGCCCTCCACTACGCTTATGAGTCAATTCGTCAATTGACACCACCCCGATTTGTTTTTAGAATGACGGCGCAATCTGATGAAGGAGGAAGGTGGCTGATGAACGAGGACAAAATTCTGCGTGAAAACCTCTTAGCTCTTATGACCGGAGAGCATTCCCGCACGTCTTTTGAAAACGTGGTGCGTGAATTCCCGAGTAATCGAATCAATGAGAATTTTCCCAACGCCGATTACAGTCCCTGGGACTTGCTGGAGCATATCAGGCTGGCCCAGGAAGACATCCTGGATTTCATCAAGAACCCCAACTACCGGGAGCGGGGGTGGCCCGCGGGTTACTGGCCGAAGAAAGGCAAGAAAGCCACCCCGGCCGATTGGAAGAAAACGATTGATGACTTCAAAAGGGACTTCAAGGAATTGCAGAATTTGATAAAAGACCCGAAAAATAACCTGTATCGTGGCATTCCGTGGCAAGGCGGAGAGATAACCTTTCTGCGGGAAATTATTACCGTCGCCAATCATAACGCCTTCCACCTCGGGGAATTCGCCATGATGAGGCAAGCCATGGGCACCTGGGGTAAAGCTCACTAGCTTAAGGTAACTAGAGGCTCCTCTCGGTCTGCCCCTATCTAATATTACCATTTTGACACAATATAACCATATTGACATATTAAACACAAGCATGGTATAGTGGCGCCGATTGCGTTAACGTCTATCAATGTTCGAAGGGGGTCACTTGCTGAGAGCCTATTTCAACTACGTCTACAACCCCGTCTACGACCGTACCACGGCCAGGCTCGAGCGCTATAGTACGCTCCAAAAGCGGTGTATTGAAAAGCTGGAACTTGCTGCCGGTAATAGCATCCTTTGTGTCGGTATCGGAACCGGCAACGAACTCACCCGGATGTTCCAGGCTAACCGTGATATCGAGGTGACCGGTATCGATTTCTCCCAGACGGCGCTGAACAAAGCCGAACAGAAGGCTACAGCTCTGGGCAAGGCCATTAAGACACAGGTGATGGACGCTCATCATCTGGAGTTTCCACCGGAAAGCTTCGACCGGGTCCTCTGTTTTCATGTCATGGATTTCGTTACCGATGTCGACCAGGTGAGCGCGGAAATACTACGGGTCGTGAAGACGGGCGGCAAATTCGTTATTACCTATCCTTCCGGGAAAGAGGGACTGAAATCGAGCTACGGTCTGTTTAAGGATGGCCTGAACAGTCGAAAGAAAGGAAACAAACCGGCCGGCCTTTCGCTAATCAGTTTTCTGGGGCAGATGTGGATGGGTGTCGTTTATCTGCCCCTTCTTTTTCGCCCCAAACGGAAATGTTACTCCCGTGAGCAACTGGAGAAGCTGCTTACGACGACACGCCAATGCACGTTTCATATTGACATCGACCCGGTTTACCAGGATTTCATCGTTTATGGCACGGCCACGTAAAAAAGGGAGGAGGATTTATTTCATGAAAAAGGAAGACAGTTATTTCCGCACTTTGAGTAAACAGGAGTTATGGCAACGGTATTGCGGCTTTCTCGATTTATCGGTTGACCAGTTCATTAATATCCAGCAGGACCTGCTCATGGACCAGATGAAACGCGTGGGGGGTACTGTGCTCGGGAAGAAAATCCTGGGTGACCAGCCGCCCAAAAGTGTCGAGGAATTCCGTGAGAGAATACCGCTAACTAAATACGAAGATTATGAGCCATACCTTAGTGAACAAGACGAAAGTGCGCTGGCCGAAAAGCCGGGAGATTGGTGCCACTCCTCGGGCAAAGGAGGACATTTTAAATGGATGCCCTATACCAACGATTTTCTCGAGGTTATCGCCCGGCGCTGCATCACCGGCCTTATCCTGGGCTCCTGTAACACGAAGGGAGAAGTAAACATCGCTCCCGGTGTCCGCCTGCTTATCATCTTCCCCCCACCACCCTACACCTCGGGTGTCATTTACCGGAACCTCGACCAGAAGTTTTCATTCCGGTCCATGCCACCACAAACCGCCTCAATAGAAATGGACTTTCAGCAGCGTGTCCAGGTCGGATTTGAAATGGCCCTCAAAGAAGGGATAGACTGCATCTCTTCCCTCGCCAGCGTCCTGGTAAATGCCGGTAAGAAGTTCAGCGGACAAACTGAAGGGAGTAAGTTCAACTGGTCCATGTTGCACCCCTACATCTTACCGCGCCTGTTGAAGGCAAAACTGGCCAGTGCGATGCGCAAGGGGCCCACCCTGCCGAGAGACATCTGGCCCCTACGAGGGGTAGTTACGGGCGGAGTCGATGTCCGTATCTATGAAAAAGATATCAAGTACTACTGGGGAGTACAGCCGCACGAAATCTACGGCGCCACCGAGCTTGGCGGCATGGTCGCCAGCCAGAGTTGGACCAGGCAGGGGCTGAATTTCTTTCCTGATGTTGCCTTCCTCGAGTTCCTGCCATGCTCACATGGGCAGGCAGCCGGAAATGAGACCGGGAAACAGGCACCTACGGTGCTTCTTAACGAAGTCGAGGAAGGTAAATGTTATGAACTAGTCATCAGCCATCTCTACGGCATGCCCCTTTTCCGCTACCGGATGGGAGATGTTCTGAAGGTGGCTGCTCTGAAAGACGATAAGGCCGGTGTTAACCTTCCGCAGTTTGTTTTTGAGAGAAGGCTTGGCGAGACAATCAATATCGGCGCGTTAGCTGACCTCGATGAGAAGACGATATGGAAAGCGATAACGAACACCGGTGTCAGTTATAACGACTGGACAGCTCGTAAAGAATATGACCACAACCAGAGCTTTGCTCATATCTACATCGAGACCTCAGAATCGAACCGGAGTGTCGATGAACTGGCCATCGCTCTGGATGAGCAGCTCAGACTAATTGATACCGACTACAAAGATATTGATTCATACCTGAATATTCGACCAATCAGGGTTACCTTCTTATCGCCGGGGACATTTAAGCTTTACATCGACGAAAAGATGAAGGAAGGGGCCGACCTGGCCCATTTGAAACCGTCCCACATGAACGCCCCGGATGAGGCCATGAAGCATCTGCTTGAACTGGATAGAGGCAAGAAAAAGTAGTGTTTTCCGACCCGGTCTATTTGTTTTCACCGTTGCTGGCGATGGTTGTCAGTCTCGTCTTACTGATAATCGTCTGGCGCGGCGCGCCGTCGAGTTCCTCGAAGCACATCCTCCTTGGTTTGCTCGCCAGCTTCGGCATGTGGGGGCTGCTGACCTTTGGTATGCGGTCCAGCTCGACCATCGAGCAGGCAACCATGTGGGAAAAGCCATTAATTATTCCCGCCTACGTTATCTATCTCCTCTTTTACCAATTCACCGTAGATTACACCGGTACCAGAGGGCAGAAGAAAATCCTGATTGGTGCCTACCTCATCTTGTTGCTGGTAGTGCTTCTCTCCCCTACCAGCTTGATTATCCGGACCATGCGGGTTGAGGCTTACGGATTTGCCGCCGTTCTCGGCCCCGGGGCTTATCTGTCATCGATTGTTGGGCTGGCGCTTTTCGGAGGCGGACTTTATAACCTGATGAAGCGCTACCGAGTTAGTGACTCGTACGAGGAGAGGACACGGCTCAACTACTTCATCATCGCCGCTTTTATTTCTCTGGCCGGCGCGCTCACCGATGCTTTCTCACCTTTACCGCCCGTCTCAATCTGGACTAATATTGTTTTCTGCACTCTGTGCAGTATTGCCATTGTGAAATACCACCTGCTCGATATACGGTTTGTCATGAAAAAGAGCCTCGTCTTTTTTCTGGTCAGCCTTATGATAGCGGTCCCATACACGGGTATTCTCTATGGTCTGACCAGGTTTTTCGGGCGAATCGCGCAGCAATGGTGGCTACACTTTTTATTAATCGTCGTGGTAGCTACAATCCTCCTACCACTCTATTGGAAAATACAGAAAATAGCGGACAGACTATTCTACCGCGAGCGGTATGACTATCTGGAAGCACTGTATCGGTTCAGTAGCGAAAGCCGCAAAATCGGTAGCCCGGAAGAAATCGGCCATTCTTTACTCACCCTTATCCGGCAGGCGCTTCAGTGCTCGTCAGGGTTTCTCTTTCTAGCGGACAATTCAGGGTACTTTCGGAGTGTTTCATCGACTGACCCAACCAGCTCCCAACTTCTTATCTCCCAGAACAGCGGCCTGCTGGCTTGGCTCGATACTAAAAAGCGCATACTGAACCGTCAGGAAATTACCTTTACTCCCCAATTGCAATATCTTGAAGTCACCCATGCGAAGCTGCTGGCCGATACCAGGGCCGCCTTATTCGTCCCCATTTTCGCCGAACAACAACTAATTGCTTTTCTTGTCCTGGGTGAGAAACTGTCCCAGCAGCCATACGACCAGGAAGACCAGCGCCTTCTGGCGACAATTGCCAGCCGTGTCGGAGTCGAGCTTGAAAATGTCATGTTGTTCGACCTGGAAAAACGGGCAATACAGGACCTTGAGGAACAGAACCGCCAGAAAACCGAGTTCCTGCACGGTGTTGCCCACGAACTTAAGACACCCTTGACTGCCATCCTATCCTCATCGGAATTGCTTGGCGATGATTCGGCGACCACCGCCAAGTTCAAGCCGAGGTTAATCAACAATATTAGACAGAGCGCTACCTCGATGAACCAGAAAGTGGATGCGTTGCTCGATTTAGCCAGGCTACAGGTGGGAGAAACAAGAATCGACGCCAAGCCCGTGGATTTGAACCAGACTATCCTTGAAGCGGCCGCACAACTACGGATTCTTTTTGAAAACAAGAACCAGAGGCTGGTTCTGGAGATACCACCCATGCTCCCTAAAGTAAACGGCGATAAGGATAAACTGGCTCAGGTATTGTTCAATCTTCTCTCCAATGCCAACAAATTCTCGCCGGCTGATAGTGACATTACGGTGAGCGTGAGGGATATCGACCAGCAACTGGTGGTTGCGGTGGCCGATTCAGCACCGCCGATAAGTGACACCGAAAAGAGCAAACTGTTCCAGCCGTATTACCGCGGCGAGGATGCCGAGCGAAGAATCCGCATACCCGGCCTCGGGTTGGGGCTTGTTATCGCCAAGCGGATCGTGGAGTTGCACCACGGTAGAATTTGGGTTGAGACCACACCCGGGAAGGGCAATATCTTTGCCTTCTCACTGCCGGCACTCGGGCCAGATAGTCTCACGAAAGAAGATAACGCACTTCAACAAGGAGGAGATAGCTTTGAAGGCATTAATAGTAGAAGATAACGCTGATGTCGTGGAGGCAGTATCGCTCTGTTTGCAGCTACGCTGGCCTGACATTGATATCGCTGTGGCTGAAGTGGGAGTACAGGGAGTAGAAATCGCGCGAGCGCGTCCGCTGGATATCGTTATTCTGGACATTAATCTTCCCGATATCGATGGTTTTGAAGTCCTGCGGCGGGTCCGTACCTTTTCTACTGTGCCTACCATCATTCTGACCGTCAGGGGGAAGGAGGAAGACCAGGCCAGAGGGCTTGAGATGGGAGCTGATGACTACATCGTTAAACCTTTCCGGCCCCGGGACTTCATCGCCAGAGTGACGGCAGTACTGCGCCGTTCCACCAAACCGCCGGAGAGTACGACCGAGCCTTCAATCGCACGTGGTACTCTGGAATTCAATCTAAGAACTAATGAGGCACGTCTCAAGAACGACATTGTGAGACTGACGCCGACTGAAGGCAGATTGCTTTATGCCTTGATGAGAAGCCCGGAAGAAACAATTTCAAACCAGAGACTTCTTCAAGAGGTCTGGGGGAGAGAAGATGTGACGGCCGATACCCTGAGGACACGAATCCGGAGACTCCGTGATAAATTAAACGATAATCCCAACCGGATAATATTGACCGAACGTGGCGAAGGCTACCGGTTCGTTTCTCCCGCCTGATTTTAGTGAGTCATTGATGTGAGGTCAACATGGCAAATCAAGCAAATAACAGACTGCCCGCCTCAGACAATGCTGTGCTCGATGCTATCAATAAGGTATTCCGGGCGGCGCTGACCTGTGAGACGGGGGAACAACTCGCCCAGGCTTGTCTCGAGGTGACGGAAATGCTAACCGGCAGCCAATCCGGTTTCATTTGTGAGCTTAATGACGCCGGCAGACTGGATACTCTGGCGTTTAATGAACCGGGGAAGAAAACACTCGAAGGACCAGCTGGTGAACCGGTACGCCCGGCTAATGACCTATCACCACGGGGTATGTGGGGTCGGGTAATCACCGAAGGTGAACCCGTAATCATTAATGACCCACCGGCTCATTGCGACTGGAGCGGTATGCCGGGACGTTACGAAGCAACGACCTGCTTCCTGGGGGTGCCACTACGGCACGGCGCCGGTACGGTAGGCATGGTCGGGCTGACCAACAAGGAATCCGGTTACACACTGGATGACCGGAAGGCCGTGGAGACTCTCTCCGTACCTATCGTCGAGTCTCTTATCCGTAAGCGAGCGGAAGAGGCGTTGCTGGTCGCCGAACGGAATTTTCGCAACTCCCTCGATAATTCGCCGCTGGGGATAACTATCACCAGTACAGAAGGGAAAATGCTTTATGCCAACCAGGCCCTGCTGGACATTTATGGCTACCGTGATGTTCAAGAACTGGTGGCCCTACCACCGAAAAAACGGTACACTCCGAAGAGTTGTGCCGAGCATCGGGAGAGAATAGAAGTGAGGAAGCTGGGCCGACCGGTACCGTCTCCTTATGAAGCTAGTGTCATTCACAAAGACGGCAGCGTACGGCACCTGATGGCGTATCGCAAGGCGGTAGTCTGGAACGGAGAAGTGCAATTTCAGACCATATACCAGGACATCACCGAACAGAAGCAAAATGAAGAAAAAATAAGACACGCCGCCGAAGAGTGGCGTGCTACTTTCGACTCTATTACCGATATGATTTCTATCCATAGCCGGGACTGCCGGATTATCCGTGTGAACAAGGCCTTTGCTGAGGCGTTACATACAACTCCAAAAGATGTTGTTGGCAAGCTTTGTTATGAGGTGATACACGGTGCCAAAGGCCCCCCACCTGACTGTCCGCACCGGATGACTTTGAAAACCGGAAACCCGATGACGGCCGAATTCTTTGAGCCTAGCCTGGAAATGTACCTTCAGGTCTCCACCTCGCCGATGTTCGACCAGAATGGCGGGCTTATCGGCTCAGTCCATATCGCCAGAGATATTACCGAACGCAAGACCATGGAAAAGCAACTTATCACTACCGGAAGGCTAGCCACTATCGGCGAACTGGCCTCAGGGGTTGCCCACGAGCTTAACAATCCGCTCACGGCTATCGTCGGCCTCTCCGCTATCCTTTCCAGCCAGGATTTACCCGAGGATGCCAAGAAAGACGTCAGTACCATCTACCGCGAAGCCCAGCGTACCGCCAGAATTGTGAAGAATTTACTGACTTTTGCCCGCAAGCACGAGTTGGAAAGGCAGCCCGTCGACGTAAATAGTGCCATCCAGAGCGTACTGGAACTCCGTACCTACGAGCAAAAAGCCCAGGGTATTACCGTTAATACGCTGCTCGGTTCCGGTCTCCCTACAATAATGGCGGACGGTTTTCAATTACAGCAGGTTTTTTTGAACATTATCATCAATGCTGAGTTCTTTATGGTACAAGCCCATGGCAAAGGGGTACTGACCATTACTACCGAACAGGTCGGGAAATACATCAGGGTCTCATTTGCCGATGACGGGCCCGGGATTAGCCAGGAACATATCGGCCATGTTTTTGACCCGTTCTTCACGACGAAAGAAGTCGGCAAGGGTACCGGACTCGGCCTCAGTATCTGCCACGGCGTCGTGACCGCTCACGGCGGACGCATCTATGCCGAAAGCGGAACCGACGGAGGGGCCACTTTTGTTGTTGAAATACCTATATCGGGAAATAATGGCAAGATATAAGACTAGCCAAATGGCCCAGTCTCTGTTTACTACCTTTTCTCATGCGAAAAGGACTGTGTCCGCCACCTTAACAGAAGCTGGCCGAGACGCGTCAGAGCTTCATGGGCTCCCCATACCGCGAGGACGACGAGAACCATCGCCACTAAAACCGGGGCACCAATTAAGATAAATCCCATATCTCTCACCTCCCGACCTATTCGTTACTCCCCACCCCGCAGTGCACTCCCGGACTCGCTCCAATATTTATTGGTGCAATTTTCATGCCAAAAAGAGCGACCATTCTCTCGGCTAAAAGAGCACTCCTTCGGCCTGCCCCGTAATGTATAGTGTCCAAAACCGAATGATTATGTATGCTTTCTTGACATACGCCACGAATAACGGAAACATTATTGACAGTGACAGGCATTCCCCCTAGAGTGTAGAATTGGATGTTAGAAAACTTGAGGAGGTAATTATGGCCAGCGCTGAAAAGAAGAGAGCCTCCGGCAAAAAAGGAGCACCGCCAAAGTCGGCAACCAGTATGGAAAATATGGTGCAAGAATGGGAAGAAAGTTGCCTCAAACCTGCTTTAAAAAACAAGCCGGAACGGAAACAGAAGTTCGTGACCGATACCGGCCTGACGATAAAACCGCTCTATACACCCCTCGACCTTACGGAAATAGGTTTTGATTACGCCCGGGACGTCGGGCTGCCGGGGCAATATCCCTTCACCCGTGGTACCACGCCCGCCATGTACCGGAACGAACCCTGGATAATGCGGACTTATTCCGGTTTCGGCGACCCGCAGGTCTGCAATGAGCGCTACAAGAAATTAGTCGAGTGGGGGGCTACCGAGATTGTCATGGCGGTGGACCTGCCGACACAGGTCGGCTACGATTCCGACCATATCATGGCCAAAGGCGAGGTGGGGAAAGTCGGGGTGGCTATCGACACTTTGCGGGACATGGAGATATTGTTTTGACGATATCCCGCTGAACAAGTTGAAGCGGGTGAGTATGCTGGGCAATTCTTTCGGACCGGTGGCCCTGGCGCTTTTTATTGCCCTGGGCGAAAAACAGGGACTGAAACCGGCCGACTTCGTGGTCGATTTACAGAATGACGTTCTGAAAGAATACGTGGCCCGGGGGACCTACATCTTCCCCATCCGCCCGTCAATCAGAGTTAACTGTGACGTTATCGGGTACTGTGCCGAACATGCCCGGCACTGGTTCCCTTGTTCGCTCTGTGCCAACCATATCAATGCCTCCGGCGCCGGGTCAGCGAAGGCGGCCGCCTTCGCCCTATCCAACGGTATGGCCTACATCAATCACCTGCTGGGTAAGGGCTATAAAATCGATGACGTAGCACCGCTTTTCACCATGTTCCTCGACGAACGGACCAACTTTTTTGTTGAGCTATGCCTTCTGCGGGCTTCGCGCCGGGTATGGGCGAAACTTATGAAAGAGCGGATGAAAGCCCGAAATGCGGACTCGATGGCTTTAAAAATTACGTCCTACTCCCATGGTGGCGAGACGTTGCTTGAACCGGCCAACAATATTGTACGCATTACCGTAGCCGGGATGGCTCTCGTCCTCGGTGGCGTCAATTATCTTTACGATGCCTGCTACGACGAGGTGCTGGGGACTCCGGCTGAAGATGCCGCCAGACTATCAATCAGAACCCAGGAGATTCTGGCTAACGAGTTAGGTATTGCCGATACCGTTGACCCTCTCGGCGGCTCGTATTTTATCGAAAGTCTGACCAGCCAAATCGAGAAGCAAATTCTGGACGAGTTTACAAAAGTCGAGGAGCGGGGTGGGGCGGTCGCCGCCATCGAGAACGGCTATTACCGCTCCGTGATGGACGAGGGAGCCATCCGGCGGCAAAGGGAATTCGAGACCGGGGAAAGGATAGCCGTGGGAGTGAACAAATACCGGGTGGAATCACAGCCTCCGCGCGGCGCCTTCAGAATCGACCCGGCCGTGGAGCCAAGACAGGTCGAGCGGCTGGCCAAAGTTAAGAAGGATAGGAATCAGAAGGCTGTCAGGGAAGCGCTAGAATATGTTCGAGAGGTAGCCAAAGGCGAAGGTAATCTTGTGCCACCGTCACTGGAAGCAGTGCGGGCTTACGCCAGTATCGGCGAAATCTGCGATATACTGAGAGAGGTTTTCGGCGAGCACCGGGCGATGGAACATTTTTCACCTCGAGGATAGGAGCGAATAGTAGTGAGCAAAATAATCCGTGTATTGATTGGTAAAGTGGGACTGGACGGCCATGACGTCGGCGCCAGGGTTGTCGCCAAGGCTTTAGTCGATGCCGGTATGGAAGTCATCTATACCGGGTTGCGGCAAACGCCGGAGATGATTGTTAAGACGGCCATCGAGGAAAACGTGGACATCGTCGGCATCAGTTCTCTTTCGGGGTCCCATCTCACCCTTTTTCAGGAAGTCCTGCGGCAGATGAAGCTTCATGGTATCGGCGATGTCCCGTTCGTTGCCGGCGGCATTATTCCGGCGGAAGATGTCCCGGCCCTGAAAGAAATGGGAGTGGCCGAAGTCTTTCCCCCGGAAACACCGACGGCCGAGATTACCAAGGCCGTCAAGGCCCTGGTCAAGTAGTCCGTTTGGATTATGTCTTAGTACCTAAGACAGGCCGGTCCCTCAGCAACTGTGTGCGTCAGCGAACTGGGTCTCGGCGTAGATTTCGGCAATAGTCTTCCGTTGCCTTCTTTGCAGGCGGAAAGCTTTGACACAGGCATCGACTGCGTCGTCAGGGTTTTTATGTTCCGCATGGTGGGCCGCAAGCCATTCGCTAATGATATTCGGAGTCAGTAGTACCGGCTCGGGGGCGGGATTATCCGGGCTCATAAGGTTAGCGTCGTTGAGGCTCTTCAGCCATTTCTGTTGCTTTGTTTGTTTCCCGGTAAGGTTCTTCATTTCGTCTCCTCTCGCAGTCTCTGAGGATTCATCCGTACAATACGATAGCACGAAACCAGAGTGGAGTGCAAAACTTACCTGCGGGATTGACAATTTGGCTAATATTAGTTAACGTCTTACATATTAGGTCGGGTCTAACAGGACTCATATCATGTGTTAAGAGGAGGAGGCAAACGATGTATGAGGTAGTATGGCCCAGAGGAAGAAGAGCGGAGAAAACGGCCCGCCTTGCCCGACGTCCGGGCACCCTTGAAGGCAAAACAATCGGCACGGTGTGGAACGGGGGTTTTCGTGGTAATGACATCTTCCCCGTGATAGCGAAGGAATTGGCCAAAAAGTACCCTAAAACCAAGTTTATTAACCATGAGGCCTTCGGCCCAATATACGGTGGCGGTGAAGCCGAGGGTCTGGCCGCCCTCCCGAAACAGCTCAAGCAAAACAAGTGTGATGCCGTTATTACCGGCATGGGATGCTGAGGGGCCTGCACGCCCGCAGTTATACGGGCAAGCGTTGTTGCCGAGAAAGCCGGTGTACCCACGACCACCATCGTCTGTAGCGGTTTTTCGACACAGGGGAGCAGTACTGCCGCCGGTCTGGGGCTGCCTAATCTGCCAATGTCAATATACCCGGGGCACGTTGATTTTCACCCCACGGAAATAATGAAAAAGAACGTTGTCAAGGCTATCGTGCCGGAAGTAATCAAAAGCCTGACCACGCAGCCCAAAGAGGCAGCAGTTTCCGCCGAGCCGGAACCAGGCAGTGTTGTCTTCAAGGGTACGATGGAAGAGGTAAATCGATACTTCTACGAGCAGGAATGGAGCGAGGGAATACCCATCATACCGCCTACCGTGGAAAAAGTGGAAGAATTCCTGAAATACACGACCCGTCCTGCCGACCAGGTGCTGGCCGTGTTACTTCCCGACAAGCGTGAAGCCACCGCCCGGAACATTGCCGTCAACGGCGTGATGGCCGGCTGCCGGCCGGAATATATGCCGGTATTAGTTGCTATGGTCGAGGCCCTGGCCGACCCGAGGTTCGGCCACGAGCACATGGGCCACACGCCCGGCACCGAAGTATTAATTACCCTGAACGGGACGATTATCAAAGACCTCGGCTTCAACTACGAGCAGGGGGCCTTGCGCGTCGGTTTCCAGGCCAACACGAGTATCGGCCGCTTCTGGAGGCTCTATTTACGCAATGTGGCCGGATTCCTGCCCCACAAGACAGACAAAGCTACCTTCGGCGGGACCTGGCGGGTCATCCTGGCCGAGAACGAGGATGCGGTGGCGAAAATGGGCTGGGAGCCGATGAGTGTCGACCAGGGATTCAAGACAGGCGATAACGTGGTGACGATTAGTTCTTGCACTTCGACTGATTCATTATACTCAGTTGGTGGCGATACCGCCGAGAAGATTCTGGATACGATTGCCGCCCGCGTCACCGACATCCAGCTACATTTGTTCAGCCTGAGCATGCTGGGGCAAAGTAGTGTCCGGCCGCAAATTTTGCTGAGCCCCTGTCTGGCGGAAGGTATTGCCGGGCGAGGCTACTCGAAGGCTAAAGCGAAGCAATACCTGTACGAACACGCCTTGTTCGCAGCGAAGCGGTTCGAGCTGATGTTCCGCCGCCGGACACTGCATGATGCCGTTAAGGAGGGCAAATTACCCAAACAGTATGGGCGGTCCGCTGACCCCGAGCGATTGCTGCCCATCGTCTGGTCACCGGACGATTTTATGATTACCGTGAGCGGTGACCCTGACCGGGATAACTGTGTGCTCTGCGCTCAGAACGGGTTCATCGGCTATCCGGTCAGTAAGAAGATAGACCTGCCCAAGAACTGGACAAAATTGCTGAAGGCAGCTAAGGGGGCCTAATATGGCTAACTATTCCATCCGTCCCATTCCCCTGTGCGAAGGGCCGAGGGACGCCTCGATGTACGCCTACCGGCTGCCTCCGGGCACGCCGACGAAGGCGGTCTGCTACTCCTGGTACATCGAAGGTTCTAAGCCGAGGATAATGGTTGATACCGGGCTGACGACGGCGATGGCCCCGCGTAGTTTTCCCACGGCACTAAACACCCCCGAAGCAGCACTGGCCCGGCTTGGACTGAAACCGGATGATATCGAGATTGTCATCGTGACCCACCTGCACTTCGACCACATCGGCTTGGGCCACCTCTACCGGAAAGCCAGGTTCATTGTCCAGAAAAAAGAACTGGACTACGCCCGCAATCCCCACCCGATGGAGGCCCATTTGTACGATAGAAGCATGTTCGAAGACCTCGACTTCGAGGTCGTTAATGGCCGGAAAAGAATAATCCCGGGGGTATCTGTTTTGCTGACGCCGGGACACTCACCGGGCGGGCAATCGGTGGTAATCAATACTAGCGCCGGTAAGGCCATCATCACCGGGTTCTGCTGCCAGTTGCGCACTTTTGAGCCGACCGAAGCCATGAAACAGCAGGGGTGGGAAGCGTCCGCTCCCATGCTCCATCAGGATGTACGGGATGTCTATGACAGTGTCCTGAAAGTAAAACGCCGGGCCGATATTATCATCGCCCAGCACGACCCATCATTCGTGGAAAAAGACAGAATTCCGTAACTGCGGTAAACAAACAGGCTGCGTAGATAAAATTCGAGGGTATGCCAAGTGATGGGTTTCCCCATTCTTAGGCATACCCTCGCTCTTACTCCGTATTAACGACTTACTTTGACTTTACGGTAGCAATCGCTACAGTAAACCGGTCTATCGCCACGGGGTTCGAAGGGTACTTCGGTGTCCTTGCCACATTCGGCACAGACCGCGGGAAACATCTGGCGTCGGGACTGGTAGTTACCACCACTGCCACTACGCTCTGTTTTCCTGGCCTGACGGCATGTCGGACAACGCTTGGGCTCGTTAGTGAAACCCTTGGTCTGGAAGAACTCCTGTTCTTCAGCCGTGAAGGTGAAAGTAGCCCCACAATCCGAGCACTGGAGTGATTTGTCCTGAAAACTCACTGGATGACCTCCTCTTTTATTATTTTAGCTAGAATTCCGGTCATCCAATGCTGGTAAATCTGAATGATTCGAAGCCTGTAATAACCAAGACCTACACTAATTATTTACCATTATACACCATTAGCGGACAATTAGCAAATTTTGATTTCGGGGTGGTACGAAACGGAATCGGGAGGGAGGAAGGTAAGACTAAAAGGAGTTACCAGCCAACTTTAAGTAAAAGAATAATTGAAAATTGCTTGACAAATTTCTCACTAACGGGTAAAGTTAATAATCGGTCTGAAAAGAATAGCCTCTTGGTGATTAGAGCGAAGTGGCCCCACCCGTTCCCATCCCGAACACGGAAGTGAAACGCTTCAGCGCAGACGATACTTAGAGGATACCCTCTTGTGGAAAATATGCCGCTGCCAGGAGGCTTTAGAATACTCTATTCCAAATAGTGGTGTCT
>JBDRLU010000048.1:0-5233 GCA_043812795.1 Chloroflexota bacterium
GGGGAGTAGCGCTGGAAATTCCACTTGGTAGCGGCAGCCGCCAGCACTTCCCTGGTCTTCAGCCCCATTTTATCGAAGATAAGAGCGAGTTCATTCATCAGGGCGATGTTCAAGTCCCTCTGGATATTTTCGATGACCTTGGCCGCTTCAGCCGTCTTGATATTCCTGGCAACAAAGATGCGTGGAGCGGCACGACTATATAAATCGGCGACACGCCTGGTGGTCTTTTCGTCCATGCCCGAAACCACTTTCGTAACGCGGTCTATAGTATGCTCGGTATCGCCGGGATTAACTCTTTCCGGAGAGTAACCAATGGCAAAGTCCGCACCGCATTTCAGCCCGGACTCTTCTTCCAGTATCGGCCTGACCAATTCCTCGGTGACGCCGGGATAAACGGTCGATTCCAGTATCACGGTGCTTCCCTTTTTCATGTTCTGACCCACCACCCGGGCCGCACCGATAACCGGGGCCAGGTCCGGCTCTTTGGATTGAGTAACCGGCGTGGGCACGCAAATAATAATGAAGTCGGCCTGCTTCATGTTTTTAGGGCTGCTGGTAACGGTAAAATTACCCGGGAGTTTTTGAGCGCGTAATTTGCTCACCTTCTTAGTATCATTGTCAAAGCCAATGACTTTCAGGCTTTTGGCAAAGGCTTCTGCCAGGGGCAAGCCTACGTAGCCTAAACCGACGACACAGACCACGGTTCGACTGAGATTATTTCTCACCTTGAAACCTCCGGATCGTTTCGCGTAACCCCTTTTCCAAACCCCACTTCGGCTCGAAGCCAAAGCCTCTGGCACGGGAAATATCGGCAAGGCTATGTTTTATTTCACCGGGCCTTTCTTTCCGATGGTCCGGTCGGACATTGCTGCCGGTGAGCTTGATAATAAGCCCGGCCAGCTGGTTGATGGAAATCCTTTCGCCGCGCCCGATGTTGAAGACACCGGCAGCTTCGCTCTCTGCCGCCAAGATATTGGCTTCGACCACATCCAGAACAAAAGTAAAGTCCCTGGTCTGCTCGCCATCCCCGAAGATTACGGGCGGTTCGCCTGCCAGAGTCCTCTGAATGAACTTGGGAATGACTGCGGCATACTCGGAATGGGGGTCTTGCCTGGGGCCATAAACATTGAAATACCTGAGACAGGCAGAGGGAAGTCCGTAGACCTTCTGAAAGACCTGACCGTAATACTCCCCAGCCAGTTTACTCACAGCATAGGGAGACTGAGGGTCGGGGGACATATCCTCTTTCTTGGGCAATGTGGGCGTATCGCCGTAGGCCGATGAAGACGAGGCATAGATTACTTTTTTCGCTTTCCGCTGGGCGGCAGCAAAAAGCACATTCAGAGTGCCCGTTGCATTTGCTTCGTGCGTAGCCATAGGGTTTTCTATACTCCGGGGGACGCTGGGAATGGCTGCCTGATGGAAGACGTATTGAGTATCCTGGAACAGCTCCATCAGCAGAGCCAGGTCAAGAACACTGCCCCGCACAAAATCGGCACTTTTGCGGGAAAGCAGGCCTTCGATATTCCCCATCTTTCCGGTAGAGAGGTCATCCAGAATAGCAACTCGATAACCCCGCTTTACCAGTCCCTCAGCAAGATGGGAGCCAATAAATCCCGCCCCCCCGGTAACAATTGCCTTATTCATCTGTTTATTTTATAGAGACACCGGTCAACTTTACGTATTATAAATATGGTAGCATTATAGCCCAGCTTGTCAAAGAAGACAAATGTACTGCAGATACAATAATTGAGGTAATAGCTGCCGGATTTCTACGGAAACATACCGGGCTATTGACAAGCGGTCCAGAGCAGTGTATTATAAATATTGGTTTCAGAATGCCTCATTGTGTCTCAAATTTTTCCAAATATCACACATAGCCGCATATTTTGTCTTTTTTTGCTTTGTACTTAAACGTGCAGAAACGCAAGTCTCTAAGTTTGTTTTAAGGAGTAGGCTAACAAATGGTGTCCATTGAATCCACTGGTACCCGAAAAACTTACGCCACATTACCACAAATCCTCGATGTGCCCAACCTGATTGAAGTCCAGTTAAACTCGTTCCGCTGGTTTCAGGAGGAGGGATTAAAGCAGCTACTGGAAGAAATATCGCCAATCAAAGATTTCACCGGGAATAGGCTGGAGATTAGCTTCGTCAGCTATGAGTTCCGCGCTCCCCGCCATACTGAACAGGAATGCCGCCAGCGCGACCTGACATATTCCGCCCCGCTCTATGTCAAGGCAAGACTGCTCATCAAATCTACCGGCGAAATCAAGGAGCAAGACCTCTTTTTCGCCGATATACTCCTGATGACGACGAAGGGGACATTTATCACCGGCGGTGCCGAGCGGGTGGTTGTCAGCCAGTTGCTCCGCTCTCCCGGCGTATACTTCATCGGTGAAACAGACCCGGCCAGCGGCCGGAAACTGTGCGGCGGTAAATTAATCCCCGACCATGGAGCCTGGTTAGAGTTTGAAACGAGCAACTCCGATATCCTCTCCGTCAAGATAAACGGCAAACGGAAAATTCCGATAACGACGCTGCTACGCGCTATCGGTGTCAGCAGCGATGAGGAACTGCTCAGCCTATTCACTAAAGAAGACAACGTGCCCGAGCACCCGTATATCCAGTCGACCATGGAGCGAGAGCCCCAGGTCACAGATGAGACGGAGGCTTTAATCAGCATCTACCGCAAGCTGCGCCCGGGAGACCCCCCGACTAAAGAAAACGCCCGAAGACTACTGGACAGCTTGTTCTTCAATTCCTCCCATTATGACCTCGGACGGGTGGGACGCTACAAACTTAACAAGCGGCTGGGACTGAATGTCTCGGAAGAGCAGCGGGCGCTCACACGGGACGACCTGATTGAAATAATCAGACGCATTATCTTAATCGATAACGGCGTCGACACTGCCGACGATATCGACCATCTCGGGAACCGCCGGGTAAGGACTGTCGGGGAGCTTATTCAGAACCAGTGCCGTATCGGCCTGGTACGCATGGAGCGCGTGGCTAAGGAACGCATGAGCACCATTCCGACTGAAGCCGCCACCCCCAGTGCCTTAATTAACATCCGTCCGGTCGTGGCCGCCATTCGCGAGTTCTTTGGTAGCTCCCAGCTTTCTCAGTTCATGGACCAGACCAATCCTCTAGCCGAGCTAACCCACAAGCGCCGCCTGTCTGCCATGGGCCCAAGAGGACTATCGCGAGAGCGTGCCGGCTTTGAAGTACGTGACGTCCATTTCTCCCATTATGGCCGGATTTGTCCCATTGAAACACCGGAAGGACCGAACATCGGCCTTATCGGCTCGCTGGCTACCTACAGCCGGGTTAACGAATACGGGTTCATCGAGACACCATACCGGCGCGTCATCTCCGAAGTGAGCGAAAACTATGGTCGGGTACTCGGCAAGACATGTCGCGAGACGGTGCTCGACAGCAAAAAGACTGCCCTCCTAAAAGCGGGAGAAACGATTACCGCCAAACATATCAAGGCACTGGCCAAGCTCCGCCGCAAAGCGGTTAAAGTGGTGCCTTTTGTTTCAGACGAAGTCGCTTACTTCTCCGCCGATGAAGAAGATAAATATACCATCGCCCAGGCTAATGCCAGCCTCGATGAAAAGAGCCAGTTTGTTGATGAGAAAGTAGAAGCAAGACTGGGTGGTGATTACCTGCGCGAACCGCCCGACAAGATAGAACTCATGGACGTATCGCCCAAGCAGATATTCAGCGTGGCCACAGCGTTGATACCCTTCCTCGAACATGACGACGCCAACCGCGCTCTCATGGGAGCCAACATGCAACGGCAGGCAGTGCCGTTGATTTCTCCACAGGCGCCTTTAGTTGCTACCGGCATGGAGAGCGAGGCCGCCAAACATAGCGGGCAGGTTCTTTTCGCCCAGAGCGAAGGAAAAGTTACCTCGGTCACCAGTTCACAGATTGAAATCACCCGCGATGACGGTGAAGTAGACGCATATCCCTTGCAGAAGTTCATCCGCACCAACCAGGGCACGTGCATCAACCAGCGCCCCATAGTAGCCAGGGGCGATAAGGTGACTGCCGGGCAGGTATTGGTGGACAGCTCGTCCATGGAGCAGGGCGAACTGGCTCTCGGTCAAAACGTCACCTGTGCTTTCATGAGCTGGGAAGGCTATAACTTCGAAGACGCCATCATCGTCAGCAAGCGGCTGGTTGAAAACGACTCATTCACCTCGATTCACATCGAAAAACATGAAATCGAAGAGAGAGACACCAAGCTGGGTCCCGAAGAAATCACCAGGGACATACCGAACGTCGGCGAGGAAAGTCTGCGCGAGCTTGATGAAGAAGGTATTATCCGCGTCGGTGCTGAAGTAGCTCCCGACGATATTCTGGTCGGCAAAATCACTCCCAAAGGAGAGACCGAGCTATCCGCTGAAGAGAAACTCCTGAGAGCTATTTTCGGCGAAAAAGCGAGAGAGGTGAAGGACACTTCACTCCGTGTACCCCATGGGGAGTGGGGAAAGGTCATTAACGTTAGAGTTTTCACCGGGGACGACTTGCCGGCCGGCGTCAACCGCATGGTGCAGGTCTGGGTAGCCCAGAAGCGAAGAGTTTCCGCCGGCGATAAACTCGCCGGGAGACACGGCAATAAAGGCGTCGTTTCCATCATTGCTCCCATTGAAGATATGCCTTTCCTGCCCGATGGCACACCGGTAGATATCATACTCAATCCGGTAGGTGTTCCATCACGTATGAATATCGGCCAGGTTCTGGAGACTCATCTTGGCTGGGCCGCTAAACTATTGGGTTTCAAAGCACTCACCCCCGTTTTCGATGGTGCCAGGGACATCTCTATCGAAGATGCTCTGGCCAGAGTCTGGTTTGCCCAGAAAGCCGAGGCTATCAACCTCGACCCATCACATAAGAACGGCGGTATGGCACTGGAAAAAGCCAAGGACTGGGTTAATGAACACGGCTATGATGGCGAGAGAGTATTCAACGATGAATACCGCGGAGAGGCGAAGGATGCCTGCCTCAGACTCTGGCTGGAAGAGATGGGCGTGCCCAGTAGAGACTTGAGCGAGCAAGAGCTGGAAATAGTGGTGGACAAAGTAAGAGCAGAGAAGAACCTGCCTCCACCTGTAATCGGTAAGGAAATACTCCGGGATGGCCGCACCGGTGAGCCATTCGACTCACCGGTAACCGTGGGCACTATTTATATGATGAAGCTGAATCACCTCGTCGAAGATAA
>JBDRLU010000049.1:0-2806 GCA_043812795.1 Chloroflexota bacterium
GTGAGATCGGGAAAGGCGAGTACGCGAAAGGTGATATATACTCCCAGTGCTACGAAAGCGAAGGCTAACCCTTCGTAAACTGAAACCAAGATCAGATTACCAATTATATCCAAGCGCGTACACGCCTTATCGAAATATTTACCCTTTACTCCTGTGGTTTATGCTATAAACTTAATTGTCGTATTTTGTCTTGGCGTTATCCACTATCTCTTGAGGAATGGTTACTCCCATTCTCTCGGCGGCGGCGGTATTAACCGAAAGGGAGATGACTTTCCCTTTCTCCACCGCGATTGCAGAGGCACCTTTGGCTTTCAGGACACGGGCCAGCATCTGGCCGGTCTGAAATCCAAGGTCGTAATAGTCGAAGCCATAAGCGGCAATGCCGCCCCGCTCGATTGACGGATCGTCTGAAGGGAAAAACGGTATCTTGTTGTCTTCACAAACCTTTATCAGGGCTTCCAGCCCGGATACCACGGTGTTGTCCGTGCCCACCCAGATAGCGTCAACCTTACCCACGAGGGACTGGGCGGCGCTGAGCACATCGGCACTGGTTGACACGGTGGCTTCAACAACCTCTATGCCACGCGAGTCGCAGGCTTCCTTTAATTTCGTAGCTAAAAATACCGAGTTTGACTCGCCGGCGTTGTATATTGTACCGATTTTCGCCACACCCGGTATTATCTGCTGGATTATTTTGACATCATCGTCAACGACAATCATGTCGGAGACACCAGTAACATTCTCATCGGTATGGGATGCCCAGTCGGACACCAGACCGGCGCCGACAGGATCGGTCACGGCCGAGAAGACAACCGGGATAGCACTTCCCTGGGCCGCCTGAACCGAAGCCTGACTGTCAGGAGTGGCAATAGAAACGATTGCATCGACTTTGTCCGAGACGAATTTCTGAGCAATCGAGGCTACCAGTGTCATGTCTCCTTCGGAGGTCTGATAATCATAATCGACATCTTCGCCCTCAATATAACCGGCTTCCGTCATGCCGTCGATGATACCTTGGCGGGTAGCGTTGAGCGCGGGGTGGGTGACAATCTGGCTGATACCGATCTTGTATTTGCTGCCGCCACCGCCACATCCTCCCAGTACCGGCAACACCAGTGCCAGAACGAGAAGACCAGTGAACAATCTCACAATGTGTTTTTTCTTCATCCTTGTGACCTCCTAAAGAATTTAACGCTGAATGCACTAATGGCACAAATTATACCGATAAACTCACGCCGAACGGTGTAGAACAGTGGCACTACACATAAATAATATCAGGTTTTTCGTGTCAAGTCTACTAATTGATAATTCGGGGTGGTCAATCGATGAAATGTTTAATCTGGCGGAAAACAATTAGCACGATTTCTGCGAGTGCTGTGATAGTGACGAAAAGTTACCTAATATCCGCATGATAACTTTGCAAAGATTTTACCTTCGACTTCCCCTGTCGGTGTGCGGCAATTCCACTGGCTGTAGCCATCGCGGCAGCCAGGGTAGTTATGTACGGTGCTTTGTATTTAATCGCCGCTTTACGGATATAAGAGTCGTCATATTGGCTTAACTTACCACTCGGTGTATTGATAACCAGTTGAATCTCCCCATTCATGATCGCATCGGTAATATTGGGCCGTCCCTCGTGCATCTTGAGTATCAGTTCAGAGGCGATACCCTGGCTCGCTAAGAACTGCTGTGTACCCCGGGTGGCCCTGATTTTAAAGCCCAGCTCCACAAACCGCCTGGCTATGTCAGCTACAGCCGGTCGGTCTTTATCAGCCACAGTTATCAAAACCGTACCATCTGTCGGCAGCAATTGCTGCGCAGCCTCTTCCGCCTTGAAAAAGGCAAGGCCAAAAGAATCCGCTATACCTAGCACTTCACCCGTAGAGCGCATTTCCGGTCCGAGCAGCGGGTCTACCTCGGGAAACATGTTAAAGGGGAAAACCGATTCCTTGACTCCGAAATGTGGAATCGTCTGCGGCTTGAGTCCGATTTCGCTTAGCTTCTTGCCCAGCATTAGCTGGGTGGCTATTCGCGCCATGGATATATTGCAGACCTTTGATACCAGCGGCACCGTCCGCGAAGCGCGAGGATTAGCTTCCAGCACATAGACAATATTATTCGAAATGGCATATTGCATATTCATGAGGCCGACAACGTTAAGCTCTTTAGCGATTTTCCTGGTGTATTCGTTTATGGTGTCAATGTGCTCCTGCGACAGGCTAACCGGCGGTATTACGCAGGCGGAATCACCAGAGTGAACACCGGCCAGTTCAATGTGTTCCATTACCGCCGGCACAAAAGCATCTGTTCCATCAGCAATGGCATCAGCTTCTGCCTCGATCGCATTTTCCAGAAACTTATCAATCAGGATAGGACGGCCAGGAGTTACACCCACAGCCGCAGCGACATACTCCCTAAGCATGGACTCATCATAGACTACTTCCATACCACGTCCCCCAAGGACATAGGATGGTCGCACAATCAAAGGATACCCTATCTTATCGGCAATACTCAGTGCCTCTTTCAGGTTGCGGGCCATCCCTGATTCCGGCATCGGAATGTCAAGCTTACGCATCATTTGACGAAAACGGTCCCTATCTTCAGCCAGGTCTATTGCCTCAGGTGAAGTTCCCAGAATTCTAACACCAGCTTCAGCTAATTCATTAGCAATGTTGAGTGGTGTCTGCCCGCCGAACTGGACTATAACCCCTTCCGGTTTTTCCTTTTCATATATGCTCAACACGTCTTCCACTGTCAACGGCTCAAAGTACAGCTTATCCGAGGTATCGTAGTCTGTAGAAACAGT
>JBDRLU010000050.1:0-15750 GCA_043812795.1 Chloroflexota bacterium
CGATTTCCAGGAACGCCTGAAGCAGTTGGAAAACGTGAGGGTACTATGGAGCGGCGGTTCGAGTGATGGCGGCCCGACCATTGCCCTGTCATTACAGAAACCGATGCCTCTGGTCCGCACTTTGATTGAATTCCCGATAGTAGAGAGCGTCAGCCGGGAGGATGAAAAAATCGTCGTCTCATTAAAGAGTAACAACCTCAACTAGTCTTCTTTTCGTTCTGGTCGGTATTTCTTGAAGCCCGACCTCACTCGTGCCCCTGAAAGACAGGGAGTAGATAATAAGAGGGGGCTTTGCCCCCTCTTAAAATAACTTCCCCTTTCCCTAGCAGGAAAGGGGACAAAGGTGATAGGGTCGTACGAAAAGAGATAGTTCTCAACCACAAGCAAACAAAACCTTTACTTTGTTTCTTGACAGCCAAATTAACACGGCCTATAGTAAGCTAAGCCGTGGAAAGTACAGACCAGAACCCCGTCCCACCCTATCGCGTCCTTGACTTGACCGACGAAAAGGGACTCTTTTGCGGCCGCATTCTGGCCGACCTCGGGGCAGATGTTGTCAAAATAGAGCTACCGGGCGGCGACCCGGCACGGCATATCGGCCCCTTTTATCATGACGACCCCGACCTGGAGAAAAGCCTGCTCTGGATGGCTTACAATGCCAACAAGCGCGGCGTTACGCTGAACATCGAGTCGGCCGGCGGCAAAGCCATTTTCAAGACACTGGTAGGCCAGGCTGACGCCGTTATCGAGTCCTTTCCGCCGGGATACCTGGCGGGTCTTGGCCTAGCCTACACCGACCTCTCCACCCTAAACCCCGGCCTGATAATGACCTCCATCTCTCCCTTCGGTCAGGACGGCCCCTACCGTGACTTCAAGGCCAGCGACCTTACCCTCTGGTGTCTGGGCGGTATGGCCTATGTCAGCGGCGACCCCGACCGGCCGCCGGTACAGGTCAGTTGTCCGCAGGCCTATCTGCACGGGGCTGCCGCGGCTGCCGCCGCCACCCTTATCGCCCTCTACCACAGAGAGATGACCGGCGAAGGGCAGCCCATCGATGTCTCCATTCAGGAAGCAGTCATCCCTACCCTGATGAATGTGCCCCAGTTCTGGGACGTCAGCGGCACTGTCCTCAAGCGGGCCGGTATCTTCCGCACCGGACTGAGCACCACGGCCAATCAGAGGCTGGTCTGGCGATGCAAGGACGGCTACGTCAATTTCCCCATGTTCGGCGGGATGCAGGGCGCCCGCACCAACCGCGGGCTGGTACGCTGGATGGAAAGCGAAAACATGTCGGACGGATATCTCAGCGATATCAAGTGGGAAGAGTTCAATATGGCGAATGCCACTCAGGAACAGTTCGACCGCTTCGAAGGCCCGATAAGCCGCTTCTTCCTGAATCACACCATGGCCGAGCTCTACCAGGGAGCTATTGAACGGGACATCATGCTTTATCCCGTCTATTCGGCGAAAGAAGTCCACGATGATATCCAGTTGCAGGCACGTAACTTCTGGAGCAACATCGAGCATGAGGAATTAGGCGAAACGCTGGTCTATCCCGGTTCGCCTTTTGTCCTCTCCGGGCGGAGACCGGGTCTGCGCCGGGCACCTCTTATCGGCGAACATAACGAAGATATCTATTGCGGCGAACTCGGCTTCTCTGGAAGAAAAATATCGAGTCTACGACGGGCAGGCGCAATCTAAGATGACTGGTAAAGCGCTCGCTGGCGTGAAAATAGCCGACTTCACCTGGGTCGGCGTCGGCCCGATAACCATGAAATGCCTCGCCGACCACGGGGCCGAGGTGATTCATGTCGAGTCGTCCCTCCGCCCCGAGCTGCTCCGCACCACGGCCCCCTTCCGGGACGGCATCGCCGGACTCAACCGCAGCGCCTATAATGCCTGCCTGAACAATAATAAGTACGGGCTGGCCTTGAATATGAACCATCCGCGTGCCCCTGAGGTGCTTACCCGATTGGTCAAATGGGCTGATATTGTCGCCGAAAGTTTCAGCCCGGGAGCGGTGGCCAAATGGGGTTTGGCCTACGAAGACCTGGTCAAAATTAGACCGGACGTTATCATGTATAGCACCTCGCAGCAGGGGCAGACCGGCCCCCGTGCCCGCATTGGGGCTTACGGCACGCAACTGGTCTCCCTGACCGGTTTCACTCACTTGACCGGCTGGCCCGACCGTGACCCCACCGGCCCCTACGGCCCCTATACGGATACCACAGCTCCGGCACTGGGAGCTTCGGCGGTCATCTCCGCTCTTATCCGGCGTCACCGCACCGGTAAAGGGACACATATCGACCTCGCTCAACTGGAAGCCGGGCTGAACTTTCTCGCCCCCGTTATGCTCGACTATACCGTTAACGGACGTGTAAACCAGCGACGGGGCAACCGCTGCGATTATGCCGCCCCCCATGGTGTCTATCGCTGCCAAGGTGAGGATAGGTGGTGTGCCATCGCCGTCTTTACCGACGCCGAATGGCAGAAGTTATGTGAAGTAATCAGCCGGCCCGAGCTGGCCCAGGATTCCCGGTTTAACACTTTGTCCCGGCGAAAGCAAAACGAAGATGCCCTCGACGAAATTATCAACCAGTGGACGGCTCAGTTTAGTGCCGTGGAAGTAATGCAACGGCTACAGGCAGCGGGCATCGTTGCCGGTATCGCCCAGACCGGCCGCGACCTCCTGGAAAACGACCCCCAGTTAGCCCACCGCCAGTTTTTCGATGAACTTGAACACGGCGAGATTGGCCGTCACCATTACGAAAAGCCACCCTTCCGCCTCGGCAAAACTCCCACCGAACTGACCAAAGCCGGCCCTTGCCTCGGTGAGGATAACGAAAAGGTCTGCAAACAAATGCTCGGCTTCTCCGAAGAGGAATATATCAGCCTGGTGGTGGATGAAGTGCTGGTATAAATTTCACGCCTAATAGTCACTTGCCATCTTCCGCCCTTTATGCCAAACTGAAGGCAACCGCAGTAATTTCTTCGGGCTTCAAAGTCCATTTTTAGCTGGAGGAGTTGACACATGGAAGTAGAGGAAATCCTTAGCAAGTTAATTAGAATACCTTCCGTCAATCCGCCCGGCGGCGAAACGAAAGTGGCTGAGTTTCTCACCAAGCTTTTTAATGAAGCCGGCATTGAAAACGAGACCATGGAGTCGGCACCGGGGCGGGGCAGTTTCATTGCCCGGATGGGTAGCGGCCCGAAATCGTTACTCTTTCTTTCCCATGCCGACGTCGTGCCCGCCGGTGACGGCTGGGACTTCGACCCCTTCTGCGGTGAGATTAAAAACGGGATGGTCTATGGCCGCGGCGCGCTCGATTGTAAAGGTCTGGTCGCCGCCGAGGCCTATGCTATGCTCCAACTCCGCAAGCGTAAACTCAACGGCCGCCTCATCTTCGCTGCCACCGCTGACGAGGAAAGCGGTGGACGGAACGGAGTGCGGTTTCTCCTGGAGAAATATCCCGAAAAACTGCAGGCGGACTTCGCCGTCAATGAGGGCGGTGAAGACCCGACTATTATCGGCGGCCGCCCTACCTACTTCATTCAGGTCGGCGAAAAAGGGACGGCGTGGACCCACCTCAAGTTTTCCGGTGTTTCCGCTCACGGCGCCGTGCCGACGCTTGGCGATAATGCTGTCGTCAAAGCTTCACAGGCCATCGTCCGCCTTACCACTTACAAAGCCAAAATTAAGATTATGCCCGAGCTGAAAGGGTTCCTTAATCATCTGGGGCAACAGGCCGGCTGGAAGAGCATCACGGCCCGAAATATCGACGCTTTTCTCAACGCTTACCCCGACCGGAATGTCGCCGAAACATTACGTTCACTGACGCGCATGACCATTTCCCCCAATGCCGTGGAAGGTGGTTCGAAAACGAACATCGTCCCCGATAGTTGTGAAGTGGACGTTGATATCCGCGTCCTCCCCGGACAGGACAAAGAGTCCGTACTTCAGACCATCCGCTCGCTGGTCGGCGACCAAACAGCAATCGAACTCCGCAACTTCAGTCCGCCTTCGTTTTCACTAACCGGTACACCCTCTCATCAACTCATCGAACAGGCGGTGAAGGAAACGCTGGGGGATATCGATTGTTTCCCCAATATCTCGGCCGGGGCGACCGATTCCCGCTACCTCCGTCTCGCCGGTATTCCCAGCTACGGCCCGGCCGTCGCCGCGCCCGACTTCGACCCGTCACTGAAGCAGACCGTCCACGGGAAAAACGAACGGACTGACATCAAGAGCCTGAAACTTAACGTCGATTTTCTGGTGCGGTTAGCCCGGCACTATTTAGGCTAAATCTATTCGAGGTGAGACAAAATGGCTGACCCGAGAATTGAAAAACTGGCCCGAACGTTAGTCGAATATTCGGTCGCGGTGCGGCCCGGCGATAAGGTAATAATTAACGGCAGCACCCTGGCTGAACCTCTGCTCAAAGAAATCTATACTCGGGTATTACAGGCGGGCGGACATCCCCTGACGATGGCAGCCCTGCCCGGGCTGGAAGAGATATTTTATCGCTATGCCTCCGATGAACAATTGAAACACGTGCCGAAGCCGCTGGAAATGATTATGCAGACTTACGACGTCCGTATTTCCATACTCGCCGAGGTCAACACCAAAGCCTTGTCCAACGTTGACCCGAACAAAATCGTGCTCCAGCAGCGTGCCCGCACCGGACTGATGCGCACTTTCATGCGCCGCTCGGCGGCCGGTGAATTACGCTGGACGGTGGCTCCCTTCCCCACCAACGCCCTCGCCCAGGACGCCGAGATGGGCCTGAACGAATACGAAGATTTCGTCTATGGCGCCTGTTTGCCTGACCTGAACGACCCGGTCGGTTACTGGAAACGGTTCTCCACCCGCCAGCAGAAAGTAGTTGACTGGCTCAGGGACAAGAAGAATATTCATGTTAAGGGCAAAGAGACCGACCTCCGCCTCAATGTCGCCGGACGCACTTTTGTCAACTGCGACGGTCATTACAATATGCCCGATGGTGAGATTTTTACCGGGCCGGTGGAAAATAGCGTCGAGGGGCATGTCTGTTTTTCCTATCCGGCCATCTATAGCGGCCGGGAAGTGACCGGAGTGCGGCTCTGGTTCGAAAAGGGTAAAGTAGTCAAAGCCAGCGCCGATAAAAACGAAGACTTTCTCATCAAGACGCTTGATACCGACGCCGGTTCGCGTACCGTCGGTGAATTCGCCATCGGCACCAGCGAAGGTATCACCCGTTTTACCCGTGAAATACTGTTCGACGAAAAGATAGGCGGTAGTTTCCACATGGCGCTGGGCGCCGGCTATCCGGAAACCGGCAGTAAAAACGAGTCAGCCATCCACTGGGATATGATTTGCGACCTGCGTGACGGTGGTGAAATCCGTGCCGATGACGAATTGCTCTACCAGAACGGTAAGTTCACCATCGAGTTTTAGCTGGTGCCGCCCGGAAAGGTAACGGGCTTGACGTATAGAGGGAAAGTGTTTTAAGAGAGAGGGGCGTACCCGCCCCTCTCTCTTTTTTCATTCACCCCTTCCCTTGCAAGGGAAGGGGCAGGGGATAGGTTCGTACTGATTCTTAAAGTAGTAGGACAAGAAAAAAATAAATTGACAACCGTTCGATTAAGCCCTAGACTTTAGCTTGAACATTCAGACCACCATAAGTAATTGTCCGGAGGGGAGAGGCATGATATGGGCGCTGGTACCGTTGTTCGATAGTAAAGTACCGCGCCCTTTCTTTTTAGTCTAAATTACCAAAGAAACCAATCAAGGGAGGAAGAGGATGGCAGTCGAGAAAGCAGTCAGAAAAACAAGACCCGCTGCAAAGAAAGTCGGCATTGATACGGCTTTACAGGAATGGGAGACCAAGGTACGCCAGCCGAGCATCGCCAGCAAGCCGGAGAGGAAACAGCAATTCAAGACCATGGCTGATTATCCGGTCAAGCCGATCTATACCCCGTTCGACGTGGCGGACATTGATTACATGAAAGATATCGGCTTTCCCGGGCAGTACCCCTTCACCCGGGGTGACCTACCTAATGGATACCGGTCGCTCGATTTCGACCTCGGCTTCTACAGCGGCTTCGGGACGCCAGAAAGCGCCAACAAACGGTTCAAAGAGCTGATTGCGCGGGGAGGTAGAGCCAATGTTGCGGCTGATTTGCCGACTCAGATTGCCCTCGACCCCGACCACCCATTGGCTAAAGGAGAAGTCGGCCGGGTGGGTGTTTCCGTGCCTTCCCTTGATGACGCCGACCGGCTGTACGCAGGCATCGATATCGCTAAGAACGGCGCCGGCGCTGGTGTCAGCAACTGCATCCCGTTTTACCCTCTTTCCATTAGCCTGGCCCTGGCTGAGAAACGGGGCCTCAAGCCAACCGATTTGCCCATGAGGGGCGCCGGCCAGAACGACCCGCTGAAGGAATACACCGGCCGTGATACCTGGATTTTCCCGGTGCCTATCGCTATCGAGATAGCTACCGATATGAGAGAATATGTGGTTCGTGACCTTCCCTGCAAGCAACCCCGCCAGACCGGTTCGGTCTGCACTACCCAGCTGGGCTGGTGCGGCGTCGGTGCGGCCGAGGAGCTCGGTTTTGCTCTCGCCCATTTCGTCTGCTACATTGATTCAGGACTGAAAAGAGGGCTCACTCTGGAAGAGTTTGTGCCCGGGATGCAGTGGCATGCCGGCTGCGATATGGATATCTTTCAAGAGGCCGCCAAGTTCCGTGCTGGCCGGAAACTTTTTGCCAGACTGATGAAAGAAAGATACCATAGCGATAACCCTGACGTGCAGGGACTCCGCTCCACTTGCTATGTCCATAGCCAGCGCTGTATGCCCAGCAGCCGCTGAATAACCTCTGCCGGTTGACGATGACGGTACTGGCCAGCTATCTCGGCGGTCTCGAAGGCATCTTGAACCCGGCTTACGATGAGGCTATCTCCCTTCCTACCGTGGAATCACAACACGTCAGCCAGATGATAAAATTCATCATCAACCATGAGTGCGGCCTGGAGGGTATCATTGACCCCCTGGGTGGTTCCTACTACGTCGAGAGGTTAACCAAACAGATTGAAGAGGAGGCACAATACTGGTTCCAGAAGATTGAAGATATGGGCGGAGCGGTGGCGGCCGTAGAGAAGGGCTTCCATTATCAGGAAGAGCTAAGGGGCACGTATCGCGAGCGGCAGCAGATTGCCTCCGGCGAAAGAGTGGTTATCGGCATTAACAAGTTCCGCATCGAGGATGAGAAAATGCCGGAAATCTTCCCGGGAGCCGACCCTGAAGATGAACAGAGGCAGGTAGAGAACATCCAGAGGCTAAGAGAGAAAAGAGATAACAAACTGGTCCGGGAAAAGCTGGCTCAACTGGGCGAGGTTGCCGTCAAGAAGACCAAGGATGATAAGGTCAATATCGTCCCGGCGGCGCTGGAAGCCGTCAGGGCCTACGCCACCGTCGGCGAAATAGGTACCGTGCTCAGAAAAGTCTTCGGTGAATACAAACCGGCCCAGTCGTAGCCTTGAAGAGTAAGGCGACCCGGCATTGGTCTTAATCAAAGACCGCCGGACAACGAGGAGCAACATTATGACGAAACCGGTAAACATTACGGTCTATTCGGACTACATTTGACCCTGGTGCTATGTGGCGGCGGTCCGGCTGCCCAGGCTCAAAGCGGAATACCAGGATAAAATTAGCGTTAGCTGGAAAGGCTTCCCCCTGGCGCTTGCCCCCGACCCCACCCGCCACTTCTCGCCGCGCCTGGCGGCCGCCTGGCAAAGGGCCCATAAAGAAGAACCTGATGCTATCTTTCAGCCTTTTACCGAGGGACAGCCTTACCCGACCTTCAGCCTGCCTGCCTTACAGGCGACCAAGTGTGCCGAATTTCAGGGAGAAGAAGCCTCGGGGCGGTTCCACCTGGCGGTCTTTAAAGCCTTCTTTACCCAGAGCCGGGATATCAGCGACCCGGCTGTCTTGACCAGTATTGCCGGAGAAGTCGGGCTGGACGTGAAGCAATTTAGCCTTGATTTCGAGCGGGACAAGCCGCAGGAGATGGTACTGGCTGAATTTGAGAAAGTGAAAGACCGGTATTCCGGCTGGGGAATTCCGCTGGCCATTATCGGCGACCGCTTCCCCATCGTCGGCGCCTGTCCCCTGACCATGTACCGGCGGGCGGTCGACCTCTGTCTGGCCGACCCGACGGCCTAACCGACTACGCCATCAGGTGAGGTACTTCTTAATAAAATCTATCGATTTCATGGACGAAGGGTCAGCCCCGTTTAACAAGGCCAGATAAAAGCTGAGGTAGTCGCCTAGCAGCACGAGCCTTAATATCCGGGCGAGAGGGACCTCCCCGACCGCTTCGACAAGTTCATGAGCGATACCTGCCTTAGCCAGCAACTGGGCCGTCGCCTGGTAACGAAGCTGGCTGCGTTCGGGAAGATAGGCCGAGTGCAGTAAGAATACCAGCACCTTTGATGCTACGTCGGCAGGGAACTTGTAGCCTTCCACAGCATTATGGTCCAGTTCGGGGAAAGCCTCGGCAAAAGCCCACGTCTTGCTGTTTTCGTTGAACTGTGTCTTCCAGCGCCGGGCAATGGCAGAGATTATTTCGGCCGCTCCGTAGATTACCAGTATCCGTCCGGCCGCCTTAACGGCCAATTGTTTGGCCAGATTAGCCGCCAACGGAGTGGCCTCAACAAAGCCACCGGCCGCCTTTTTCAAGGCTTCGAGCCCTTGCTCGAACTCTTTCGTCTTATCCTTGAGTAAACCGGTTTTCTGCAAAATAACAATCAGGGGGACGAAGAGATAAGGGAACGACGCTCTCGGCGGTGCCCGGTAATCAATCAGAAAGAGAGGGATACCGGCATCTTCGGCAAGTCGCTTGAGCCTCCCGCCGGAAGTCAGGGCCAGCTTTTTCGCCCTGGCCTTGAGAGCGCTATCGAAGCCGGAAAGAGTCTCTTCCGTGTCCCCCGAGTAACTTACGGTGATAACCAGAGTTTTTTCGTCAACAAAAGATGGTAGACCATAATCGCGATGCACCCAGATAGGCACGCTGGTTTCCCTTAGGGCCAGACCACGGACTATCTCGCTTCCGATAGCCGAACCACCCATACCGAGCAGGACTACCTTGTCTATCCGGCTATATTCCGGTGGTATTTCTAGCCGTAACGCCTTGTCCCACGCCCGCTGGCATTGCTCCGGAAAAGCGTGCAGGTGGGTAAGCATACCGGAGGCTTCCGGCTGCTGATAAAGCATGGGGCTGTCCAGGTCGATTGTCATCGCATTTGTCCAAAATAGCTGAATATACTATAGTGTGTTCTCACCGTATCGGCAAGTCTCGGAACTACCAAGTCCGAACGGTCCATCTAAAGTTCCACTGGTAGATTTGGGTCAACAAGGTATATCGCCGTATCTTCCGGTCGGTACACCATGTTGATGGCCTTCATCATCACGCCAGCATGATGGGCTTTCACCAATAAGTTATATAATTCTCTATCGGCGGAACGGTCGGGCGTGAAAGCCAGGACTCCGGGAAGCGCGGCGATAAACAGGAGAATAGCTTTACCTCCCCCTCGTACGTACTCGGTAAGTTCAGAGATATGTTTTCTGCCTCTCGCCGTGGGGCAATCGGGGTACATGGCATAATGATTATTTCTTAGCACGGCGCTCTTTACTTCCAGAAAAACTTCATTTTTATTATGCACCAGCAAATAATCAATGAAAGAACCACCCAATCTTGCGTTCCTTCTCAGGATGATAGCCTCTTTTAACCAGGGAACAAGGCCCATCTTCACGGCTGCTTCGAAGGCCGTCATTTGCAATTGGGTATCGATAATCGCACCCAGGTTATCCTCAGCGATGGCAAATAACTTATAGTCGGTCCGGCCCGGCTTATCCGGTTTGAGACAAAACCCGGTCTGGCCTGTTACCAGGAAATGGTGCAGCCGGCCGGTATTATTGGTATGGGCACGGTAATAGCGGCCCGCCACTTCTACCTGCACCACAAAACGATTGAGCCGGCTGACGATGCGGCACTCTACTGGAGGGGGCAAGTCGAGAATCTTGAATCCGGACTGCTTACTTCTTTCCATCCCTTAAACGGAAAGAGCTGCGGAGTAACAGCAAAATTCCGTTTCTCCGCAGCCCGGTTTCACCATCTAACTTTTTAGATTAGGCGTCAGGTAATCCCAGCCCTCGCGTGGCCACGATGTTCCGCAGGATTTCGGAAGTACCGGCCTGAAGGCTATAGCCGGTGGAACCCAGGAAGGAATGGGGGGCCAGCCCGGAAATTGGCGCCAGCTTCGATTCGGCCATTAATTGTCCGTAGGGACCGAGGACATCCATCGCAATGAAGGCCAGATGCTGCTCGAAGTTAGTGCTATAAGCTTTGGCCATGGCCGCTTCCCAGTTGGGGGCTTTGCCCTCTTCCATGACCATCGCTACCCGGTAGGTAAGTAAACGCCCGATTTCAAATTCAATACGGAGCTGGGCCAGCCTCTGCCGGATGAGCGTGTTCTGTGACAGGGGTTTGCCGTCACGCTTGGTCTCTTTGGCGAATTTCATGATGGCATCATAGAGCGGGTAGTTCCCCATCAACCGTTCCAGCCCGGCCCGCTCGTAGTCAAGCTGGTTAAGTATCTGATAGAAACCGCGGTTTTTCTCACCGACGAGCCATTTCTTGGGCACACGTGCGGAATCGAAGAAGACCTCGCCCCAGGCTTCGCTGTTGGTAACATCAATCGTCGGCTTGACGGTAATCCCAGGTATGTTGGTCTCGATAACAAATTCACTGATACCACGGTGTTTCGGTGCCGTGGGGTCGGTGCGGGCCACCAGGTAGAGGTGGGTCATCACTTTGGCACAACTGGTCCACATTTTCTGACCATCGAGTATGTAGTACTCACCATCCTCGGTAGCCTTGGTCTGCAGAGAAGCTAAGTCGGAACCGGCCTCCGGTTCACTCATACCCAGGCCGACGTAGGACTCGCCCCTGACTATCTTGGGGAGTAAATCCTGCTTCTGCTCCTCGGTACCAAAGGCAAGAAGCGACCGGCCGATTTGACGGTCGGCAAACCAGTGGCAGGCCGTCGGTGCTCCGTAGCGCAGCATTTCTTCGGTAAGGATAAGGCGGTCGATATGGCTCCGTTCCTGCCCGCCGTATTGCTTCGGCCAGGTCACACCAATCCAGCCTTTCTGGGCCACCTTCTTGGTGAATTCGGGGGAAAGACCCTGTATCCAGGCATCGCAGCTCGGTTTGAAACCACCCTTCTTTATCTCGTCTTCCAGAAAGCTGCGTACTTCCAGTCTGAACTTTTCCTGCTCTTCCGTAAATGTGAAATCCATGGTTCCTTTCCTCCTTGTCGCTTATTTAGCCACGACCATCGTTTAGCCGCCTGTCTCTAATTGACCCTTGCCATATTAACCGATAACTCCCTCTTTTTGCAAGGTACTAATTGCCGATTTATCGTAACCAAGACCGGCCAGAATTTCCTCCGTGTGCTCGCCGGGCATCGGCGCCAGGCTTCTCACTGCCCCCGGAGTATCGGAAAGCTTGATGGCAATCCCGACCTGTTTCACCTTACCTTCTGTGGGGTGTTCGACCTCGATGACCATCTTGCGGTGGAGTACTTGGGGGTCGGTAAAGACCTCATCTATAGAATAAACTTTACCGATAGGAACGTCTTTTTTACTCAACAAATTAAACCACTCGTCCCGGGTCTTGGTCAGGAAAAGCTGGCTCAGATAGGCTGAAATTTCCGACCATTTCTTGTCCGCCCTGTCAAGACCGCACTGGGCATTGTAGGGGATATACTCCTCTTTACCGATTGCCCGGCACAGATTTTCCCAGAACCAGGGTTCGAGGCAGGCAATGGTGATAAAACCTCCGTCTTTGGTCTGGTACTGGTTGCAAAAAGGATAGCCCCCGCCAGAATATGATTCGCCGCGCCGGAGCGGGACACCGCTTTCGAAATAATGACTTGCGGCAATATCGGCAAGCATCGAGATGATACCATCGGTCATCGATATGTCAACATATTGTCCTCTGCCTGTTTTCCCCCGGGCAATAAGAGCACTCAGGATACCCACCACAGAACCTATGCCTCCGGCAGCATAATCGCCCAGCAAATTCAGCGGGCGGACCGGTGGCCGGTCGGGCTCGCCAATCAAATCCAGGGCCCCGGCAAAGGATATATAGTTGATATCATGGCCGGATAAATCACGATAGGGGCCGTCCTGTCCGTAGCCGGTTATCGAGCAATAAACGAGGCGCCGATTTACTTCAGCCATCGCTGGGTAGTCGATACCGAGGCGCTTGGCTACCCCGGGGCGGTACCCTTCGACAATCACATCGGCTTGCTCTACCAGTTGAGTAAAAATCTTGTGTCCTTCGGCTGATTTCAAGTTAAGCCGGAGGCTTTTCTTGTTACGGTGGATAGCCTGGTAGGCAACCTCTCTTTCCCCGGCTTTCCGCTGGACCTGGCGGGCACCGGCCGTAGGCGGCGCCGTTATCCGGATAACCTCCGCACCGAGGTCACCCATGATAAAAGTACAATAAGGCCCCGGCCCCTGCCAGGTAAGGTCGATGACTTTGATACCTTCGAGAGCTAGCGTCGTTCCCCTCCCCAAAGTCAGACTGATAGCGCCAGACCGCACCTATAATAATTGACCACTGTTTTGCTGTCAATTGTCTATTTCCTTGACAGCAGGTAGGCAGCGCCATTTATAATTGGTAACTTTACTGAGATGGGTCGGGGACACCAACGGACCATCAACACAAGAGGAGGATATCTTGGACTATTTCTTAACCGAGCAGCAAAAAGCAATCAAAGGCCTGGTCAGGGAGATTGCTGAAGATAAAGTATTACCGGTACGGGCTAAGCTCGATGAAAGTGAGGAATTCCCCCGGGCGATTATGAAGCACCTGGCCGATACGGATATGTTCCGTGTCTTCATCCCTGAAGAATATGACGGCCTGGGGGGAAATTGTCTCGACCTGTGTCTGGCGGTGGAGGAATTAAGTCGGGTCTGCGCCGCCGTTGCTGTCAGTTATGCGGCCAGCGCCCTGGGCTGCTCCGCCATTATCATCGCCGGCAGTGAAGAGCAAAAGAAAAAGTACCTGCCGGACATTGCCGCCGGTAAGAAACTGGCTGCCTTTGCTATCACCGAAGAGACCGCCGGGAGCGATGCCGGCGCCATCAAAACAACGGCCGAAAAGGTGCCCGGGGGCTATAAGCTCAACGGCACCAAGCAGTTCATTACCAACGGCGGCGAGGCTGAAATATATACCGTGGTCACTCTGACCAACAAAGCGAAAGGCGCCCGCGGTGCCAGTATCTTCATCGTGGAGAAGGATACGCCCGGCTTTTCCTTCGGCCGGAAAGAAAAGAAAATGGGTATCCGTGCCTCGGCAACAAGAGAATTAGTCTTCGAAGACTGTTTTATCCCGGAAGAGAACCTGGTGGGCAAAGAAGGTGCCGGTTTCATCATCGCCCTGAAAGTCTTCGACCACTCACGCCCGGGAATAGGTGCCCAGGCCGTCGGGATAGCTCAGGGAGCCTTCGAGGCGGCCCTGGACTATGCCAAGCAGCGTGTCCAGTTCGGCCATCCTATCATCGCCTTACCCGTCATCCAGCACATGCTGGCCGATATGGCCACTCAGATAGAGGCGGCACGCGCTTTGGTCTATGCGGCGGCGCGGATGATTGACGGGGGGGCAAAACAGTTTACCCAGGAATCAGCCATGGCGAAATTATTCGCTTCCGACATGGCCATGAAAGTCACCGTCGATGCCGTCCAGGTTTTCGGCGGCGTCGGTTACATGCGCGATTATCCTGTGGAAAAAATGATGCGGGATGCCAAAATTACCCAGATATACGAGGGCACCAACCAGGTCATGAGAAATACCATCGCCCTCGAACTCAGAAAGAGAAAGACCAGGACAGAATAGGTTACCCTGTACTCCTTCCGTCATCACTAGAGCGTGACATCATATCGGTTGGGATTAGGAGGTAGCCATGAAGGTGATTGACCTTACTCCCGAACACGAACAACTGTACTTCGTCTGCCTCGAAGACTGGTCGGCAGAAATGAAAGAAGCCGGCAACCACAAAGAGCGCTGGTACAACACCATGAAAGACAAAGGTCTGCGGGTAAAACTGGCTGTAGGTGATAGTGGACAGGTCGGCGCGATGATACAGTACCTCCCGGTAGAGAGCTCATTTGTGGAAGGCAAGGATTCCTACTTAATCAATTGCATCTGGGTCCACGGTCACAAACAGGGGCGGGGCGATTTCAGAAAACAAGGGATGGGTAAGGCGCTGCTTCAAGCCGCCGAAGACGACGCCAAAGGCTTGGGGGCAAAAGGCATCGCTGCCTGGGGGCTATGGCTTCCTATCTGGATGAAAGCATCCTGGTTCAAAAAGAACGGCTATCGAAGCGTGGACAGGACCGGCATGCAGGTATTGCTCTGGAAACCCCTGGCGGGAGAAGCCACACCACCCCGCTGGATTAGACGAAAGAAAAAACCGGAGACGATACCCGGCAAAGTGGCGGTAACGATGTTTTCGAATGGCTGGTGCCCGGCCCAGAATATCGTCCTGGAAAGAGCGAAGCGGGCTTCGGCCGAGCTGGGCGATAAGGTGGTATTTCAGCAGATTGACACTCTGGATAGGCGAACTTTTCTGGAATGGGGCATTACCGATGCTTTATTCATCGATGGCAAGGAGGTGCGGACCGGCCCGCCACCTTCCTACGAAAAAATAAAGAAAATGATTGCCCGGAGAGCAAATAAGTTGTAGCTTTTTCTTTTGGAAGACAAGCCTTAAAGCTTGACGAGTATCGATATGATAATGATGACGGCGGTGGCGGATACGACTGCCGGAACAAGTCGCCGAAAGATATCGGCTTTTATCTTAGGCAGCACTTTGATACCGATATAGGAACCTATGAAGAGGGGCACCACCAGGATAGCTATTTGAATCAAGAGGTCGGACTTAATCATGCCCAGGGACGAAAAGGCCGCGATGCTGAAGATACTCTGGAGCAGAAAAAACACGGCGATGGTACCGACGAATTTTTCTCCGACCACCCCTTGATTGACCAGGAAGAGAACGACCGGCGGGCCGCTAAAGCTGGTACTGGCACCGATGGCCCCGCCGATAAAACCGGAGATAACACAGCCAAGACTATCGTGTTTGAACCGACGTAGCCGCCCGATTATTACCAGAAAAGAAAAGGGAATAACCAGGACGGCGATGACCAGCTTTATCGTTGTCTGGTCGAGTTGGGCAATCAAGAAAGCACCGAGAGGTACGCCGGTCAGGCTGCCCAGCCCGAGTAAAGCCGCTCTTTTCCAGTCAACATGCCGCCAGGTTTGGAACAGGGCCAGTATGTGGCCGACGCAGGACAGAAAAACGTTCATAATCACGGCTGACTTGGTATCGATAACCAGCGTCATCAGAGGAGTGGCCAGTAGCGAATAACCGAAACCGGAAACCGCCCGGATAAAGCCGGCAAAGAAAACAATAAGTGCCGTAAAAATGGTAGTAGAGGTCATCCCGACAATAATACCGCAAGAAATGGGATAAAACAACGGCTAGCATCGTGTCAAAAACCATAACTAGTCCATCTTGGTTGATTGCGTCATAATTCTGGTTACGGAATGGTTACAATTTCACTCTCACGCCCTTATCCCCCACCATCTGACGGAGAGGGGAAAAGTGTTTTTAAGAGAGAGGGGCTAGCCCCTCTC
>JBDRLU010000051.1:0-8731 GCA_043812795.1 Chloroflexota bacterium
CGTGATAAGGACAGAGGTGGCCATACCCTCGTCACCACCGCAGAGATGAGATAGGCCTATCTTCGGGTCTTTTATCTGTCTCTGTCCAGCCTGGCCCTTCATCTGCCAGACAAACTCGGCAATCTGGGCGACACCGGTAGCACTGGTCGGGTGTCCTTTGGCCAGTAAGCCGCCGCTCGGGCTGACGGGTAACGGGCCATCGATATTGAAATGGCCTTTTTCCATCAACGGCCCCACTTCGTATTCGCCGCAGAGTTGCAGGTCGACGATATGTTCCACTTCACTGACGGTGAAGTTGTCGTGAAGCTCGACCATATCCACATCTTTCGGCCCGATGCCGGTAATTTCGTAGGCTTTCTTGGCAGCACGGACACTCACATCGCGGGTATCCATCAGCTCGCCACGGATGAACCGCTGGCTGGTCAGAGCACCACCAGCGATTTTGATGAAGGGGCCGCTGGTGTACTGGCGGGCGACTTCCTCCGTGCACAGGATAGCCGCGGCGGCACCGTCACCCGTCGGGCAGCAGTGGTAGAGGGTCATCGGGTCGGCAATCATGCGGGAATTATGGACGTCTTCAGGGCCTTTCATCGGGATTTTATACTGGGCCCTCGGGTTCAGCAAGCCATTGTTGTGGTTCTTGACCGAACACCAGGCCATCTGGTCCAGTGTCCAGCGCTTGTCATGGATTGCCCGCTGCATTTTCATGGAGTACTTCATCAGCATGTTCGAAACGCCCATGACTGTTAGTGGCTGGGGTGGGCGGGCAGTGCCGAGTGGCCCGTGGGGAGCCTGGTCGACCCCCATGGCCATGATGAGGTCGTACAGGCCGGTGGCTACCGCCTGGTAGGCCAGCAACATGGATGTCGCCCCGCCGGCACAGGCATTGGCGACATTGATGATGGGTATGCCGATATGGCCGATTTCAGCTTCGACCAGTTGGCCGTCAGTATTGCCACCCGCCGAGTGAGTACAGTACATCATCGGTATTTTATTCCACGCGATACCGGCATCCTTGCAAGCTTCTAGGACGGCCTCAGCCCCAATCTTGGGCGGTAGTTTTTCCGGGAACCGGCCGAATTTGGTCATCCCGACACCTAAAACAACTACATCTCTCATTATATTTTCTCCTTATTTCTTTACCGGTCTGAATTTCCAGCCCAGGACTTCTTGGCCGGGTTTGATGAGTCCCATCTGTTCGACCATCTTACCGATAACATCGATGACGAGCTCGACGTCCATGCCGATTTGCAGTTCTTTCTGGTCTTTGACGTCGATGAGTGTTTTAACCTTTTCTCCCCCTTCCACTTCAACCAGGCCGACGACGTACGGTACCTGCATCAGCGTATGGGGTGGTTTTACCCTGATAGTCGTGAAAGAGTATAGTTTGCCGACTGTCGGGAAGGTGAATGGCTCCATGTCCTCGCTGCTGCATTTGCGGCAACAGACCCTTGCCGGGAAGAAAACTTCCCCGCAGGACTTGCACTTGTTGCCGAGGAGATTGGACGTCTGTCCTGGTTTGGCCGGTACTTTGAAATAGCCCTCGATGATGGGTACCGGACCGGTGGGTGTTGCTTCTGCTTCAGGTTTCTTCGTGACCATAGAAATAGTGCCTCCTCTTCTTAATATATTTATCTTCTTGTTATCCTGCTACCGCCAAGAGCCTTCGCTATCAGGCCAACGTCACTGACTTTTTCTATATTCGTGGCCATGTCCAGAGCCCGGTCAACAGCTCTGGCGGACAAAGGCTTGACGGCGAATCCAGCACATTTACGGAACTTCTCAATAAATTCAAGGGCAATCATCGGATTCTTGGGGTGTCCTTTAGGAAAGTCCACCCTGGACGAAAATTCCTGGCCGTTTTTCATCCTTACCGACACTCTGGTCGGCGATATCTCCCGGTTGGGCCGGTTGGCGACTTCGGGGTCAATATTACAGGTGAGCTTGGCGATAACACCGAGCGTTCTCGGCTCTTTTATTGCTTTCTCGGTAAAATCTTGAATGGTGACGCCCCTTTTGGCGAATGCCGTGCCTACGTTATAAGGTATGCTGAACTGAGCATCGACGATAGTGCGCGGTGCGTATTTTACTTCGACTGGCTGGCAAAGGCCGAAGGCTTCTTTGCCAACACCGACGGTGGCCGATTCTATTTCATCGGAATTAATATTGTATTTCTGGACGAGTTCCAGAGCGGCGTCAATCGCGGTATGGTTCCAACGACAGCACGGGTAGGGTTTAAAGCTTAAGTCGGCAAAATCGAAGCGGGAGCCCAGGTCACGGGTAAGGGCGTTACGGTCGTATTCGCCGCCCTGATAGACGTTAAAAAGGCCGGCCCTCCCTTCCAGACTTTCCCTGGCTCCGGTTACTCCCTTTTTGGCCAGTAACGCTGAGAAAGTACCGCCTCGCGCGGCAAGCCCGGCCTGGACGCGTTTCATCCAGCTGCCGCTGGCCACGCATTCGCCGTTACCGGAAGCCTGGGCGTAGGTAATACCCCAGGCATTCAGCATTCCGTCTTCAGTTAAGCCTAATAGCTTGGCGGCCGCCGTAGCGGCACCGAAATAGCCGTATAACGGGGTGAGAATCCAGCCACCCCACCGTTTCGTGGCCATGCCCAGACGGCACACTATTTCACTACCCAGGGCGACGGCCGTGACGAAGTCTTTGCCATTTACTTCACCCAGATACTCGGCCACAGCCAAAGCCGCCGGTATCACCGATACACCGACATGTAAGACAGCCTGGTCGTGGGTGTCATCGTAGTCTAAAGCGTGGGCCATGGTGCCATTGGCGAAAGCGGCTTCGGGTGCGGGGACTTTGCCACCATAAACAAGTACCGTGGCATCGGCTCTACCGCCCAGCTCGGTAGTCAGGTCAACCACTTCTTTACAGCCAGGAGCGCCCGAGCCGGCGAGAGTGGTGCCTAACGTGTCAATAATATCCTTCTTGGTAATGTCAATGACATTCTGAGGTAAGTCTTCGTATTTTGAACTAATGACAAAGCTAGCCAGTTTCTCTTCGGTTGACATTGCTTGATTCCTACTAACTAAACCTTTCAGGAATGTCTCGGCTTGTCGTCTGTCGCCTGCTTTCAGTCTTATTCCACCTGCTGGTTCATTAATTCTTTATTCTTAAGATATACCAGGGTAATCGTAATAGGCTTAGGTAATGCCGGCCATCCGTTGCTCTTCAACTGGTGCGGGCGTACGTGATGCGTTGGGCACAGCTAACACTGCTGCAGGGTTTTGAAAGTCAGCTATTGTTCCTCCTCCTCAATCTCGCCTCTTTGACACCATATCAGGTAAACAACTATAACACCTTCGTATTATAGTGTCAATTAGTCGAACACCCCTTCCCCGGGAGATAAACCACTCCGGAGTAAAATTGATAAGTATGGGTGTTCTCGCCGAAGGCGCCCATACTTATCAATCGGGTCATTAGGCTACCGTTTTTGTATCCAGAACTGCCCCGACCTGGGTCGGGGCAGTTCACATAACCTATCCTGCTTTTATTCGTTGGGCTTTTGGCTAGTGGAGGATCTGGCGGTCGGCCGCACGCCAACCCGGCCGACTTTTTCCATCTTGCCAACTATCTCTTTCTTCTTTAGTTCGGCAATCTGCTCATCGGTATAGCCAAAATCCTTCAGGATTTCATCCGTATGCTGGTCTAAGACAGGTGGGGCACTCTTAACTTTTCCCGGAGTCCGGGATAGCTTAATCGGGATACCGATCATCCTGGTCTTGCCTGTTACCGGATGGTCAACTGTTACTATCATATCATTCGCCAGTATCTGCGGGTCTTCGAGAACCTGCTCCGGGGTGTTTATTGGTCCACCTAGTGAATCGGCTTTGTCAAAGAGGTTCAACCACTCGGCCGTTGTCTTTTGTTCAAGAATGCTCTGTATAAGACTTTCAACAGCATCGGCATTCTGTGACCGGGCGATGTTGGTAGCAAACATCGGCTCGTTCTGGAGATGCTCGATACCAAGGGCTTTGCAGAAGTTCGGCCAGTACTGGTCGCTGGGTAGGGCAACAGTTACGAAGCCATCCTTGGTGCGGTAGCCACCAAAGGGAACGATTGATTGTGATTCGCCGCTCTTCCTGCCGAAGATGAAGGCCTGCATAGCGTTGGAGAGCGGTGACAGTGCGGCCAATGTATTGGACGTCTCTACTTTCTGCCCTAACCCGCTGCGCTCCCGTTCATACAGGGCCAGCATAATCCCCATGAAGGCGAAGAGGCCGGCATTCATATCGGTGGCCGCTCCGGAAACGGTGCGGGGTATGCCTCTCACGTCCGGTCCTTGCAGCGACATCATGCCGCAATAACCCTGGAAAATTAGCTCTACGCCGGGCCGGGGTGCCCAGGGTCCTTTTGTCCCAAAGCCGGTGATATTGAGATAGATTAGCCTCGGGTTAATTTTAGCTAGAGTGTCGTAGCCAAGTCCTTGTCTCTCCATCACGCCGACCCGGAAATTTTCGGTGATAATGTCCACATTCTTGACCAGCTTGAGGACGATTTCTTTCCCCTCCGGTTTGCTCCAGTCAAGGCAGATGGCTCTCTTATTACGGTTAAGAGAGAAATAGGTGGAGCACTCACCCTTGAGGTAGGTGAGCCCCATACTCCGGGTGCGGGAGCCCCAGCGCGGTTCGACGTTAATGACCTCAGCGCCGAAATCGGCCATCATCGAGGTGCAATAGGGTGACCCTAAAGACTGGGCCAATTCCAAAATTTTGATGCCTTCAAGTGGTAATGCCATCTCCGATTCTCCTCCTTACTGTTTTATATTTATATTTACTGTTCTAGCTGAGCAAGTTCACCCGGATATAATTCACCATCGAATCAGTACGGGATACTTGTGAGAATCACCTGTTTACGAGGGCCTCCTCAACCACGATACACTAAACCGCCTAAAGTATATAATAAGAGATTTACTTTTGGCAAGACCTGAATTGAAGCTTAATTGTTGGATTGGGAAAGCTGCTCTTCTACCTATTTTATGCTAACATCTATAAGCTGATTGAAGTAAGATGACAGAGTGTGTTACGCGAGAAAATGGGGATTAAAAAACAATCATCGCCAGAAAAGACATCCGAAACGGGGAACCCTTACTTCGAAGTGCAAGCTTCCTGGGGCATGACGAAGCACATGGGGGGCTTGAAGGCTACCGAGCAGCTCGTTGAGTTATGCCATATTAAGCAGGGTAAGTATGTGTTGGTGGTCGGTTGTGGTGTGGGAGTGACTCCTTGTTACCTGGCCGAAAGGTACGGCTGCAAAGTGGTCGGAGTTGACCTTTCGGAGAAGATGGTGGGCCGGTCAAAGGAAAGGGCTAGAAGGAAGGGCATTGAAGACAAAGTTGAGTTCAGAGTGGCCGATGCGCAAGACCTCCCTTTTGAAGATGCCATCTTCGACGCCATTATTTGTGAGTCCGTAAATGCATTCGTAGAAAATAAACCGGGGGCGTTGAGCGAATATGTGCGGGTAATAAAGCCGGGAGGATATGCCGGGATTAACGAGGTCACCTGGTTAAAGACGCCACCGGAGGAATTAGTGTCCTATCTGTATCGAATTATGGGTGCGGAATTCTTGACCAGCAGTGGCTGGAAGGAGTTACTGGATGACTCGGGATTGAAAGATACGGCGGCATTAGTCTTCAAAACCAACGCCGTAAGTCAGTGGACTGGCGAGGTCAGGCAATTCGAACTCTCCGATTTCATAAAAGCATGGTGCCGATATTGTTACATGGTTATCAAGAGTCCGGCAGCGAGAAAGTTCACCAGGGAAGCGCTGTCTTTTCCTAGAAGTATTTTTCGTTTGTTCGAATACTTCGGGTACGGACTATACGCTGGCCGGAAATAAAGAATGGGAGTAACCCATCTGTCACAGTTTTGCTTGCGAGGACAAATCAGATGGGATTGCTAAGCCACTAACTAGGCATTAGTATTGGAGGCAGGATAAGGTGAGAAATGCAACTGTATATTGATGGGCTTGCCAGGAATATCACCGAAAATGATTTGATACCGCTGTTTGCGCATTTTACCTCAGTGGTGTCAATAAGAGTGATTCGCAATATAGTCTCCGGCGAATCCAGAGGGTTCGCCTTGGTCACGGTCACGAATGACGCAGAGGGTCAAGAGGCCATCGAAAAACTCAATGGGACGATGCTGGCAGGCAGGAAATTAGTGGTATTCAAGATACACGGTACACTGCCCGGCGAAATGGAATTCAGAGAGTGGCTGAGGGAAACCGCCCGCGAAGTCCTTAACAAAGTCAGAGTAAAAGATTTTCAGACTGTGGTAGATTACGGTTGCGGGCCCGGGATATTTTCTATTGCTGCTGCCAGGATAGTCGGACTACAGGGTAAAGTGTATGCCCTGGACGTTCGTCCTGGAGCGCTTGAGAAGCTCAGGGAGATTGCCGTGAAGGATGGGCTGACTAACATAGAGACGATGCTAATCGACAAGTCAACTGTGTCGCTCTCTCTGGACGACGAGAGTGCGAATGTCATCCTGCTCTACGACGTCTTGCAAGAAATATCCGATAAGCAGGGGTTGATGAAGGAACTACACAGGGTGCTGAAGACAGACGGTGTCCTTTCGGTCTTCCCGATGCATATCGGAACGGACAAGTTTCTAGATTTGGTCAATACCGTCGGTCTGTTCCTAATAAGGGACCGCTATGGCTATGCGGGATTTCAATCGCCAAGCGAGGTCATCAATTTGGTGAAGCAGAGCTCGTAAACAGATAACATCGCAGGTTGCAGTCAGTCGATTGTGAATTCGTCTAGCCAACAATCAGCTGATTGGCTGGCAAGAGTAACTAAATCCCCTCGACCGGGCAGCGATAGGAACCTGCCCGTTCCTCTCAATCATCATCGCTCATGTTTCGTTGCGGTCTTCTTGTGTCGGACAATCATAACGAGTAACTGCTCCGACATCGACGCTGCGACGACAATTCCGGTAAAGTAATTCAACCGCTATCTAGTGCTCCTGCCTTTGGACGGGTGGGCTGTGTTGTGGGTAATCTTGACAAGAGCCACTCCAGATATTATCATTATTATGAGCGTATGCTCATAATTTAGGAGTGAAAATGGCTAGACCTTTTAAGTGCCGCCGAGTTGCCTTTATGCCGGGTGTAACCTATTTTAAGCCTGCCGGTATACCACTACGGTCTCTCGAAGAAGCCCGACTCACCGTGGAAGAAGCTGAAGCGATACGTCTCAAAGACCTGGAGGGTTTGGAGCAGGAGGAAGGGGCGGAGAAGATGGATGTTTCCCGCCCTACTTTTCAGAGGATACTTGCGTCAGCACGGCGGAAAATAGCTGATGCTTTGCTTAATGGCAAGGCAATGAGAATAGAGGGTGGAAACTTCGAAATTTCGCCACGCCGCTTTCGCTGTGCCAACAGCCACGAATGGGAGGTTCCTTCTGAGGCTGTGGCTGGAGCGACTCCTCAGCTTTGTCCTGTTTGTGACGCGCCGGCTATTGAGCCATTCTGGAGGGTGGGCTTCGGATACCGCGGTAAAGGAAGGGGCTGGCATCGGGGAAGACATACGGGCTAGCGCCAGTTTAGACAAGACTAAATGAAGGAGGTGGAAAAATGTATTACGGATATGGAAGAGGACTTGGCTTCCGAGGAAGCTCTCCGCCTTGGCCTTACGTGGGCCGAGGGAGAGGTGGGTTGCCTCGTTGCCGTTATCCCGGGCTGTCGAGAATAACAGCTCCCTATACTGCTCCAGCGTCAATACAGGAGGAAGAGCTGGGCTTCCTCAAGAATCAGGCCGAAGGAACGAAACGACAGCTTGAGGCCATTGAGCGCCGCATCCAGGAACTTGAAAAAGTAAAGAGCGCTGCAGATAAAGAGTGAATCATGAAGATTGCAATTACGGCGATGGCGGCTAGTCTGGATGCCGATATAGACCCACGCTTCGGGCGATGCCGGTATTTTATCGTGGCCGACCCGGACACAATGGAGTTTGAGGCGTTAGAGAACTCCGGAACCATGGCGGGTGGGGGAGCGGGAGTCTCCACTGCCCAGACTATTGCCGAGAAAGGTGTAGAAGTAGTACTTACAGGCAATTGCGGCCCCAATGCCTATCAGGTGTTGGAGGCTGCTGGTATCAAGGTTGTGACTGGAGTGTCGGGCAAAGTGCAGAATGCCATCCAGAATTACAAATCAGGTAAGCTCAAAGCTATCCCTCAGCCCAATGTTGCTGAGCATTTTGGTATGGGTAGAGGGATGGGTCGTGGCAGAGACATAGGGCGGAGATAAAGGCTAAATTTCTTTGGAGGTGTAACTATGCCCAGAGGGGATGGTTCCGGGCCACCAACCGGGGTCGGTCAAAGAGGTGGCCGGATGAGAGGTAACCAACGCGGAGTCGGCCCCGGTGGCAATTGTGTTTGTCCTGTTTGCGGAGAAAAGGTACCTCACCAACAGGGAACGCCGTGTTACGCTGTGAGTTGCCCCAAGTGCGGTACCAGAATGGTACGGGAATAAAAAGAACCTGTGATTATCGTAAGGAGGACAAGTATGTTGCTCATGCCAGCTTTTAAAACCTTGAGAAGCAGGGAGATTCCTATCGAGAATTAATGAGTGGAACCCCCAAGATGAAGGATAGGAATGCTAAAGTTGTAACTACGAAAGAAAGGGGGCAATTGGACATGGAAATCTTAAGGTGGAAGACTAGAATCGCCGTACTATGGGTCTTTATGGCAGTGGCTATGTCAGCCCATAGCATA
>JBDRLU010000052.1:0-36467 GCA_043812795.1 Chloroflexota bacterium
GGTCAGAGCAGAGCTATCCAGACATGGACTGGAGCAGACAGTCCGGTTGTGTGTCACGGGATGCCACGGTTTCTGTGAACAAGGCCCAGTTATGGTCATCGAGCCAGGCAATATTTTCTATTGCCATGTCTCGCCGGAGGACACTTTTGAGATAGTATATCAGACTGTATTGAAAGGTGAGTTAATCGAGCGCCTGCTTTATACTGACCAAGTTTCAGGCGAGAAGTTTCGGACTCAGGCCGAGATTCCGTTTTATAAGGCACAGGACCGGCAGATATTGTCTCAGAACCGGATGGTTGATCCCGGCTCGATCGAGGACTATATCGTAGCCGGTGGATATTCCGCTGTAACCAGAGTGCTTAACAACGGTATGACCCCAGATAAAATAATTAAGGAAATAAAGGAGGCAGGGTTGCGTGGACGCGGCGGTGGCGGATTCCCAACCGGACGTAAGTGGCAAGAGTGCTGCGAAGCGCCGGGAGACGAGAAGTACGTGATCTGTAATGCTGACGAGGGTGACCCCGGGGCCTATATGGACCGGTGCGTGCTCGAGGGCAACCCGCACCTAGTTCTGGAAGGGATGATGATCGGGGCTAGGGCTGTTGGCGCGCACAAAGGATATATCTACGTACGTAACGAATATCCGCTCGCAGTGGAGCATTCCCGAACCGCCGTCGAGCAAGCTCGTGAACTGGGTCTTCTTGGCAACAATATATTAGGCTCATCATTTTCCTTCGATGTTGACATTGCCCGTGGCGGGGGAGCCTTTGTCTGCGGGGAATCAACAGCTCTAATGGCTTCAATAGAGGGTAAAGTCGGTGAGCCCCGGGCCAAGGATGTCCACACTGTTGTGGACGGTCTTTATCACAAGCCAACTACACTTAATAATGTCGAGACCTGGGCCAACGTACCATCTATAATTTTGAATGGCTCATCCTGGTTTGCCTCCCGGGGGACGAAGGGAAGTAAGGGAACAAAAATCCTCGCTCTAACCGGCCGCATCAAGAACACCGGACTGGTTGAAGTGGCCATGGGTATGCCCATCCACGAGGTAGTGTTCGATATCGGAGGCGGTGCAGCCAACGGGAAAAAGATCAAGGCAGTCCAAATCGGCGGGCCGTCCGGCGGATGTCTGCCAGTAGACAGATTTGATCTTGAGATCGATTTCGATGTCCTTTCAGAAGCCGGATCAATGGTGGGATCGGGTGGCATGGTAGTGATGGATGAAGAATCCTGCATGGTGGACGTAGCCAAGTATTTCCTGACTTTTCTACAAGACGAATCGTGTGGTAAGTGCTTGCCCTGCCGCTTAGGAATTGACCGAATGCTGGAGATAGTCACGGATATTACTGAGGGCCGAGGCAGAATGGAGAAGCTTGACCTCCTGGAAGAGCTTGCTGAGACTGTTGCCGAGACAGCTTTATGCGGGCTGGGTAAAACCGCGCCTAACCCGGTACTAACCACCTTACGTTATTTCCGCCCGGAGTACGAAGCGCACATTAACGAAAAGAAATGTCCAGGGGGGGTCTGTGCAGCCCTGATTACGTACCAGATTGACCCGGAGAAGTGTACCGGCTGTGGGGTCTGTTTGCACGGATGCGTTCATAGGGCGATCACCGGAGAGAAAAAGCAAACCCACATTATTGATGTCCAACTATGTCAGAAATGTGGGATTTGCCGAAGTGAGTGCAAGTTTGATGCGGTTCGGGTCGTCTAAGAAAGTGAGGTATCAAGATGCAGCAATACGTTAACGTTAGCATAGACGGGGCCATCATCCATGCAATCAAGGGGACCAGTGTGCTCGACACCGCCATCGAATACGGCATCTGCATCCCCCATCTGTGTCATGTTCCCAATCTATCTGACATTGGTGCGTGCCGGCTTTGCATTGTCGAACATGTAGTCAACGGACGTTCCAAAATCACCACCTCCTGTACCTTAAATGTGGAGGAGGGTATGGTAGTCATGGCTAATACGGAAAAAGTCCGGAGGTTGCGCTGCAATCTAGCCGAACTGCTGGTCGCCCAGGCCCCCAACTCCCGCGCTATTCAGGACATCGCTGTACGCTGTGGGGTCAAGGAAGTCCGTTATCCGTTCCGAAACGAGGACTGTGTTCTGTGTGGACGCTGCGTGCGGGTTTGTGCCGAGGTCTGGCAGGCACGGGCGAAGGGATTTGTTGGGCGGGGTAAGGACCGCCACGTTGACTATCCGTTTGGTATCCGCCCCGATTTTTGCAAGCAATGCGGTAGCTGCATTGAGCTTTGCCCCATGACTATCACCCCTTGCAACGGTCCGATGAAACCCGGTGAAGAACGCCTCTGCAGTAATTGCGAATCACAACTCATAACTAACGAACAGGCACCGGGCAGTTGCGTGTGGTGTAAATTAGGCGAAGGCTTCAATTGCGGGCGCTATGCTGGCAGCCGTGCCAAATAGCAAAGGAGGAACGTATGATGAGATTCGGTCTCGATAGGCTGGAGGTACAGGCGGTCTTTAGGCGGACAATTTCTGGCAGACTTGAGAACAAAGATGATAAATTCATACTTTGTCTTGCCAACACTCTCGGAGAGATTATAGAAGAGAACAATAAAAAGTTGTGCGAACAGCTTGAAGAATATTTGAAAAGGAGATAGTAAGCTATGGCCGATGCTGGTATTGCGATGAGCCCAAACACCCTAGTCCGGTATCTTGGAAAACCTCCTGACGAATTCACCAAGCAAGACCTAGTCAAATTTGTTGAAGATAATAACATTGAGGCCATTAATTTCCGGCATCTGGGAGGAGATGGTAGGCTTAAAACACTGAACTTCGTTATCAGCAGCAAGTCACAGTTGGACCGCCTTTTGTCTGCTGGGGAAAGGGTAGATGGCTCCAGCTTGTTTTCGTATATTGACTCAGCCTCGAGCGATCTGTACGTTATTCCTCGATACAAGACAGCATATATAAACCCGTTTTCTACTATGCCCACTATTGAGATGCTCTGCTCATATTACACAAAGGATGGTAATCGGCTTCCAAGTTCTCCAGAAAACATACTGAGGAAAGCCAACGAGGTACTCATTAAGAGCACCGGTCTAAATCTACAGGCGATGGGTGAACTGGAGTATTATGTTGTCTCAAGCAGACAGAGTCTATATCCCACACTGGCTCAAAAGGGGTATCAAGAGTCAGCGCCATTTTGTAAGTGGGAAAAGTTAAGATACGAGGCGATGAAAGCCATCGCCCAGGCGGGAGGATATATAAAGTATGGACATTCCGAAGTAGGCCACATATGTGGCGAAGAACAGGAGATGGAGCAAAATGAGATTGAGTTCCTCCCAGTGGCGGCTGAAGATGCAGCCGATCAAATTGTCATTGCTAAGTGGATACTCAGGATGATTGGATACAAATATGGCGTAGTAATTACATTTGCCCCAAAAATCCTGGTAGGACATGCAGGGAGCGGTCTACATATCCACACTAGGTTGATGAGAAACGGTAATAACGTGATGGTTGAGGGTAATGTGTTAAGTGATATTGCAAGGAAGACCATCGCCGGTTACCTTAGCCTAGCCCCTTCCCTGACCGCACTTGGCAATACCGTCCCCCTTTCTTTTCTAAGATTGGTACCTAATCAGGAAGCACCCACAAACGTCTGTTGGGGTGACCGAAATAGGTCCGTTCTGGTGCGGGTTCCATTGGGATGGCTGAATGTAGGGAACATGATGAAGGATGCAAATCCGCAAGAAACAACCGATCCTGCCACGTTCGCCGATAGTCAGACTGTAGAATTCCGTTGCCCGGATGGTTCGGCGAACGTCCATCTTCTAATGGCCGGGCTGGCCGTTGCAGCTCGCCATGGGCTTGAAATGGAAGATTCCTTAGAGCTAGCTCGCAGGCTCTACGTCGATGTGAACATATTTTCCAGGGAACACAGTAAGATACAGCAAACGTTACCCCAATTGCCTGTTTCATGCTGGGATTCGGCCGAGAGTCTTATTAAAGATCGCCATATATATGAGAAGGACGGTGTCTTTCCGCCCGTAGTCGTTGACGGTTTGACGAAAATTCTACGGAGCTACAATGATAGGGACCTTAGCCAAAGGTACTATGGCAAAGGAGACGAAATCCAGAAACTTGTCGACGAGTATTTTCATTTTTCCTAGAAGTAGTCTCCTACATGTTCCTGATTTCTTTTAGAAGCTGGTTTTATTAGAGCTACATATTCGTATCAGGACAGAATTGCCCCAATCTTTCCCAATCGAGAGAAGGATATGATTCCTAACAGCAAAATTATCGAGTTTTATGGTTGCTGCTAGACCCAAAATCGGAACCAAAGTCCGTGAAGTCGCCTAAGCAAATGAGTAAGCTCAAAGACTATGCGCATAGTTCATTGCTCAAGTTAGCTTGCCTGAATCCATTAATACCGTCTAGTATCTAGGTCACTATTCATCTTTTTGTGTAATATCACTAGGCAAGAGGGAGTGCGGTCTTGCTTAAATTTGGGAATGAAGTCTCTACGGACACGAGTAACCACTAGTTGGAAGCGAGGGTTAATTCGAAGAATGCCTCGATATCTCGGTGTGTAATACTCTTCTTTGGCGGAGTAAATTGAGTTATTGCATACTAGTCAGGCTAGCCAACAGTTTGCCATTAAACAGAGCAACTCCATGGTCGTGCCGAGTGTTTTAAAGCATTATAATGGGGAGTCCCCGCTATCTTCCATGCGTCTCCTTAATATTTCTTACAACATTCACAACGAAGGGAAGAGGAGAGGGCCGATTACCTGTTCGGCTTCCCCTGAGATGGGAAGGGGATGAGTGTAATAAGAGGGCGTAGCCCTCTTAGACACCTGTGTTACAGATCAGGTTCTGGTCTTTTCGGGTAATGGATAGTGTCTTCATGAAACACGTCCTTCACGGAGGTAATATTAAGCTTATGGGGGTGAATTCTTAATCTGGCGGAGGGAGTGGGATTCGAACCCACGACCCCGATTTCTCAGGGCAAGCGCTTAGCAGGCGCCCGCACTAGACCACTATGCGATCCCTCCCTTTGGTCGGTCACTGGTCTATTATATGCTATTTTTTGTGGTTATGGCGAGGGGTTTGCTATGAGGGTATCCGAAGTTGTCATTCTGAGCACATTCGCTCCGCTCAGTGTAAACTTAGCGAAGAATCCGTATGCGTTGCCACATAAACGGATTCTTCAGTCGTCCTTCTTAGAAGGACTCCTTCGAGAATGACATTTTCTGAAAGTCCTCGCAATGACATCTCAACGGCACATCGGGTAAAGTTGCTTTTTAATTACTTCCCCGGCACCGCGGATAATCCGGTCGATAACCTCTTTCACGGTAGGAATATCGTGAATCAGCCCCACCACCTGGCCGCAATCGGCCAATCCTGCATTTAGCTCGCCTTCAAGATAGACCCGCCGCTGGTTCTCGCCGCGGGTAATGGTCAATAGTTGCTCCAGCGTGGTGCCCTTGCTTTCCATTTCCAGCACTTTTAGTGCCGGCTCGTTCTTCAGATTGCGGTCGGGATTGCGGATGGAGCGTTGCGTCACTACCGTGTCGGTCTCGCTGGCGCGGAGCAGCCATTCTTTGAATTTGGGATGGGCCGGGCACTCTTTGGTCGCCATGAAGCGTGTTCCCATGAGCACACCGTCCGCCCCTAAGGCCAGGGCGGCGACGAAGCCCCGAGCGTCAGCAAAGCCTCCGCCGGCGATGACCGGGATTTTTACGGCGTCCACGGTCGCCCGTATCAGGACTAATGAACTGGTATCATCCGGCCCGGGGTGTCCGCCACATTCGAAGCCGACGACAGAGACAGCATCGCAGCCGATGGCCTCGGCCGTCCTGGCGAACTTTACTGCCCCCGGCGCCTTGTGGATGACCTTGATTTTACCTTCTTTGAACTGCTTCATGTGCTCTTCCGGGCTGCGTCCCGAGGTCTCGACGATGGGTACTCCCTCGTTAATCATCACGTCAATGTACTCTGCCGTATTCACCGGGCGCATGGACGGGAACAGGTTGAGGTTAACGCCGAAAGGTTTATCGGTGAGACTTTTGACCTTGCGTATTTCGTCGCGTAGCTCCTCTTTGGTGGCGAGGTTGGCCGACGTAATTATGCCCAGGCCACCGGCATTGGAGACGGCTGCAGCCAGCTCCGCCCGTGATAGCCACATCATCCCGCTCTGAATAATCGGGTATTTAATGTTCAGTAACTTAGTAATCCTGGTCTCAAACACGCTCGGTTGCCTCCTCTTTTCCGTATCGCCTTTCATATCAAACACGTGACGTTGTATTATAGCAACTTCAAAGTAAGGTAACAACCATATTTTCTTTCATTTTTGGCTGGCATTTCTTTAAAGTACGACCTCACCCTAACCCTCTCCTAAAAGGAGAGGGGAGATAAATATAAGAGGGCTTCGCCCTCTTCTGACAACTTCCACCACATGCAAACAGCGCCTAGAGGGAAATTGGATGCGTTCGAGGGCGCTGGTGTGTTATATTATTCCAATGTCTATGGATAATGAAAACCTATCCTCACAGACAATTACCGAGGGACTGGGTACTCGCTTTATCGGGCAAAGGGTCCTTTATTTTCCCAGCGTGACTTCGACTAATGATGTTGCCCGCCAGGAAGCGCAGCAGGGAGCGCCGGAAGGCACTGCTGTAATTGCCGACGAGCAAACGGCGGGCAAAGGACGGCTCAAGCGGACATGGCTGACACCGAAAGGTAATGTGGCGGTATCAATTGTTTTCCGTCCCGCCCTATCTCATTTATCCTCATTTATCATGCTGGCTTCGCTGGCGGTGGTCCATACCATTAAGTCAGTTACCGGCGTGGTGGCACAGATTAAATGGCCGAACGATGTGCTCATCAACGGTAAAAAGGTCTGTGGCATTCTTATCGAAAGTGACGTGCGGGGAGATAAAGTGAACTTTGCCGTCGTCGGTATTGGCATAAACGTCAATTTGAGCCTGGCTGATTTCCCCGAAGTTCGGGCAACGGCGACCAGCCTTTCCGACGAATCAGGGCGGAACGTATCCCGCTCAAGTGTCATCCGCTGCTTGCTGGTGGAAATAGAAAAGCTCTACCTGGTATTGTCCAGCGGCGGTCCCATTTATGAAGAATGGCGCGGTAATCTGGTAACCCTGGGCCAACAGGTCCGTGTCCGGTCCGGTGAAACGGTATATGAAGGTACCGCCGAATCAGTGGCCCGGGATGGCAGCCTGCTTCTCCGTGGCTCGGACGGCAGTCTGCGGCAAATCCTGGTCGGTGATGTTACCCTGCGCGACTGAAATAGTTAGAGGGGAAATTTCCCCTCTAACTATTTCACCTTACTTACGACTTGCCAGTCTTCTCCCCTGGCTCATGCGGGTGCACGAATGCCCGGAAGAGGTCTATCGGTAGGGGGAAGATGATGGTGCTGTTTTTCTCTGAGGCAATTTCAACCAGGGTCTGGAGGTAACGCAGTTGCAGCGTGGTTGGTTCTCTGGCGATAATCGCCCCCGCCTCAGCCAGTCTCTCGGAAGCTTGGGCTTCACCATCAGCATGGATAATCTTGGCACGTCTCTCCCGTTCGGCCTCAGCCTGCGCGGCCATTGACCGTCTCATCGTTTCGGGGAGTTCCACGTCCTTGATTTCCACGATGCTGACCTTTACGCCCCATGGCTCGGTTTGCTCGTCGATTATCTTCTGCAGCGCCTGATTAAGCTTTTCGCGCTGGGCCAGCAGTTCATCGAGCTCGGACTGCCCTAATACGTTCCGTAATGTCGTCTGTGCTATCATCGAGGTGGCCCGGATGTGGTCCAGTACCTTGATGACCGCGGCTTCGGGTTCAACGACACGGAAGTATATCACAGCATTTACCTTGACGGTGACATTGTCTTTGGTGATGACATCCTGGGGCGGGACATCCATGGTAACTACCCTCAGGTCAACCCTGATTATTCTATCGATGAAAGGAATAATCAGGAAGAAACCCGGGCCTTTCACTCCCAATAATCGGCCCAGGCGGAGAATGACCCCGCGCTCCCACTCCGGGATAATTTTGATGGTCATCGGCAGGACTATTATCAGGACAACAACAATAATGCCAATAACAATAAGGTCCATTTATTCACCCCCTTTTTTATCTTTGGTTACATATAATTTCAAACCGTCGACCTTTTGGATAACCACCTCCTCTCCAGGTTCCACCCGGCCAGATTCTGATATGGCTGTCCAGCGTTCGCCCTTGAAAAGGACCATTCCTTCCGGGTCGAGAGCGGCTCTGACGACAGCAGTTTTGCCGACCAGCTCTTCGTTGCCAGAGTACGGCTGACGTCGATGTACCCGGATGACCCGCGACACCACAAAAGTGACGAAGGCCAGGATGATTGTGGCGACCAATGCAATTAACCACGGACTTACCTGAAACAATGGACCCCCCTTAAATAAAATTAGGGAACCAAGAATCAGTGAAGTCAAGCCCCCGATGGTGAGCACGCCGAAACTATGGGTGAAGACCTCGGCGATGAAGAGACCGAAGGCAAGCACGATGAGAAGAACGCCGGTGTAGTTCACCGGTAACATTCCCAGCGAATAAAAGGCCAATAGCAAGCAAATGCCGCCAATCAGTCCCGGGAAAATGGCTCCGGGATTAAAAATCTCAGCAGTTATGCCCAGGATGGCCAGGCTTAACAGTATGTAGGCGATATTCGGGTCGGCGATGGCATTGAGGAAATTCTCGATAACGGTCATATTAACGTAGTTAATCGCCGCACCTTGAGTGTTTAGTGTCGCTATTTGGCCGCCAAGGAGGGTTACCTGCCGGCCATCAAGTTGAGTCAGGAGGTCGGCAAGACTAGGTGAGACCAAATCAATCACGTTGAGTTTTAGAGCTTCCTGTTCCGTAGCCGAAACGCTTTCTCTCACGGCTTTTTCCGCCCATTCGATGTTACGGGCACGGCCTTCGGCGAGACTCCGGATATAGGCGGCGGCGTCATTAACTACCTTTTCTTCCATAGTTGAAGACATGGTGGCCTCGCCTTCAGTCCCGATCGACACCGGATGGGCGGCCCCGATATTGGTGTCAGGCGCCATCACAGCGACGTGGGCGGCGACGGTAATAAATACTCCCGCCGAAGCAGCTCTGGCTCCCGGAGGAGAGACATATACCACCACCGGGATGCGGGCGTTAACGATGGATTTGACGATATCTCTCATGGCCGTGTCCAGGCCACCGGGTGTATCCATCTGGATGATAACGCACGTGGAGTTATTCTCTTCAGCCCGCGCGATGCCGCTCGTGATATATTCGGCAAGAACGGGGTTGATGGTACCTTTAACCGTAAGGACAGTAACGGTGCTCGTTGCTGCCTGAGCCTCGAAGGCTAGCAAGGCGGCAATTAGTAGACTGAGTAGTAGGGTGAGGCGTATCGCTTTTAACATAATAACCTCTGGTAGAGTTGATGATTCCCTCCTATTGTATCTTGCCATAGCCCATATTGTAAATGCGTACCGGAAAAACCAAGCGACCGAACGTGATGCAATTACCCTGCCAAATCGAATTGGAGACGAGCTACGGACGAGAAGACGGAAGCAAGCAGTAACCGTCTTAGCCGGCAGAGTATTATTAACCCCATCGGGGGGTAAAAGTAGACTCTAGCCGGCGGGCTTTTCTTTAGCCAGCGATTGATAGACCAGCTCGCTAAGGTCCATCGCTTTTACCGTCTCTTCCACCCCTTTGCTCTTTAATCCGTCCTCGAACATGGCCAGGCAGTAGGGACAGGCACTGGCGATAATATCGGCTTTAGCCTGGATGACATCTTCGGTACGGCGGACATTGACCCGCTTCGCCGGTTCTTCATCCATCCACATGTGACCTCCCCCGCCACCGCAACAAAAGCTCCTCGCTCCGGAACGGGCCAGCTCAACGTGCTTTATCCCGCCGATGGCCCGCAACACCTCTCTGGGGGCCGAATAGATGTTATTATAACGTCCCAGATAGCAGGAATCATGGTAGGCTATTGCCTTATTCCCGTCAATTCCGCCCGGTCTGATTTTACCCTCACGGATTAAGCCGGCGATGAATTGAGAATGATGGACTACTTCAAAGTTGCCACCGAACTGCGGATATTCGTTTTTTAATGTGTTGTAGCAGTGCGGACAGATGGTCACTATTTTCTTGACCCCGTAGCCTTTCATGATTTCGATATTCTTCTGGCAGAGGGTCTGGTACAGGTATTCGTCACCCATTCGCCGCGCCGGGTCACCGCAACAACTTTCCTCGACGCCCAGTATGCCAAAATTGATACCGGCGGCCTGAAAGATATGAGCTGTCGCCACGCTGACTTTCATATTCCTGTCTTCGAGGGCACCGGTACAGCCGACCCAGAAGAGGACATCGACTTTATTGTCATCGGCCAGCACCTTTACATCCAGGCCGTTTGCCCAGTCGGTCCGGGAGGCAGTCGTACCTCGCCAGGGATGAGCGCGGGCGTTCAAGCTCTTGAGTGCTTCCCCGACCGATTCAGGGAACTGGCTCCTTTCCATGGCCAGGCTGCGCCGCATCTCAATAATCTTATCGACGTGCTCGACATAGATAGGACAGACTTCACCACAGGCGTAACAGGTGGTACAGTCCCAAATCACTTCTTCAGTGACCGCTTCTGAAATCATATCCTTTCTCTTTTCGACCGGTTTACTGCCCGGAAGCATCGGACGCACTTCATACAGTTGAGTTTTGAGGTCCTGTATCAACTTCTTGGGATTAAGGGCTTTACCGCTGGCGTAGGCCGGACAGGCATCCTGACAGCGGCCGCACCGCACACAGGCCTCCAGGTCCAGTTGCTGTTTCCAGTTAAGGTCTTCAATCTTGCTGGCGCCAAAGGTCTCGGCTTTCTCCAGGTCTATCGCCGCGATGGTACCGCGTGGCTCAAGGTTTCTGAAGAAAACGTTCAATGGCGACCACATAATATGGAACAGCTTGGTGTAATACAAAGAGACGTAGGCGATTGCTCCCAGTGACAACAGCGAATGGAACCACCACAAGCTGCGGTGGGTAATCAATAGTGTGTTCTCACTTAGGCCGCTGAGGGCCAGTGCTAAGATATAACCTCCGGGCGACCACACTGCCCAATCAGGGTGAACCTCAAGTTCGTTCGCTGCCATACGGACGCCCTCGACAACGAAGCCGGTGATCACCACGGCCAGAAAAAGCAACAGGACCACGAGGTCGTCCGGCTTGTTATCCAACCGGGCCGGCTTCTGGGCATACCGTCTGACGAGAAGCAGGACGGCGCCGATAATGGCGAGAATACCAAAACTATCGGAAACTACAGAGTAACCCAGGTAGAAGTTACCTGTCATAAAGTGGAAAAAGTAGTGGCTGATAAAATCAAGGAACGTGGCGACGAGAAAGACAATCGAACCGGCAAAAACCAGGAAATGTAAGGCTCCAGGATAGAACTCCTTCGGTACCCAGTTTGAAGATAGCCGGCCTTTGTCCCCGGTACCAGTAGCCGCACCAAAAATCTTACGATGAAAGATACCATCGAAGATACCGAGAACGATAAAACCCCATATTCGCCTGCCCCAGTGGTTAGCCCGGTTAGCCGGCTTCGCTGACCGCCAGAAACGGTAGCGGCGGTAGAGGGCATAGATGAAAATGCCAAGAGTAATAACGGCGAGAACATAGACAATCCAACTGAACTGAATGTTCCAGTATATCTCGCGGCTCGGCAGCATGATTCCTACCTCCTTTGCCGTGGCTCAGCCCAGGCATCCGTCTTCACATTAAAAAGGCTCTGAACAACCGCGTTACTCAGAGCCTCCGCCACTGCAACCTTGCCAGAAGAGCTTTCTGGCAGCGATTACGACCCTCAACCTTTGTTTTCAGGAGTACCGCTTTCAGCTTCCTTGGTAGCGGCCTTCTTTTTCAGTTTTTCCTCTTCCTCATCCTCGCCGCTCTGGCCTTTGCGGAAAGCCCGGATTCCTTTGCCGATGGCGCCACCGACCTGAGGCAGTTTACCCACGCCGAAGACAATGAGGATAATTACCAGGACAAGGCCAATTTCCCATGGGCTTAAGCGAAACATCGGCTGCTACCTCCTTGCCGCAAATTACCGGCGGCATCCCCGCACTAACCCCCTCTTAACATAACCCAGCCATATATTACTACATTCGTTAACCTGCGTCAACCAACCCATGATGGGTAAAAATAAACATTGAAGAAATACGTTAACTTTGATAACATAATGTTATGGGAACACGATGATTACTATCAGTATTGACCCGATTGCCTTCCTGAATGTGCGCTGGTATGGCATTATGGTCGCCCTCGCTATCCTCGTAGTCGTCCTCTGGCTGCTCCGGGAGGCGAGAAAGGGTGCCCGGATTTCCACTGATACTGTTTTTACCGCGGCGGTGGTCGGTATTCCTTCCGGCGTGATATTTTCGCGGCTGCTCCACGTCCTTGATTTCTGGAATTACTACAGCCAGCACCCCGGGGAGATTATCGGCGGCAGCGGCCTCAGCATTTATGGAGCTATCTTAGGCGCCGCCCTGGGTATCTGGATTTACAGCAGGTTCGGTAAGTTCCAGTTCGGCTACCTGGCCGACCTACTCGTACCGGGCCTGGCCCTGGCGCAGGCGGTGGGCCGGGTTGGCTGCACTATCAACGGCTGCTGTTACGGCACACCGACTACCCTGCCCTGGGGACTCGTCTATACTCATCCTAACAGCCTGGCGCCTCTGGGCATATCCACCCAGCCGGCCGTGGTCTATGAAATTATCTTCCTGCTTATTGTCTTCGGGGTGATGCTCCCGCTGAGAGGTAAGCTCACGCCCAACGGCTCGCTTTTCCTTATATATCTCGGGCTCTATGCCGTATGGCGGTTCGGTATTGATTTCCTGCGTACGGGCACGCCCTTCCTCTTCGGCCTGCATCAGGCCCAGGTCATCGCCTTGGTTAGCTTAGCCGTTATTGTTCCCTTGCTGGCGCTCAAGACGCGCCGGGCAAAACGTGACTTGCCCAAACTTGAAGAATAAGATTTCTTTTCCACCCTGGCTGCGGGCAGGCGTGCCAGCGAACAGATGGCCTTCGGCGTGGTTGAAGGCCTAAGGGCGAAGTAGTAGAATTCAGCTAACTGTGTGGCTAAACCAATTATCCGTGTTTTTACTACCAGGGCCTTTAGTCCGGATAAGACAAAGTATATGATGAAAATAGTCAGGAAAGCCGACGCGACCCTGGTTATTCTCATTGTCCTGGTCGTGATAGCCGTGGCCATAGCTTTCTGGATGGGGGGAGGACAGTCAATCAGGCTGGGCCTGGTGCAAACCGGCCGCCTTCTCGAAACCGTGTGGATACGGCTCCTGCTGGGTTTCACCCTGGGCGGATTGATTAATGTTCTTGTTCCCCGCGCCGCTATCGCCCGGTGGCTAGGACCCACCTCTGGTATCAAGGGTGTCCTCATCGGCTCGTATGCCGGCATCATCATGTCTGGTGCTCCCTACGTCATGCTACCGGTAGTCGCCTCTCTCTATGTGGCGGGCGCCGGCGCTGGCCCGATAATCGCCCTTGTCACCGGGCAATCTTTACTCGGGCTGCAGACCTTCATCGCCTGGCAAATACCGTTTTTAGGTGTCGGCTTACCTTTATCCAAGTACATTACCTGCTTGTTAATAACGCCGCTCGTTGGTTTCAGCGGCGCCGCCGTCTTCAAGCTATTAACCCGATTACCTGATTTGAAAATTAAAGATGACAATAATAACGCACACGCCGGGCCAAAGGAAGGAGCCGGGAGAAGGTGAAAATAGACCTTGCCTTCTGGATTCTGATTGTCCTGCTGGGTATCGCCTTCGCGGCTGCCTTCTGGAAGGGGAGGTGGCCTTTAATCTGGGCCGGTCTGAAACAAACGGGCCGCACCTTGAGGTTAATGTGGTTTCGTGTTTTGTTAGGCGTGATGCTGGGCGGATTTATTCAGGTATTAATACCAAGCAGCGCGATTGCCGAATGGCTGGGCCCAGCTTCGGGCTTAAAGGGAATCCTCATTGCGTCATACACCGGCCTTTTCCTGAGTGGCGGCCCTTACGTGGTCCTGCCTGTCATCGCGGCTATCTATAATGCCGGCGCCAGTCCGGGGGCGACCATCGCCTTGCTGGCCGGAGGGATGTTATCCGTACAGGGCCTGATTGCCTGGCATATCCCCTTCCTCGGGGTAAGGCTATCGGTAGCCCAGTACATCATCTGTCTCTTTGTGCCACCGGTGGTGGGGCTGATTGGGGGGACTATTTATCAATATTTAAGCCTGGCTTAGTGTTTAGGATGGTGCGGTTAGTGCGGATACTGGTGCTCAAGACACGGCGGGCGAAAGTAGAAACGGCTACCGTCTAGCCGATTGTATAGTAGAGTCCCTATACTTCAGCTGAAGCCACGTGTGCCAGCGACCAATTTGTCTTTATATGACGTATGCAGCTTCTGATATAATAAGACAAACGGTCTATCAGATAGGTGTCATATGCTCAGGAGAAAGAGATGCCGAAGTACGCTAGAGACTTCAGAGAAACTTATAACGGAGGGAAAATATCTGCAGCAACAATGATTAAACAAGTATATGACAGGGCTAAAGCAGAAAGTGACAAGACAAAAGACCCTCAACGATTAGCCATACGTGGAATTCGAGCGCTGTTTGCACTCACTAAGAATACAGTCCACGAGAAGTCCTTTTCAATTAAGACCATCTATCAACACGCAGAAATCGACACTCTGCAAACTCCTACTTCTGGTCTTTGGGTATGGGATGATGACCATGGTTGTAGAATTGTAGGAAAAGCTGAAGGAAAGAGACAATACTGGATTAAGGACGAGTTCCTCACCCCGCTGCAGCAGGTTCTCGAAACAACTAAAGATGAACACGCTAACTAAATTATTGCTAGTAGCCACGCTTATTCTCTTGGTGATAGGATTACCACTAAGCACCATATACTGGTGGCCTCAGTTCTGGGGACCCCAATTTTCACATTACTGGGATTCGTGGTTACATTGGCTAAAGATAGGAGCCGCAATACTGGCAGTCATATGGATACTGGACCTGACTATCTGGATAAAGGGGAAAAGAGAAGAAAACAAATTCTACAAAGGTGGGGCCAGAGCTATGAATACATCGCCCTCTGCATACCGCCCCGAAGATAAGCCCCAGAGTGAGCCCATCGGATTTGTTCCTAATGGGAATCGTTGGTGGGTTGGCTCCGAGGGGATAGCCACCGACACTCCACCACCCAAATCTCCACAGGAGATAATCGAGGAAACTCGGCAGCTTGCTTTTACAACTCTTAATGGCCTTGTAGGTAACAACTTATTAGGTGATGAAGACGCCGAGAAATGGTTCGGTCGAATTTCGCAAGCTCCATCGGAGGCAGAGTTGCGCAATATAATTGAAACTCTGGGTGCAATTGGTGGTGGCCAATCTTTTCAGTTCTTTAAGTAGCCCACAGTTGCGTATACGTAACAACATAGCGTAACGAGTCCACATTCTGACGATTCGTGTCTGGTACAGCCGGATAGCTACTTACTTCTCTGCTTCACCGTCTCGTACATTACCACCGCCGCGGCGACGGAAGCGTTGAGTGAGCTAATCTTGCCTTTCATTGGGATGGAGGCCAGGGTATCGCACTTCTTGCTGACCAGTTCGGATAGTCCTTTGCCCTCGCCACCGATGACGATGGCCGTCGGGAGCGTAAAATCTACCTGCGTGTAATTCACCTTCCCGGCCATATCGATGCCGATAACCCAGACGTTATTCCTTTTCAGGGTCTCGATAGTCCGGGCGATATTGGTCACCTGAGCTACCGGCACATATTCCACGGCACCGGCGGAAGCTTTGACTACGGCCGGGGTGATACCCACCGCCCTCACCGACCGCACAATGACACCGTGGACTCCGGTGGCATCCGCCGTCCGTAAAATCGCTCCAAAATTATGGGGGTCTTCGGTGCCATCGAGGATAACATAAAGGGGCGGTTCCTGTTTTGCCCGTGCGACAGCTAATAAATCGTCCAGATTCACATATTCTTTCGCTTCGGCATGAGCGATAACACCCTGATGGACGCCCTGACCCTGCCGGTCGATGATTTGGCGTTCCACATATTCCAGCGGAACATCTCTGTCCTGGGCCAGCCGTATAATCTCGGTCACATTCCCGCGCCGCTCGATATTTTTGTCCAGCAATATCCGGCTGATGGGACGTCCGGCTTTTAAAGCTTCAATAACAGGATTTCTACCAAAGATAATTAGCACCGACCTATCCCCCTGACCCCCTTCCCTGACCAGGGAAGGGGGAAGATTTTTTAAAAGAGGGCGTTAGCCCTCTTAAGCACCTACTTGACTAACGTCCTTTTTACCAGATGGAGAGGGTTCACCCTGATGGGTTCTCCTTCAGGAAGAATCCTTCTGGATGAATCCCTGAAGGGATAAAGGGTGAGGAGTTATCAAGCAATCCGACTATGACGGTAATCGACTATACTGCCGTACCATTGCTTTGGGTAAAGTCCAGGATATTGAGACGGAGCATGGCTTCCCCGCCCCAGTGGTCTAACTCCAGATTATAGACAATATCGAGCGGCGGGTGAATATCCGCCATATAACACCCCAGGCCGAAACCGACTCCGCTCCAGAGCACGTTGCCCTGTTTCAGCTTGAGTTTGAGGTGTTCCCCTTCCGTACCCATCGGGCGGCAGTCAACGACGTCCACTTTACGGCTGAGGAAGGTGGGCGCTGGATTGCCCTGCCCGAAGGGGGCCAGTTTTTGCATCATCGGGAAAGTACTGCCGCCCAGGTTCGCCAGCATTACTTCAGCGTCAATGTCCAGCCTGGGACGAAGGTCGACTCCGGCTAACTGGGCCGTCGCCATTTGCACGAGGGCCTGTTGTAAGCGGGGCAGGTTCCGTGTCAACAGGGTAAAACCAGCGGCGCCGGCGTGCCCGCCATAATGAAGGAAGAGACGGCGGCACTCGTTCAATGCCAGGATAATATTGAACTCGGGGATACTGCGGCAACTGCCGCTGCTGAACCTCTCACCGGTCCGGACGATGATGGCCGGGCGGTAAAATTCTTCGGAGAGGCGGCTGGCGACGATGCCATTGATGCCGGCCGGAAAATCCTCATCCGCAGCCATCAGTAATGGCAATATACCCTGGGCGACTACTTGCTGTCGAGCTACGTCAAAAGCTTTCGTGGTCAGTCTCTGGCGCTCGGTATTCTTGGCTTCCAGCCATACGGCCAGTTCGTGCGCCTCTTGTGGTGAGTCGGTCATCAGCAGTTGATAGCTGCTGATGGCGTGTTCCAGTCGGCCGGCGGCATTCAGGCGTGGAGCAATCGTCCAGGAAATAGTCCCGGCATCCAGATTAGTCGAGTTCAGTCCGCTCTGGCCGATTATTTCCCTGATACCCAGACGCGGTGACTCGGCCAGTACCTTAAGTCCCTGTTTCACCACATAGCGATTTTCACCTAAAAGCGGCACCATGTCGGCGACGGTACCCAGTGCCACCAGGTCGAGCAACTCGCTGAGCCTTTTTTCCTGGCCGAGACCGTGAAAAAGGGCTTGTAGCAGCTTCAGGGCCACACCCACACCAGCCAGGTCGAGAAAGGGATAGTTCGAGTTCGGCAGTCTAGGATTGATGACCGCCGTCGCTGCCGGCAGTTCTGTTGACGGGTAATGGTGGTCGGTAATAATAACATCCAGCCCCTTCCGGCGGGCTTTAGCTACTTGAGAGCAAGCTGTAATACCGCAATCAACCGTAATCACCAGGCTATTGCCCTGCTGGCGGAGGTTTTCCAGAGCGGCCGTTTTCAGACCATAGCCTTCCGTCAGGCGGTGGGGGATATAGGGGGTAACTTTCCCGTTGAGCATGGTCAGGCCCTGCACGAGTAGAGCCGTGGAAGTAATACCATCCGTATCGAAGTCGCCATAGACGACGATGTTCTCGCCTGACAGCAGGGCGCGGTAAATCCGCGTTACCGCCAGTTCCATATCCGGCAAAAGAAAAGGGTCGCCGGACAGGCTTTCGTCACCGGCAAAGAACGTGGTTAGTTGGGATGGTTCGATGAGGCCGCGATTATAGAGAAGCTGAGTTATGAGTGGAGAGAATCCCGCTGTCTTGAGCGCATGTTTGTCGGGAACAGGCGGCAGCACATTCCAACGACAACGGCTCAAACTTATGCCTCACTGCATTTGCGAAAGACAAGAACCGAGTTATGACCACCAAAGCCGAAGGAATTGGACAGGGCTGTGGTAACTTTGGCATGGCGGGCAACATTGGGCACATAATCCAGGTCACACGCCGGGTCAGGATTGACCAGGTTTATCGTCGGGGGTATGATGCCCTGCTGAATGACCATGGTGCAGATGGCCGCCTCGATAGCGCCGGCCGCTCCGATAAGATGGCCGAGCATTGACTTCGTTGAGCTTATCGGTACCCGGTAAGCCTGCTCGCCAAAGACTGTCTTGAGAGCTACTGTCTCTGTCTTGTCATTGAGTGGAGTCGAAGTCCCGTGAGCATTGATATAATCAATATCGCCCGCCGTCAATCCGGCTCTTTGCAGGGCGAGCTTCATTGCCCGGGCAGCTCCATTACCGTCATCCTCCGGCTGGGTAACATGGAAGGCATCCGCCGTAGCACCGTAGGCAATGATTTCCGCCAGAATGTTCGCCCCGCGCTTTTGTGCCTGTTCCAGAGTTTCCAGCACCAGAATGCAGGAGCCTTCGCTGATAACGAAGCCATCGCGCTCAGCGTCAAAGGGACGTGAGGCAAGTTGGGGGGCATCATTCCGGGTCGAGATGGCATGGAGAGCGTTGAAGGCAGTAATGCCGATGGGATTGATAATTGACTCGCTACCACCGGCCAGAGCGGCAATGGCGCCCCCACGCTTAATCAGTTCATAAGCCACTCCGATGGCGTCGGCGCTGCTCGAACAGGCCGAAGTCGTGCACAGGTTCATGCCTTTAATTCCCAGCACGATTGACATCTGAGCGGCGGCCATATCGGAAATCATCATCGGCGCCAGGAAAGGGCTCACTTTGCTCGGCCCTCTTTCCAGCATTACTTTTATCTGTTCGAAGAGGGTGGTGAGACCGCCAATGCCGCTACCAACGATAACGGCAATGTCATTCTGATTGGCCGGGTTAATCTGGATGCTGGCGCTCTCCAATGCCTGCCGCCCGGCGGCTACGGATAGCTGGGCAAAACGGTCCATGCGGCGGGCATCCTTACGTTCCATGTAGTTGACCGGGTCAAAGCTCTTTACTTCACCGGCAAATTTGGTCTCCAGAGTCTCACGGTCGCATAGGGTGATGTAGTCGATACCCGATTTACCAGCAAGAAGGCCTTCCCACGTAGCGGACATACTCAAGCCCAGCGGGGTAACGGCTCCTATGCCGGTAATTACTACTCTGTTAGCATGATTGTCCATCAAGTTTGTTCCCCCGATTTGTCATGTTATGATTATGTAAGTATAATGGTTAGCCGGTGAGCTAGTCAAGATGAAGATTGTTTTAGACACTCTGGGTTGCAAGCTTAACCAGGCGGAGACCGAGTCCTTGTCCCAACAGTTTATTCAAGCCGGTCATACGCTGGTATCACGGGTCGATGATGCCGATATTTATATTCTGAATACCTGTACCGTGACTCATGTGGCTGATGCCAAGTCGCGCCATCTACTTAGACAAGCCCACCGCCACAACCCGGCTGCCAGAATTATCGCCACCGGTTGCTATGCCCAGCGGGCGCCAGAGGAGTTATCCCGGATTGATGGAGTTAGCCTGGTCATTGGTAATAAAGACAAGTTCGACGTGCTGTCACTGCTTAAAGAATGTGATTACCCAACCGACTCGGCGGCAACGCCGGGTTTTGTTATTAATCAGCCCCCGCTACGGACCCGCACCTTCATCAAGGTGCAGGATGGTTGCGGTAACTTTTGCTCTTATTGCATCGTCCCTCTGGTACGGGGGCGTGAGACCAGTTTGCCCACCGACCAGGTCATTACCGAGGTTAAGCAGCGGGTAGCCGAGGGCTATCAGGAGCTCGTACTGACCGGCACCAAGATTGGCTCTTACTTCCATAGCGGTATCACTCTCAAGGGCTTGCTGGAGCGCATTTTGAGTGAGACCGGTGTCAGACGATTAAGATTATCCTCTCTCCAGCCTCAGGAAATTTCAGAGGGGCTTGTCGGATTGTGGCAGGACAGACGGCTCTGCCCCCACTTTCACCTTTCCCTGCAGAGCGGTTGCGACGAGGTACTCGAGGGGATGAAACGGCGTTATCATGCTGAGGACTATCGGGACGCCGTAGCTCTAATTCGCGCCATGGTACCCGACGTGGCTATCACCACGGACGTTATTGTTGGTTTTCCGGGTGAGACGGAGGCGCAGTTTGCCGAAAGCTATGATTTTTGCCGGCAGTTAGAATTTGCCCGGATTCACGTTTTCCCTTATTCGCTGCGAAGCGGGACAGTGGCGGCGCGGATGGCATCACGGGTACCGGAACAGGTCAAGCAACAGCGCTTACAAAAGATGCTGGCGCTGGCTGAAGTAAGCTCATCCAACTTCCGCCGGCAGTTCACCGGTAAATCACTGCCCGTGCTCTGGGAAAAGAGTATCGGCGGTGTCTGGTCTGGCCTCACCGGGAACTACATCCGGGTGCACACGACCAGCCGCGAAGATTTGACCAACCAGCTACGACTGGCCGAGGTGGACTGATACTTACCCGCGGGCTTTTCTCTTCAATTTCCTTGTCGGATTGATGGCTTCGCAGGGCACTTTCGTCTGGCACAGCCCGCAGCCGGCGTTACCCACTTTCAATTCTTCCAGTAAGTATTTGAGGTTCTGCCGGAGGTAGGCGTTGCACTTTAACTTATCATGGCCTTTCTCGGAGATGGCACCCGCCGGGCAACGGGCAATGCAGGCCTTACAGCTAGCGTTGACGTACAAGAGACAATTGGAATAGGGGCCTTCCGCCGTCCGCGGGCTCGCGGGCAGTACCAGGTCGGTAACGATGCTGCCGCAGCGATGGGCAATGCCCCGTTCGGTGATAAAACCGTCGGAGAGGCTGAAAGTGCCCAGGCCGGCGGCATAAGCAACGTGCCGCTCCGACCAGTTGGAATACGGCCCTTTCTCATTACTGGTGGTGGCGAAAAAAGGCTGCTGGAATGGCGCCACGGCCAGGTAGCCTCTGTTCACCAAAAACTCGACCATGTGCTGGCGCAAAGTATCGTGGAATTTCTCTCCGTACCAGCGTGTGTACGACCACACCCTGGCCGGGGCTTCTGTCTGGCTACGGTTAGCCTTCCGCGTCTTTTCGGTAATAGGCAAAATCCAGCTTATTACGGAGATATGTTCCGGCATATCTGCCGGGTTCTTCCTGTAGGCTTTGGCCAGTGCTTCGCGCGGGGTGAGGTGGGTAGGGGCGATAATGGTCTTGTATTGGGTGAAGATTGGGTCATCACCATCGGCGAACTGTACCAGCGGGTCATCGAAGATAGGGTACTCTTTAGCCTCGGGCATGCCGTTAAGCGGGCTGGTACGGACAAAGGCGGTAATTTCGGCGACAATCGCTGCCGGCTCTATTGACCCGCGTTCTTTTGTTGGTTGTGACATCTCCCACCTCCGCTTGCTAAAATTATTAATATCGTACCCGAAATCCACCGATTAGGTGACATTTTAACATAGTTTATGTCTAGTAGCCAGTAGGTAGAAAAGAAGATATATGCTATAATTTATATTTTACTACTAGTAACGGTTCTTATTAGGGGAACCAGGGAAGAAAGGTGATGACGATGTCAGACTTCGACTTACAGGTATTTGTCCAAACCGCCGAAAGGATTCGGCAAAAGGCGTTAGCGGAAAACAGGCTGACCGACAATCCCTCCGAGGAAGTACTCCGGCAGCTTCTGGAGAAACAACCTGGGGTCAGGAAGACAGTGTATGGTAATTTCGTTGCCGAGAGTGAACCTACTTCACGGTCGGCCATGTTTACCAAAAACAGCGTTGACCATGCTTTCGGTGCAGAAGAACTAAAATTGCTGGAGCAATGCGAGCAAGTCCTGTCCCGGGAAAGACTGGTCTCCATCGACCGTACCGTAGGGAACTCAGGTAGCCAGACGACGGTCAGGCTCATCGTGCCGGAATACTTTGCCCACGTGGCCTATGGCGGCGGGAACCTATTTCTGCCAGCAAAAGGCGAGGTGAAAGACCCGACTTATTACATTTTGTTTTTCGCCGACGATGCTTTTGCGGCTAATAAAAACAAACCGTTACCGCAGAAAGACATCACGATAAGGCTGGCTATGCTTGACGGTGGCAGGTACGTTAAGATTATTCGGAACGGCAATTATATTGGCGAATATAAAAAAGGGGTCTTTGCTGCCGAAGACTGGTTCGCTAAAACGAAACGGGGCGGCATCTTCTTACACGCCGGCTGCCGGGAAGATTACTTGCAATCGGCGCATGGTGACTACGAGACGGTGCGGACATTGCTCGTGGCGCTGAGTGCCAATGGTAAGACCACCACTACTTCTAAAATTCTGGCCAAGAAAGGCAAAGAGAAATCGTGGCTGGTTCAAGATGATGGCGGGACTCTCATGCCCGATGGTTCGTTTCACGGCTTTGAGGCTGGCGGTATCTTCGTCAAGACCGAGGGGGTGAACCCGGGCGACCAGGGCGAAATATACTACGGCCTCTTAAAACCGGAGACGGTCTGCGAAAATGTTTATCTCACCGAAGATGGAGACTTCGATTTCTACAATTTCGAAAGGACATCGAACGGCCGCGCCGTTGTCCTGAGAAGGCATTTTATGCATGCCAGTACCTATATCGACGTGCCCAAAATCCATAATTTTATTTTAATCACTCGTGGCCCCCTGATTCCGGCAATATGCAAACTGACTGCCGAGCAGGCCGCCGCCTTGATGATTCTGGGGCAGGCTATGGAATCTTCGGCCGGAGACCCCACCCAGGCCGGGCAGATTAGAGGCGAATTCTTTTATGACCCCTTTGTCGCCGGGAACTTGGCCGAGCACGCCAATATTTTTTACAAAATAGTCAAGGGGATACCGAACCTGAATTTCTATCTGCTCAATACCGGCTGGGTTGGTGAAGGAGAACATTATCTGGATATCAAACTGGAAGTCACCATGGGTATTCTGGACTCTTTGCTGAGAGGCGGCCTCGAGGACTGGGTGAACTCGCCGACGGGCTTTAAAGTGCCGCGGGCTATCCGGGTAGTGGATGATGTGTTCATGCACCCGGAGAAACTCTATACTAAAGCCGAATTTGAAGAGAGGCAGAAGGTATTGAACCGGGTTCGGTACGAGGCTATTGAAAAAATCGGTAGTTCTTTACATCCGGATATAAAGAAGGTTTTTAATAAGGTCTAGCCTAGCGTCCGCCACTGGCAGGTGTGCTTCTGGTAAATTTTCCGATAAGCCATGCTCTTATCGCAGAATGGGAAATTATTACAACCAGTGCCATGGCGGTTCCCACACCAAAGAAGGTTGCGACGTGGACCGGAGATAACATGGCTGCCGCCGCTATCCCGAGCACAATCCTCTGCCAGGCATTAAACTGGATACGGCCGAAGTAAAAGTAAGCGGTGATGGCCGGCGCCAGCACAAATAAACCGGCTGAAGCTGTGCCTACGGCTAAGAAGATCTGGACCGGTGTTCCTTCCAGAAGGAAGGCCGTGTTGTACATGAAGAATATCGGCACGAAGTAAGCCATTATCGCCAGACGGCTGGCGGTTATTGCGGTACGCATCGCCGGAGCACCGGCGAGAGCGGCCGCACCGAAGGCGACGATGGCCACCGGCGGCGTAAAGCCGTTGATAATAGCGTAGTAAAGGGCCAGCAGGTGGCTGGAGAACATCGGGAATCCGATCATGACCAGCGCCGGGACCATGACCGCGGCCACGATAATGTAAGCCGGGGCGGTGGGCATGCCCATGCCGAGAATGAGACCGACCATGGCGGTGAAAACAATCAAAAGGAAGCCGTTACCGCCGGCGGCATGGACAAACAGAGCTGATAGTCTGACGCCCAGCCCTGTTTGCATCAGGACGCCAATGATGATACCGCACGCGGCACAGGCGGCGGTTACCGGCACGGCCGCTCGGGCACCACCGGACAGGGCGGCGATGGTCTTCTTCACGCCGATGCGTGAATCCTTGCGTATCCAGGAAAGCACTACGGCGCTCACCATCGACGTCAGTCCGGCGTGGATGATGGAGCGGCCGAAAACAAGCAGGTCAACTACCAGCACCACCAGCGGCAAGAAAAGATAACCGCCTCGCTTCAGGGTAGGCCATAACTTGGGTGTTTCCTCAGGAGATAAACCCCGCAGCTTTTCCTTGACCGCTTCCAGGTCGATTTGCAGATAAACACAGAGATAATATAGGAATGCCGGAATAGCGGCGGCCAGCATTACCTGGGCGTACGAAATGCCGACCCACTCGGCGAGAAGAAAGGCAGCGCCACCCATCACCGGCGGAGTCCACTGCCCGGCGTTTGATGCCGTCGCCTCGACAGCGGCGGCAAAGTGGGACTTGTAGCCCAGCTTCTTCATCATGGGGATAGTGAATACTCCGGTGGCATAGACGTTGGCCAGCGAGCTGCCGGAGATGGAGCCGAACAGGGCGCTGGCGATGACCGAAATCTTGGCCGGCCCACCCCGGGCGCGCCCGGCAACGGCATTGGCCAGGTCAATGATGAAGCGGCCGACGCCGCTGGCATTAAGAAATTCACCGAAGAGGAGGAAGAGGAAGATGTATCTTACCATCACTCTCATCGGTGAGGAAAAGATACCGTTTTCACCGTAAACAGTGGACATGACGTTGGCGTAACTAAAGGCAGGGTGTCCCCACAGACCGGGAAGGAACTGGCCCCAGAAGGCGTAACACAAAGAGAGCAGCATTATCGTGACGAAAAACCAGCCGATGTAACGCCGTGCCAGTTCCAGAATGACGAGGGTGCCGACGGTATCGACGATAAGGTCGGTGGTAGTCGGCCACTGGGCCCCTTCCCAGGTCATGTGCCGCAAATTACCTATGATGTAAATGGCCACCGCAATGCCGGCGATTATCAGCAAGGCATCGATGACGCGGGCCCAGGGTTGGCCTTTGGCCAGCGGGCGGTGGATAAAGCCAATAAACCCCATTGCTGCCAGCAGTATCATCTCGGACACCCACGTGGGGAGCAACAGGTAGGTGATTACGGCGATAATGAAAAGGGAAGTAAAGACACCAGCGGTGGTCAGGAAGATACTGCCTATCCGGCTTAATATGTTCTTCACGTTCTTCTGCGGCAAATTCGTCACTTCCTCTGCGTCCTGCTGTCAGTCATGCTTATACTAACTCATACTAAGAGAGGTGCCTGCCTGGACAAACCTACCACAAGGCAGGCACCTCTTTCGTGTGTCGCCAGACTTAGCCCTTTTGGGTTAAGTTAGTTACGGAACGTTTACGCCCTTTTCTTTCAGCCATTTTATGGCGCCCGCATGAAGAGGTACGCCCGGCGCTTTCCAAGCTTCATAATCGTAGAAAGCATTAACCGATGGTACGGCGGTCTGGAACTCCTGGAAATGCTCGTCAAGGATTTTCAGAATCTCGTAACCCTGTGCCTCACTCATGAGCGTGCTGCTGGCGTCGATAGTCTGAATGCCACCGATACCCTTGTAAACTTGGGTCTGTTTCGGATAGACGTTGGCTGGTATCGATGCGATAATGCTTGACGGGCTAACGTCGAGAAATTTTTGCAGTTCGGCGTCAGTCAGCGGGATGAACTTCACATCCTGGGTGGACGCCAGGTCGAGCAGTCCCGACCAGGGATGGGCCACGGAGTGGATGGCAGCATCGTAGATGCCGTCTCTGATTTTATCGAGCAGTTCGGACAGGTCGGTATTGAAGCCGATTTGGGCGGTTATGCCGTTAACTTCGAGGAGCTGTTTCCCGTTCTGTCCGGCGGGTGACGTCTCACTGCCCAGGCCGACTTTCTTGCCGGCGAGGTCGCTCAATGAGTTGATATTCGTTTTGCTGGCCAGGCAGAAAACGGCCTGGACCGATGTCGCCAGGACAGCTAGCCGCCGTACCTTGGTAACATTCGTTTGGTAATTATCGTTGGGGGCGTGAGTGGATGCATACTCGCCTGAGTTGCTGCCCCCGGCTATAGGCACCTCATCACCTTCAATCATTCTGGGGGTAAGGATAGAGCCGACACTGGCCTCCACAGCCAGCTCAAGATTGGGCGAATACTTGTTCACCAGGTCCGCTGCCGCCACACAGGCAGTGTAGATAAATCCACCCACACCCAGACCTGCGAACCGCATCCTCGTCTTTTCGCCCGGCGTCGGAGTCGTCGTGCCGCCTCCGGCGCACCCCGGTAAGAACAGTGCCACGAGAATGATTACCATTGCCACGCTTACTACCGCTGTAACGATACGTCGCCAGTTTTTTTGCATTTTTACCTCCTTTTCCGCTCTACGTTTCCATCGGATAGCGGGGCACATTATATCAGCTTGTATTATCTACGTCAACGGCTTTTGGTTACATTTAAGAGGGAGCTATCTCTCCGGTCCATCTAGCATTCCACTACTTACCATAACATCATTATTCTTCTCGGGGTATCTTGTCAAGTTTAGGCCTCCGGTCTATTGTATTTGTGTTTTGCGTGGTGTATAATCGGCACTTGATGTTAATCGCTGTTAGCCACAATGCAGGCATTATCATCTTGATGCCGTCTTGCGGTAAGAAAGGGGAGAGTGTGAAAATTTCGAGCCGGGCTGCTGAAATCCGCTGCAAAGGGAGACCGAAATGATAGACTGGGGCATAGTTGCCAAAATATGGGCTGCTTACGGGGTAAATATCGTCGTTCTTATTGTCTTGCTGATAGTCGCCTGGTTAGTCGGGCTGGTGGTACAGAGGTTATCGGCTAAAGACAAAACAAGTACGAAGAAAGGATAAGCGATGTTCGGTCTATATGATATGGCTTTCGGCTTCCTGACGTGGGGCAATATTGTCATGCTTCTGGTAGCCGGCCTCCTGATTTACCTGGGCATTGTCAAGCATTTCGAACCTATTCTGCTGGTCCCCATTGGCTTCGGCATCATTCTGGTCAATATCCCGCTTGGCGGCATGATGGTCTATGCTCCTGACGGTTTGCCAGCCGAGTCGGCAACCGTCGGACAACTGCTGCAGGATATCGGGGACGGGAAGATGGGACTGATGAACGTTCTGTACGTCTATGGGTTGAAGAGTGAGATAATTCCTTTTCTAATTTTCCTGGGTATGGGTGCGCTGATTGATTTCTCTCCGACCATCGCCCGTCCCCTTTCTCTTGTCTTCGGAGCTACAGCCCAACTGGGTGTTTTTGTGGTCTTCTGTATTGCCTATATCTCCGGCCTTTTCACAGTAAACGAGGCAGCCTGTGTCGGTATTATCGGTGGCTCTGACGGCCCGCCGACGATTTACCTTACCGCAGCGCTGGCGCCCAAGCTCCTCGGTCCTATCGCCCTGGCGGCTTATTCTTATATGGCGCTGGTACCGATTATCCAGCCGCCTATCATCAGATTGTTCACTACCAAGAAAGAGCGGGCCATTTTTATGAAACCGCAGGTGCGTGAGGTGTCCAAGCTCGAGCTTATCCTTTTCCCGATAATCATCTTCATCGTGGCGGCTATGTTCGTCCCCAAGAGCACACCCATAGTTGGTATGCTCATGTTCGGTAATCTGCTCCGCGTCAGCGGCGTCACCGACCGGTTAGCTCTCACGGCGGGCGGCGCGTTCGTGGATGTGCTCACTTTTCTGTTGGGCGTCACTGTGGGTGCACTGATGACGGCGGAAGTATTTCTCCGACCTCAAACTCTGGCCATTGTCGGTTTTGCCGCCGTTGCTTTTATCTTCTCGACTATCGGTGGACTGCTTACCGCTAAGTTGGTGAATCTATTCTTGAAAGAGAAGATTAACCCGATGATTGGTGCCGCCGGTGTTTCCGCTGTCCCGATGGCAGCTAGAGTAGTCCAGAAAATGGGGCAGCAAGCAAATCCCAGGAACTTCCTCCTGATGCATGCCATGGGGCCGAATACAGCCGGGGTCATCGGTACCGCTGTGGTAACCGGCATACTTTACGGCATGCTGGTATAAGCAGCATCGATTTCTCCGGAAACGGGGTTTTGTGATAAAGGGTCTGGCATTACGCCAGACCCTTTATTCTTAATTAACGCGCCTTTATCCGGTGAAAAGGGGAGACAGGCCTCTCTCTACTTTCGTGCGAAGGACGGTACCAGCCAGACCGATTGCGTGGTAGCCTCGACAATCTTAGCCGCAATACTCCCCATCGACCAGGCCTCTATCCCCGAATGTCCGTGGCTGGACATGGCAATCAGGGTACAACCCTTCTCGTTGGCAAGATTGAGTATTTCCTGGGCGACGTCCCCGGCCCTGACTTCACAAGTCACCTTCGCTTTAGTCGAAGCCAGGTTAGCGGATACCTTTTCGAGGTATTTTTTAGCGTTATCTTTAGTTTCCTCGGTGTCTCGCTCTTTGAACGGGACATAGTCCAGTCCGCCGATGGTCCGGACATGCATACCTGGTTCGACGACCTCGACGAGGCAGACTTCACAGGGCAGCTTCGCCGCCAGGCCTTCGATAAAGGGTAAGATGGCCGTGCTCCTTTCCGAACCATCGATGGGCACCAGGATACGGCCGAAGATACTACTTTCCTGGGGCGGCTCCTTAGCCCGGATGATAATCAGGGGGATGCCCGCTTTCCTCAGTACCTTATCCGCCGTGCTGCCCAGCGACCAGCGTGTGATGCCGGACTTACCGTGGGAAGACATGACGATGAGGTCGAACTTTTCTACTTCGGCATAGCTCAGAATTTGCTCGGCGGCCCGGCCCGAGACGACTACTATCCGGGAAGTGGCGGCGGAACCGGTGAGGCTAATCCCCAGCTCTTCGGCCTTGCTGCCCATATAGAGCTGGCAGGCTTGCTCTTCCTCGCTGCCTTCCGCTTCACAGACACCAAAAATGACCACCTCCGAGCCGAAAGCTTTAGCCAGTTCCGTTACCGCCGGGAAAGCCTGTTCGGCAAATTTTGAACGGTCTATCGGTACTAAGACCTTGTTTAACATCTCTTTTCCTCCTTGAGCGGGCTATTACCACATGGATTTGTGGTGGTCACGACTTAATATCTCACAAACAGCATTAGATTACAGAGACCGACGACGATAATCGTCGCGGGCAAGGCGTATTTTAGATATCTCCCCCAGCTTATCGGGTGCCCCTCGCGTTCGGAAATGGCCGTACCCACCACATTAGCCGAAGCGCCGATGGGCGTGGCATTACCGCCAATATCGGTACCTAAGGCTAACGACCAGGCCATGGGATGCAGGTTCAACCCCAGCGTCTGGGAAAGTTGACTGATGACAGGTACCATCGTCGCAGCAAAGGGGATGTTATCGACGATAGCCGAAGCGAAAGCCGATACCCATAAGATGATAGCCATGATGGTAGTTAGATTGCCGCCGGATATTGTCCCGATCTGGCCGGCCAGAATTTTGAGCACGCCGGTCTCTTCCAGTCCGCCTACCGTGACGAAGAGGCCGATGAAGAAAAGCAGGGTACGCCAGTCAATCAGCTTGAGGATATGCGGGGTATCCTTGTGCACGGCCAGAAGAGTCAGCGCGGCGGCAATAACTCCGATGAGGGCCACGGAGATTCCGGTCTGAGCGTGAGTGACCAGCAGGATTATTATCAGCAAGAAGATGCCGGTATGCAGCATAAAGAGGCCGGTGTTGGTGATGGCCTCTCTCGGCTGGGGATAGGTGGCGGCGGAGATGCCGGCGGCCTGCTGAGAAGCGGCGAGCGGTTTCCGGAAGACTAAATAGAAAAAGACCACCGCGACAATCATACCCATCCAGGCAATCGGCCCGGTATTGACCAGAAAGTCCGTAAATGTGTAGCCAAGCGACGTGCCGATAATGATATTGGGCGGGTCGCCGGACATGGTGGCGCTGCCTCCGGTATTGGAAGCGAAGATTTCGGCGATAATGACCGGGACCGGGTCGAACTTAAGCAGACGGGCGATTTCTATCGTGACCGATGCCAGGAAAAGCATAACGGTAATGCTATCGATAAACATGGAGAGAAAGCCGGAAAGGAACATGAAGGTAATTAAAATAGGGACAACTTTATAGTTGACGAGCTTGGCGACGAGGAGGCACATCCAGCGGAAGAAGCCCACCTTCGCCAGCCCTTCCACCATGACCATCATGCCGGCGATGAAAACGATGGTCTGCCAGTTAATCCCGCGTGACTCGATGTGCTCCTGCCCGGGGAACCAGAATTTTGCCTCGAAGAGTTGCCCCAGGTTCAGGACATTGCGTATTGCCCCGGTATCTTTCATCGTGATGAAAAACACCACGAGAAGAACGAGGGCCGCCCCGACCAGCGCCGGAATAAACCGGTGCACCTTCCCCCACGTGATAACGCCGAACATGAGCAGGAAGATGACTATCGCCAAGATTTGAGCCAGTGCCATAGACTAATCCCTCCAAATCCGAGACAGGGCAGCATGAGTCCGCGAGCGCGTGAGGGCTCGGGTTACTTGCTGACTTGCCTCCAATGACTGTTACCTGTCAGGTCGTTATCTGTCATGGTCGAAGCAAACCCGGCGCCGGAAGCGGCTATCGAAGAGCGCCGTGAATCTTCAACCAGAGAACGGACCAAGCTTGCCTTTCATGCGAGTAATTACTGGACGTTTAGTATATACCAGAAATTTGTCTTAGGCAAGAGGGCAAGGGCGGTAAGGCTGGAGAAATTCTGCCGCCTCGGCTATAATGGGCTTCAAGTCGAGATGACGGACAAATTCGGTATTAAAGGATAGCCATGACGGAACAGTTAGGAAAATTAGAGAGACCGGAGGCCGCCCAGTTCGAGGGGAAGCGCAAGCTCTATCTCGTCGCACTTTTCTACGCCTGGGAAGATGCCCCGGCCGAGTACATGGAGAAATTTAACCTCTACTGGCAGCAGGTCAGCGAGCATATCGTCAACCTGGAAGGGAAAATCGGCAAGGTCAAGCATGTTTACCACGAGTCCATCTCCGCCGCCGGTGAGGAAGGACTAAAAATTCTGGAAAGACTTAATCCCGCGGCCTGCTCGCTAGCCAGGGACAAGTGCCAACAGGGAGCTCAACTTGAGGCCGCCGAGGATAGAGAGCTGCTTGAGGAGAACATGGACTGGGAGCGGCACCTGCTGCTCGGCTTTATCAGCCGCAAAGTAGCCGATTTAGCCTACAACCGCTTCTCGGAGACATCGAAAAGGAGGTACGAGGACATCGGGCAGAGAATCGACCGGACCCTGCTGCCGGAAGAGACGGGCATCCTCATTATCCGGGAAGGCCATCTGGTGCAGTTCCCGGCCGATATCGAGGTCTTCAGCGTGGCCCCGCCCGCCCTGGACGATATCCACCGCTGGCTGCGCGAACGCGAACATGCCGCCGCCGAAGAAGAAAAAGGCGAGAAGAAAGAGAAAAGTTAATACCAATCAAAAATGGTATTGCCATTTATCTAATAGAAATCTATTGATTCATAGTCCGCGTCTTTTAATCCGTAATGCTTTAACTGGTCGAAATTCTCTAATAAGGCTGCCCTTTCTTGGTGGTAATCTTCTGGGTGATAGTCAAGGATAGACTGGCTATAACTGTGTAGTAAGGAAGCGATATCTTCTTTAGACATCTCATCCACTTTTAACGTAGGGCAAAATATTTTGACTGATATGAGGATATTGTCTAATGCATCTTCAGCCGTAATCAAAAGAACTGGCTCATCAGGTCTTATCCCAATTCTTCTCAGCACTTCTGAGGTTTCCATATAACTCCTCCTTATACTTCGGCCAAGCTAATATCAGTTCGATCTTGCGTAATATGGTATCGGAGTAAGCGGACTGTTTTCTCTTCAATGGCTCTTCTTTTATCCCTGTATTCAATGACTTTATCTTGAAATTCAAAGCCTACAAGAATGGGTTGAACCATTTCTGAATCACCTTGCGCGAGTTTTCTAATTAACCAATTCTCGTACATAATAATTTGATTTAAATCACTTTCACTTACTGTCCCTGTTTTTAATTCAATACAAGTATATTTATGAAGTATATCGATCCCGTCAAACGCAGTAATATGCGTAAGAAATATGTCCATTATTTTGTTAAACGAAGTAGGAACATAGTTAAGGAAATCTCTATATTCTCCCACCAACTCCTTTAATCTCCCCTTGGCAAAACAATTCATAAACCAAGCATTTAGGTAACCCTCATAGAGTAGGCGGCCTTTTCTATCACAATCAAGAATGGAAGGCTGCATCGTGATTTGGCTATGGGGAGGGACGTACGGGTTTGCTAAAGTTTTAACTGGAGCGAAAATGGGATTATTTCTAAGTAGGAGACGTATTATTTCTTTCCCTTCATCTGCAGTTATTGGATGGTGGCTTTTCTTTGCAAATGTAGCTAAATCGAAAGTCCAGATTCTGCCTTTATCTCTAAGATCCAGTATATCGCTTAAAGCTACAGGCTTTCTAAATTCTCTTATCACGGGCTCAAAGCAAATTCTATACGGGAAAGTCTGATTCGGGTCCGACCACAACTTGGTATCATCATAGAAGACCTCGCTAGTTACTTTCCACAACCCGTAAATTCCAATATTTTTAACATAGATGAATATGAAATCATTGACTCTAATTCCCATAAAACCCGATATGACTTCCGCGTTTAATTGTTTTGATTTAGGAGAATTTTCGGAGTGGATACCTCCGTAAACGCCTTTTTCAACGCATGACTGAAAGTGGTCTTCTTTAGTTAGCAGAATGTGATAGCCCATGGATTACATCACCCTTACCCAACTATCCACAGTTCGTTTGCGATAATTATAGCATAGGCTATTTTTTCAAAGCTGGTACGCCTGGAGGGATTCGAACCCACGACCCCCGGTTCCGAAGACCGATGCTCTATCCACTGAGCTACAGGCGCCTGAACGGTTTTTGAGGCTGCTTTTGCCGCTGCCTCATTCTCACGCTCATTATACTGGCCGCTGAGGGCTTCGTCAAAGCCAAGCGCCGGGGTCAACCTGATGTGACACAGGCACGGCCTGCAGTTAGGCTTCGGGCTGGTCAGGTCGCGGTCTGCTTGGCTGTATCAGCTCGACGACCAGACCGTCCGGGACGATTAACCGCGCTACCCTGGAGCCGGTGACTTCATGGAGGGCAATGTCCCTTTCGAATTTAGCCCCTTTGGCTTTTAGCTCGGCGACGGCGGCTTCGATATCGTCGGTCCTGATGCCATAGTGTTGTAGCGCCGAGGCCGGCCTGGTTTCCTGTCCGCTGATATAAATCCCGGTCCCCCGCAGGGAGAGCTGTACCGTGGTGTGGGCCTTGCCCTCCGCTTCTCCCCGCGTGTTATAAATCCTAGCCCCGAACATACTTTCATAAAGCTTAGCTGTTGCTAACGGGTCTTCGCTGTACAGATGGACGTGGTCGAGCCAGTACTTCGGCATAATGATACCTCCTCCCTTCCATAGCATTAGAACATCCAAAGTGGGGTGAGTGGAGGGATTTGAACCCTCGGTATCCAGGGCCACAACCTGGCGCCTTAGACCTCTGGGCTACACTCACCATCGTCGGGTGGCGATTAAACATTATAGCTAAAAACCAACCGCTATTCAATAAATAAATTGACCTTACCCCCTGACCTCCTCTCCTTGGCAAGGAGAGGAGGTGAATTTTAATAAGAGGGCAAAGCCCTCTTCTGACAACTCCCTCTAATGTCATTACGGCCCTTCGACAAGCTCAGGGCGAACGGGGAGGACTCAGGGGTTCACCCTCATCCTATCCTTCCCCCATCAAGGGGGAAGGATAGGATGAGGGCTGATTGCTGATGGCTGAGCGCTCAGAGCTCTTTTGTTTGACATATTCTCAAAGGCGAGGGTAGTATATTGAGGCTGCTTATTATACGCTGACAAAATATTGAATGAGAGAAAGAAAAATGGCACTTGCTCTGGAAGGTATCAAAGTAATCGAAGCCGCGACCATGTTCGCCGGGCCGATGGCCGGCCGGCTGCTGGCCGACTGGGGAGCCGATGTCATCCACATCGAGCACCCGGTGCGGGGGGATATCATGCGGGGTATTTTTTCACCCACGATGACGGCCTCGCCACGGGCCGGCACCATCATCCAATCGCAAATCGATTATGATACCGAGACCCACAATTGCAATAAAAGGAGCCTGACCCTCGATTTGGGCCGGCCGCGCGGCCAGCAGATAATGCATAAAATGCTGGAAACGACCGATGTCTTTCTGACCAACTTCCGCCCGCGCGAGCTGAAGAAATTCAACGCAGAGTACGAAACACTCAGTAAGATAAACCCGCGGCTCATCTACGCCGATGTCACCGGCTACGGCAAGAAGGGGCCGGACAAAGACGCCCCCGGCTACGATTTTCTGGCTTTCTGGGCAAGGTCGGGCTTTCTGCACACCATGCTTACAGCTAACATGCAGCCGATTATTACGCCGCTGGCTGCCGGCGACCGCCTCAGCGGCATGGCGCTCGCCCTCGGCATCATGACCGCTCTCTTCGTGCGCGAGCGCACCGGCATCGGTCAGGAAGTGACCACCTCTCTCTTCAATACCGGGATTTTTGCCATTGCCTGCGACGTGGGCGGTGCCCTCGTCACCGGCAAGGATATCCAGCAGGTGCCGCGGCAGGAAGTGCTCAATGCCTGCGCCACTTTCTACCAGACCAAAGACAAGCGCTGGCTCCGCCTCGGTATGGTCCAGACCGACCCCTACTGGGCCAAGCTCTGCCAGGCCCTCGGCCGCCCGGAACTGGAAAACGACCCACGCTTCAATGCCTTCGCCCCGAGGATGGAGAACCGGGCTGCCCTTTTCGCTATCCTGGAAGAGACTTTTCTGACCCGGCCGCTGACCGAATGGAAGGAACGCCTCGATAAAGCCGGCCTGCCGTGGGGGGTGGTACAGAATTTGCCTGAGGTCGTCAATGACCCCCAGGCCCGGGCCAACGACTTCTTCGTCGCCTGCGAGCACCCGACCTACGGGCATATCGAAATGGTGGCCAACCCGGTCAAACTCAGCAAGACTCCGGCGTCGATTCGGACACCGGCCCCGGAGTTCAGCCAGCACACAGAAGAAATCCTGCTGGAGCATGGCTATACCTGGGAGGATATCGCCCAGTTCAAGGACGAACAGATAATCGCCTAGGTTCTGCCGCTTGCTTTGGACCTCACCCCCTACCCCCTCTCCTTGGCAAGGAGAGGGGGAAATTTTAATAAGAGGGCAAAGCCCTCTTCTGACAACTCCCCCTACGCCGTTGCGAGCCCATTCTGCTGAAAGGAAAGCTTTGGCCTGAGTTCAGCCCGAAGGTAAAGCCCTCTTCCAGCAACTCCTCCTTAAGGTCATTCCAGCGAAGGCTGGAATCCAGAAAGGAAACTCTGGATTCTCAATCAAGTTCAGAATGACGAACAGGCGCTTTGGGTGTCACCCTACCCAATATTGCTTCGTCACTTCGTTTCTCGCAATGACCGGGTGAGCCATTAGCCTGTCCTGAGGTCAACGAAGGAAACATGAATCGTCCTTCGACAGGCTCAGGACGAACGGGTAATGAAGGCTACGTACGCAATGACAATTAAGGAAAAGAGGAGCGAGTTTTCAAGAGGAGGGGTGCTAGCACCCCTCCTCTTATGCTCTTCTCCCCCTTCCCACGGGATGGGGGGTAGGGGGGATGGGCACAAGCGCAATTGCGGTAGAAAAAACACGGACACAGGAATCAGGATGTGACGGTAAGGATGTCATCTGCCTAGAGGATAGGCAGCAGGTCAATGACTTCGGTCAGGCTGTGGATGCGGCGGCAGTCGGTCACTTCCGGGTAAAAATCGTCACGGTCGATGAGAATGGGGACTATACCCACGCCGCGGGCGCCAAGGACATCCAGCTTATACTGGTCGCCGACGTGCACGGCCTCGCTCGCTCGCACGTCCGCCCGCTGCAGGGCCATCTCGAAAATAGGCGGGGCCGGTTTATCGGCGCCGGCTTCCGCCGAAGTCACCACGAAATCGAGATATTCCTGCAGCCCCAGTTCACGGCTCAGCAATGACATGTCTCTGTCCAGGTTGGTCAGCAAGCCAACCTTCAGTTTCTTCGCTTTGAGCGTCTTGAGGGTAAGCAGCACGTCGCCGAAAACGGCGAATCGCATCCCCTCGGATAACTGTTGCAGCCTTTTCAGGATTTTGGGTGTCATTGCCGCTTCGTCGGCAAGACTAACGCCGGTTTCGGTCAGGATTATTTTCTGATGGCGTAAATAGGCCTGGGCCTGTTCGGCAGTACTGCGTTGACGCAAAGGCGAAACGGTGTTCTCTTCCCAGAGCTCGCGGTCAGCCCGGAAGAAACCACGCTTTACGG
>JBDRLU010000053.1:0-56398 GCA_043812795.1 Chloroflexota bacterium
TATCGCTCTGCACTATGCCCTCAAGTACCCGGGGAAGGTGGAGAAAATAGCCTTCATCAATAGTCTTGGCCTGAGCAGTCGAGTGTCATGGTGGGTGAGACTGCTCACCACCTCTGTGTTCATCAAGTCCTTCGGCCGGGCTGCCCTGAGCGTTATCAGAGCCATCGTCTGGATAGCGGAGTCATTATACCCCGGGAGGCAATTCGCCGACCCCTTACCGCCAGCCAAATTCAGTATGGGTGAATACGTATCATCGTTGAAAAACCAGCCAGTAGTACCACACTGGCTGGCCAGCCTAAAGGTACCGACCCTACTTCTTTGGGGAGCGCGGGACCGTATCGTGCCGGTAGGTAACGCTTATGCCGCGGCGCGGGTTATCCCGGACTGCCGACTGCAGGTATTCGAAGATTGTGGCCATAGCTTCCGCAAGGAAAATATCAACGAATTTGCCCAGGTGTTGCTCCATTTCCTGCGCCAGCCAACAGTGCCGACGAGAACCCCGGTCATACCGGAAGTGCGCCCGGTAAAACAGTCCGCTCAGTTAGTCGGCGCACCGGTACTGGCTGCATTGATGGCCTTCCTGCTGACCCTGGTCAAGACCCGCTGACCTTACCCGGTAAAACTCAACCAGCCTCTTGACACCACCCTCACTTATTGTTATAGTACATTTGTTCTTATTACTGACAGGTAAGCTGAAATGATAAGCGACGATAAGCTGGATACCCTGGCGGCGGCGGCCCGGTTCGATGTTTGTGGCTACAGCGGCCAGCGCTCGGTCAGCGGCTCTCCACTACGCTTCATCCACCGGGCAGCACTACCCAACGGCGGCTCGGTCTGCCTCTTCAAAGTCCTGCTCACCAATGTCTGCATTAACGACTGTGGCTATTGCGTCAATCAAATCGGCCGGGACACGCCTCGTTGTGCTTTCCAACCGGAAGAACTGGCCATGATATTTATGGAACTCCACCGTAAAAGGCTCGTCCACGGCCTGTTCCTTAGCTCCGGTATCGGGAAGGATGCCTCCCGGACCATGGAGTCCATGATAAAAACGGTCGATATCCTGCGGCATCGTTATGAATTCAAGGGCTACATTCACCTGAAGATTCTACCCGGCGCCAGTTTCGACTGCGTCGAAGCGGGCTGCCAGCTGGCGGACCGGGTATCAATTAACATGGAAGCACCGACGGTGCAGCATCTAGCCAAACTGAGCCGGAAGAAAGACCTCCACAACGGCATCCTGGAACGGATGCGCTGGGTAAAACAACTTACTGCCCGGCAGGACAATATCGTACCCTCCGGCCAAACCACCCAGTTTGTCGTCGGTGCCGCCGGTGAAACCGACCGCGATATTCTGCTTTCGACCGAAGCCCTCTACGGCGAGATAGGGTTGAGAAGGGTGTATTTCAGTGCTTTTCAGCCGATACGGGACTCCCGTCTGGAAGAGCTTCACGCCACACCGCCAATAAGAGAACACCGTCTCTACCAGACGGACTGGCTGTTCCGGATTTACGGCTTTTCTCCCGGCGAGATAGAACTTGCTCTGAATGAAAGCGGCAACCTTGCTCTCCCCAAAGACCCCAAACTGGTTATCGCCCAGAGACAACCCTGGCTTTTTCCGGTGGACGTCAACCGGGCCAGCTACGAGGAGCTTCTCCGCGTGCCCGGGATCGGCCCGGTATCCGCTCAAAGAATAGTGGACGTCCGCCAGGAACATAGCATTTTCTCTCTGCAACAACTCAAGAAGATGCGGGTGGTAACGAGACGGGCAACACCTTATATCTGGTTCAAAGGTATGCTCGGCACTGAAAAAGACTACGGGAAACAAATTTCCTTCTTACAGCAACTCGAAGATATCAGCCCGTCGGCGCCTTCGCTGGTCGAAGCCACGCAGATAACTTAGCCAGGGCAATCTGCCAGACGAAGCCGTGTTCGTCTGGCAGATTTTCTCGAAACGCTACTATTTGACTGAAACCACCTTGATTTGGGTATTTTTATAGCCCGTGGGTGCGCTGGAATCCTTGATTACCTTCCAGAGCTCAAAGGCACCCGAAACACGGTCACCCTTGCTATTGAAAGTGATAAGGCCACTGGCCCCATCGTAGTTTTGCCCCAAGCTCAAGAAGGCCTGTCTCACCTTGGCGGTATCATAAACCCCGGCGCTATTGATTGCCTTGGCAATCATCCAGACGGCATCGTAAGTGGTATCGCAATAGACGCTGGCATCTTTACCGGTATCAGCTTTATAGGCGGCCGCAAACTTATCATAAGTCGCTCCCGAAGGGCCCGCCGCCCTGGTGCCGGCCACAATGGCCGTCGCCATGAACTCAGCCGCCGTTGGCTCAGCGAACATGCCGTCGCCATAGTTGCCATCGCAGCCCAGCCAGGCAATTTTATCCAGGCCAACTTCGGCCGCCTGCTTAAAGACGATGATACCATCTTCCGCGTAGGTTACCGCCAGAACAACATCAGGGTTACTGGCTTTAATGGTATCCAGCTCCGTCCGGTAGTCTTTTTTGGCCGGGTCAAAATGTATTGACCTTACCTGTGTCCCGGTCCAGCCTTTCGCTTTGAGAGCATCGACCAGTGCTTTTTCCAGGCCAACGCCATAAGGATTGTCCTGTACCATTGTCGCCAGCTTGGTATAACCTTTTTCCAGGACAACATCGGCCAAGACGGCCCCCTGGAAAGCATCGTCAGGCGTGGTACGGAAAACCCAGTTCTTCCAGGTCTGGTCGGCAATCGATGGGTTAGTGGCTGATGGCGTAACCATTACTACCGAATTAGTGGCCAGATACGGACCGGTGGCCATAGTGGCACCACTGGTCATCCCACCAACCAGTACCTTGACCCCATCAACTTCAACCAGCTTCTTGACGCGCTCAAGGCACTTGGCAGCATCGGTGCCATCGTCTTCTTCAATCAATTGCACCTGCTGACCCAAAATACCACCCGCCGCATTTATTTCTTTGACGGCAAGTTCGGCACTTTTCATCATGTCTTCGCCCATCGGACCGAGCAAGCCAGTGGTGGATAAGACGATACCTAGCTTCACTGCCTGCGCCTGCGGAGCGCAACCGACCATCATTGATGTCATCAAGAGCAGACTCGCTACTACGAGCAACAGTTTTTTCGCCATTTATTTTTACCTCTCTAAAAATTTACCCTTTATTAGAGATGTTCATACCCCCTGGATTCAATTTCTAGCTGTTTCACCTCCTTCCTCAAGCGTGAGCCATCAATTTGGCCTCGATTCCAGACCTAAGAAACGCTGTCGGGCCGATTCTTCAGCAAACAAACAGTCAGCTTCTCCCTGCATGACACAAACGCCCTCGACCAAAACGTAGCCCCGCTGTGCCACGCTGAGAGCTTTCCTGACATTTTGTTCTACCATCACTATCGCCGTACCGGCTTTCCCGATTTTATCAAGTTTGGATAAGATAACCGCCGTTGGTTTGGGCGAAAGGGATGCCAACGGTTCGTCAAGAAGTAACACCTTGGGTTGCGCCATCATCGCCCGGGCAATGGCCAGCATCTGTCTTTCTCCACCACTCAAGCTTCCGGTGAGGACATTCTTCCTTCCGCTCAGCTCAGGAAACATCTCATACACTTCCGTCATGGCCGCCTTTATCGCATCGTGTCCTTTGCGATGGTAAGCCCCCATATCCAGGTTTTCCGCAATGGTCAGATTAGGAAACACATTATTTATCTGTGGGACATAACCAACGCCGAGATTTATCAGTCGGTCGGAGGCAAAACCGGTCACATCCTGTCCCTGGTAGAAGATATGGCCGTGAAACAGCCGGGCAAAGCCCAAGGCGCTTTTAAGCAGGGTTGACTTGCCACTGCCATTCGGCCCCACAATCGCTACCATCTCCCCCTCATCGACACTGATGGATACCTGGTGGACGATGACCACATCGCCATAGCCGGCATCGATATTCTCCATAACCAGCACAGATGCCATCAGCTAACCTCCCAGGTAGACTTGATAAAAGGCCGGGTCTTTGGCCACGGTATCCGGCTTTCCGGTAATTACGATTTTGCCTTTGTCCATGACATAGACCCAATGGGCAAAATCGAACAGTATCTCCAGCCGGTGCTCGATGATAAAGAAACTCAAGCCTTTACTTTGACGCAAAGCTTCCAGTCTTTCAAAAATTTTCCGGCCTAAGTTCGGGTTCACGCCGGCAGCCGGCTCATCTAGAAGCAGTAACGTGGGCGAAGCCATGAGACCACGGCCAATCTCTAACAGCTTCCGTTGTCCACCGGATAACTCGCCCGCCGGCGAAGCCATCAGATGGCCCAGTTCAAGCAGGTCGAGAAGTTCAGCCGCTTTTTCGGCCAGCTCTGCCTCCTGCACCTGCCACCTGTGCGCGAGAAAGAGACTATTGAATAACCGGTCGCCCTGATGTCCGCGGGCCGCTACCAGCATATTATCCAGCACGCTCAATTTCTGGAAAAGCCGGGGCACTTGAAAAGCGTTAACCAGACCACGGGCATAAATCTCGTGCGGGGCCAGGTTGCCGAGATGCGCCCCCTTGAAATAAATTTGACCGCTATCAGGCCGATGAACACCGAGGACGGTATTGAAGAGAGTGGTCTTACCGCTACCGTTGGGGCCGACCAATCCACAGATACCACCCTCTCTAACATCAAGGCTTACGCCGTTGACGGCATAAAGGCCACCAAAGTGTTTGCTAAGGTTCTTTATCCTTAGCAGTGCTTCTTCCACGCCCAATTACCTCCATTGCTCTCGTTTTAACCTGGCTTTCTTTCAACAGGCCTTGTGGGCGGTAAAGTAAGACGAGAATAATTAAAACACCAAAGAGGATGTACTGCAAGTTGCTCGGGTCAACCGGTAGTGTCAGATAATCCTTGGCAATATTCGCCCCGCGGTCGAAAATCTCGACCAGGGCTGCCCCAAGCAGTACCCCCCAGTTGTTGGCCGGCCCTCCCAGAAGGACCATAATCCAGACGGTAAAAGTGAATATCGGCATAAACATATATGGGTCAATGAATTGAATATACTGAGCGTAGAGGCCCCCGGCGACACCGGCGATGGCTGAACCTAAGGCGAACGTCTGCGCCCGGTACCCGGCCCGGTTTTTACCCATGGCCTCAGCCGCCAGCTCGTCTTCCCTGATGGCCCGGAGCACCCGGCCGTAGGGAGAATTAGACAACCGTTGCACGACCAGGAAGAAGAGAAACAAACAAAAATAGACCAGGCCGATATTAATAAGGGTATTGACGCGGGGCGGAACGCCAGGAACCAGAATGGCCGGGGAGACCGCCATGCCCCATACTCCGCCGGCAATCCACCGTTCGGCTTTAATAACCTGCCGTAGGATTTCACCAAACGTCAGGACCACTATCGCCAGATAGTCTGCCCTTAAATTAAGGGTAGGCAGGGACACCAGGAAACCAACCAGCGCTGACATCAAGGCGCCGGCAATCAGGCAAAGGTAGAAAGGCACCCCGATATTCGATAATAAGGCGTAGGTATAAGCGCCAACCATGAAGAAGGCAACCTTGCCAAAGTTGGCCAACCCGGTGAAACCAAACTCAAGGTTCAGGCTCACCGCCACGATGGCAAAGATACCGATAAAGACAACCAGGTCTAGCACGTAGATTAACGGGTCCAATTAAGCTCTCCTGAATAACATGGCTAATCCCTGAGGCTTGACAATCAAGGTGACGATGAGGATAACGAAAGCGATGGCGGCACGATATTCGGTGGACAGCCCGGCTGCCGTCAGCATAACTACACCCAGATTCTCCGCCAGCCCGAGGATGAAAGCAGCGACAATAGCCCCATAGAAATTACCGATACCGCCCAGGATAGTCACGGCAAATACCGGGAGAATGATGTCCCACCCGGTGAGGGGCCAGACCTGGGTATCGGCCGCCCGGAAGATGCCGGCAATAGCCGCCAGACCGGCACCGATAAACCAGGTAATCAAAATCACCCGGTCGATATTGATGCCTGAGGCCAGGGCCAGTTCGGGATTGCTGGCCGTGGCTCTGATGGCCTTGCCAATCTTGGTTTTCACCAGGATAAAATGCATGATAAGCGTCAGTGCCACTGCGGCAAAGATAAGCCACGACCACAGGCCGAGAACCGTTAATGGTCCTATCTGCCACGTCGGCCCCGTCGACGAAAAGTAGTCGGGCTTCCAGCCCCAGATAATGCCAATCGAGTATCTCAGCACGAAACCCAGGGCAATTGAAGCCACCATGAGGTGGATAACGGTCGCGCCTCGCTTCGCCAGCGGCTGGAACACCCCGCGGTAGCACAAGACACCCACGATTCCGGTAATCAACAAGGCAATGAGTAAAGCCAGAGGGAAACCCAGCCCCAATTGCTCCGCTACCCAGTAGCCGACAAAAGCCCCCAGGGTAATAAACTCGGCATGAGCAAAGTTAGGGAAGCCGGATAAGCCATAGGTCAAGGTAAGGCCGACTGCCCCGAGGAGATACAGGCTGCCGGTAATAGCTGAGTTTAAAAGTACCTGCGCCCAATTTACTGCCACAGCTAACTGCTCAAGGGCTAATTTATTCTCTTCCGAACAAACCCACTAGAGTATATATGACATTGGTGCGGTATTCAACTGCCTGTGAATGGTGTTAGCATACCCTTTAATTAAAGATTAGTCTTTGGGGCATACCCCATCTCTTTATAACGATCTAAAGTTATGATGCCTTGCGCCATACCAGTGGCGGGTGTAAAATCAGCTCAACCAAAAAGACTCCTATATTATTTATATGATTTAAGGAGGGAAAACATGTGGAACCAGTTCAGGACTGACGCGTACGAGGAGATGCTGGCCGAGACAACGATAATCACGGGTTACAATGGCGATCCGGTACACACCTATTATTCACGGCCACTGGGGAAAGGGCCTTTCCCGGGGGTAGTCTTAATCCCTCATATGCCGGGGTGGGATGAGTTCTACCGTGAGACCACCCGTCGTTTCTCTCAGCATGGTTATCTTGCTATCTGCCCTGACATATACTGCCGGTTCGGGTGTGGCACACCGGATGAAATCGCAGCATTGTCCCGCAGCAAAGGCGGCGTTCCGGATGATACGGTGGTGGGCGATATTGAAGCGGCGATGAAATTCCTCAAAGCTTTACCTTATTCCAACGGCAAAGTTGGCTTAATCGGTACCTGCTCCGGGGGCCGCCACACCTTCCTGGTTGCCTGCCGAACCAAGGGCTTCGATGCGGCGGTTGAGTGCTGGGGCGGGCGCGTTGTCCAGTCAAAAGAGGAATTAACTCCAGCTCAGCCGGTCGCCCCCATTGACTATACCAAGGACCTGTCTTGCCCCCTGCTCGGCCTCTTTGGTAACGAAGACCAGGCCCCTTCGCCGGAGCAGGTGAACCGGCACGAAGAAGAGCTTAAGAAATACGGGAAGAACTACAAATTCTATCGGTATGATGGCGCAGGCCACGGGTTCTGGTACTATCATACGGAACGTTACCGGCCGGTGCAAGCGATGGATGCCTGGAATAAGGTCTTTGAGTTCTTCGGGGAGCATTTGCGGAGTTAGCCTCTAACTGAGGCAGGTGTTACCGGTCAATACAGAACAGTTATCAAGTAGGTATTTAATTCGTCCCATCGGATTAGGCCGGAAGTGGTGGGAATAGGGAATTCCGGTTTATACTACTATATTGGAGAGTTTGTGCCACAAGAAGGGTAGGAAACGTGCCAGGGGAAGTCCCGAGGACGACGACACCGAGTAGCGAACCGTTCGTTGTAATGGCCAAACCGGTCGGTCCGGTCTGCAACTTAGAGTGCAGTTACTGCTATTATCTGGAGGTCGCGCGCCTCTACGCACGTCCACATCGATTCCGAATGTCGGACGCTTTGCTTGAGACGTACGTCCGTCAGTACATTGCGGCCAGCCCGGGTCCTATTGTCCTGTTTGTATGGCATGGTGGCGAACCAACACTGGCCGGATTAAACTTCTACCGACGTGCCGTGGAATTGCAGAAGCTCTACCTCCCTCAGGGATGGACTTGCTGGAATAATCTCCAGACCAATGGCATTCTTCTTGATGATGAATGGTGCTCGTTTCTAGCGGATACTCACTTTGATGTGGGCCTGAGTGTAGATGGCACACGGTGGTTGCACGATACATATCGTAAAGACCGTCGTGGTCGCGGTACCTACGAACGTGCAGTCGCGGCTGTTCGCCGTCTGCAAGCCCACGGTATCCAGCCCGATTTGCTATGCACGGTGACGTCCGCAGTGGCAAAAGAACCCGTTAGCGTCTACAGAGCACTCAAAAACCTCAATACCGGATGGCTCCAGTTTATACCCATCGTGCGGCGCACACCGGACGGACAGGTGACATCGGAGTCTGTTACTGGGGAGGCGTATGGGCGTTTCCTCTGCTCTGTTTTCGACGAATGGATTCACCACGATTTAGGAAAGTTGGATGTGCAATTCTTCGCCGAGATGTCGCTGGTATGGTCGGGAGGGAGCGCTAACTTATGCTGGATGGCCCCGACCTGCGGGCGGGCTCTCATCGTTGAACACGACGGCGGTGTGTACGCGTGCGACCACTTTGTTACTCCCGAGCACCGCATCGGCGACCTCGAGACCTCGCTCCTGAGCACATTAGTCGACGCACCGGTCCAGCGCCGCTTTGGTAGCGACAAGCGGGACCGGCTTCCGGCGCAGTGCCGCTCTTGTTCATGGCTTATGGTATGCAATGGAGGGTGTCCTAAGGACCGCTTCGCGTTGGCAGAGGATGGCGAACCCGGGCTCAACTACCTCTGCACCGGTCTACGACAGTTCTTCGCTCACGCTGAACAGCCGTTGAGACAAGTCATGGAGCGCAGGAGACGGGGGCTGAGTCCCGAGGCCATCATGGCCGAACTACGCGCCGAGTCGCTGGTTCGCTGGAAAGGCATCGGACGGAACGATCCATGCCCCTGTGGCAGCGGGCGCAAGGCGAAGCAGTGCTGCTGGCCCCAGCGGCCGTAGCGAACCCTCGCATCACTGGTGAAAGGTAGACCCGGCCATTGTCGTTCAATCCAATGACTGTGCTCATGTTGTTCCCTGGGCTTGTCTCATCGTTTTCGTTCGTGGCCTAGCGTAGCCCGTTCTTAACTCTTATTGGCATAATAAAATACTATTTTGTTGAGTGACAATCCAAGCGCTTACTACTTAAACCCCATAATTCAGACCTGCGGTTCCCTCACCATTTCCCAAATGGGAATATCAAATATTGGTAGAGTGATCCTCTTGAGCAGCCTGCACCCGAAATGTTCGTACATCTTCACATTCTCTTCAACCTGGACATCCAGATAGAGTTGGCGCCTTTCTCGATCCGATTTTTCAATTGCCGCGTCTATCAGCTTTCTTCCGAATCCCTTACCCTGCAGCTCGGTAGCGACACCGACAATCAGCAGGTATAAGTAGGTGCTCCCAGCCATATGTTCATGACGATCTTCAAGAACCGGTTTCAAGGCAGGTCCCATCCTCTTCAAAGCATTCAATCCCATTCTCATCACCGCACCCATGTTTCCGCTGCGTATTATTTGCCATGCGGTCATGTCGGCATACTTTCCTGGGACCCATGCTACAACTCCTTCCAAGTTTTCCGAGGGAGCATAGACCTCACCATACTTCAGACCCTGCTTGACAGACGCCTCGGACATGGCGCGGAACTTCTTCACCAAATCGGGTTCTCCTTCAAAGATCTTGTTCCAGAGAGGATCACGCTGAAAGGCATCAGCCAATACCTTTCCGGCCTGCGTGATATCTCCCTTTTGTACTCTGTATAGCATTCATTCCTCCCTCTTCGTGTTAGGGTTAGGAAAACCAGCAATCATATATTGCACCATCTGCACAACCAATGCCAATAATACTTGGTAAGGGCGAAGGCAAGGCTGGGAGGAGTACGATAATCAAGCTGTTTCTTGTTAGGGCACTTTATGACTAATTGTGTGAAGAACGATTGAACATTACCGAGGATTATGACTACGCCCTCTTTTTATCATTTCCCCTCTCCTGACAGGAGAGGGTTCACCCTGAAGGTTCATCCTGAAGGGGTGAGGTCGGACTCCAAGAAAACGCCGGGCAAAGACAGATAACGTTTACCTGAGCACTTCACATACTTCGGAGAAAGGCCGCCGCGCCCTAGGTGCTGGACTCTCGGCCGGATAACCTACCGGAATGAAAGTGATGACATCCATACTGGGGGGCACGTGCAGTATTTTCTCTATCTCACCTTTGGCCTGCATCGGGCCGGTCATCCAGACGGCACCTAAACCCAGCGCATGCAACACCAGCACCAGATAAGCTGTCGCCGCTGAAGCCGACTGAATACGGCTGTCAGCCGTGTTCCGCCATTGCCGCATTTGAGCCGCCTGCGGGTCAGTCTTTTCCCGGGCCGCCATAACCTGGTCAGGTAGCGACTGGTACTGAGACGTCGCCACCACAATAGCCGCCGGAGCGCTCCGGAAAAAGCCCGCCCTCTCCCGCCAGCCACTGGCAACATCGCCATGTTCTTTGGCCTCGGGCCACGAAGCCACCTGGTCGGCGCTGGCCTGAACGGCATCGGCGATACGGTTGAGGGTTTCCCGGTTAAGGATAACGTAGAAATGCCAGTTCTGCTGATTACCGCCGTTCGGTGCCCATACCGCTAACTGGAGTGCCTTCACCAGCAATGATTCCGGCACCGGCTTGTCCTCCCAGACACGGATTGAACGGCGCTCCCTGATTAATTTGACAAGGTCATCGAATTCCACGACTATTTTCCCTTCCCGCCATTACGGCTAACCTTATTTCCCTTATCTCAGAATAGTTAGAAATATTTTATTAACTTTATTGATAACCCGTTGACAGGAACGTGTGGTTGGTCTATAATGTATTTAATTATGAGGCAAAGAGATGGCAGGTAAGGACTATTATAGCATACTGGGAGTGAAGCGGGACGCGAGCGAAGCGGAAATCAAACAGGCTTACCGCCGGCTGGCGCGTAAATACCATCCTGACGTTAATCCGGGGAATACGACCGCTGAAGCCATGTTCAAGGAAGTCAACGAGGCTTACGAGGTCCTGTCCAATAAGGAAAAACGTCAGAAATATGACCAGTATGGCGACAAATGGCAGTATGCCGACCAGTTCGCCAAAGCCCGGGCACAAGGGCCGTTTCAGAATTTTAGCCAGCAGGGCACGGCACAGAATTTTCGCTTTGAAGATAGCGATAGCGATATCGATAGTTTACTAAGTGACCTTTTACGGGGTTTCGGCGGTGGCCGGCGGGGGGCACGGCCGAAACGCAGCCTGGATATCGAATACCCTGTCGAAATTACTCTCGAGGAAGCCTATGCCGGAACCAGCCGTCTACTCACCCTGCAGATGGAAGAGCCTTGTCCCCGCTGCCGTGGTACCGGCCGGATTCATACCGCCCTGTGCTCGACATGCCGTGGCACTGGAGCCGTCCTCCGTCCCGAGCAACTTGAAGTCAAAATTCCGCCGGGAGTGCGGGATGGCTCCCGTGTCCGTGTCGCCGGGAAAGGCAGATTAGGTGACGGAGGCACTCACGGGGACCTTTATCTGATAACGGCCATCAAACCCCACACTGTTTTCGAGAGAAGAGGCGATGATTTATACGCCGAAGTGGCCGTCCCGTTGACCGCAGCCCTGCTGGGTGGTGAGGTATCAGTACCTACCCCCAAGGGTAAACTGATGCTCAAGATTCCGCCGGAAACGCAGAACGGACGTGTTTTCCGTCTCGCCGGGCAAGGAATGCCCAGCCTCGGCAACACTTCCCATGGCGACCTGCTGGCCAAGGTAAACATAGTTTTACCGACCCATCTTTCCGGAGAGGAAAAAAGACTGCTCGAGCAGCTCAACCGGCTCCGACCGGCTAATTGATAGGTGGTGTGATTATATGAGTTCAAACGGCGAAGAGCCTCGTTATGTGATAAGTGTCGCAGCACGGATGCTGGGTGTCCGGACTTATACCTTGCGTTACTATGAGAAGGTTGGCATAATAGAGCCAACGCGGTCTGAGGGCAATATCCGTCTCTACTCAGACAAAGACATCGCTTACCTGAAGCATGTTAAGCAGCTCATGGAAGACCTCGGCGTTAATCTTGCCGGAGTCGAGCTTATCTTGCGTATGGTACGGCATGTCAGCGAGTTACAGCACCACATCGAAGAACTTGAAGCCGAGCTCAAGCAGTCTAAACCTGAGCCGTAGTGCCTGATAGCTCTGGAAATGGAGGCCATATTTTGAGCGACCTGGAACTTTTTCTGAAAGAGAAGCTAAAGCCGATACACCGGGCACACTATGCGCTCTGGGTTTACTGGTGGCCCTGGTGGAGAAATCTCTACAGCCGGCGGTCGATTTTACGAAAGTGGGGGCAAGCGAATCTAGTACAACAAGGGCAGACCGTCCTCGATTTTGGCTGTGGCACCGGTTCCTTTACCATCCCGGCCGCTCGAATCATTGGCGACAAGGGCAAAGTCTATGCCCTGGACTGTTTCCCCCGCCAACTGGAAATAGTAACCAGGGAATCACAAAAAGAAGGCTTAACTAACATCGAGACCATACTCTCGGACAGCAAATTAAGCTTACCTGACGGCAGTATCGATGTCATCTGGATGTGCGATGTTATCCATGAGATAAGAGAGAAGCGGGCAGTACTGGAAGAGCTTCATCGCATCCTGAAAGAAAACGGCACACTTGCCATCTATGACTCGATGAGAGATAGACTGCTGTCATACACCTCCGGTCTCTTTGACCTGGCCGGTAGCGACGCCAAGCTTTATCGATTTACCAAAATAACCAAATAGCGTAGCAAGAGGTACCCGTTCGAAGTGAGCCAACTTGTGCAAGAAGAAAAGAGCCACCGGCATATTTATATCATCGGTAGCGTGAGCCTTTTGCTCACGATAATATTAGCTATCGCCACGGTCTATTATTGGAAAGAGATACGAGCTTCGTTAAGCTATTACGGTTATGCTGGTGGTTTCGTAGTCAGCATTCTCGGTGGGATAGCTGTCATTCCCGCCCCTAGCTTGCTCATAGTTTTTACCCTGGGTCACGCGTTAAATCCTTTTTTCGTCGGGCTCATCGCCGGCCTGGGGGAAGCCATGGGTGGAATAACAACGTATCTCACCGGGGCTGGCTTCGGTAGCATCTTCTCACGGCTCAACCCTCACGGCGCAACAGATTCGGGGTACCACCCGATTCCAGCAACGTTCCGGATGCGAGCTCAAACATTTTATAACCGCGTATCCCGCTGGGCCGAGGGACGTGGAAGCGCCTGGACCGTCTTTATCACGTCGGCGCTGGTCTTCAGCCCGTATTATTTTGCCGGCATTGCCGCCGGTACCCTTCGTATTGGCCTATGGCGCTTTTTCCTGCTTAGCTGGGCCGGCAAGACGGTAAAGGGCATGATGGTCGCCTTCGCCGGGTACTACGGTATATCCCTGCTACTGAAACTATTTGGTGGTTAGTTATGACCGATGACTCCATATTTCTGCACGAAGATGCTGAGTATCTAGCCCGGCAGCTTTTTGGCAACGACGACAAAAAGTGTGCCAGCTTTATTGCCCGCCTGGTGGGTATCTGTCAACAGGCACAAACTAAAGATATCCTTATCATCCATAACCCCGGTGGCTGGGGCGATACGCCCCTCGAGCGTTGTCAGCAATGGGAACGTAGTATCGTCGAGGGCGTGAGCCAGACTATCGAAAATATGGGTTACACCCGGTTAGTTATCCAGCATTTCCGTACGGGCATCGGTCTGAAGGAAAAGGTGCAGGATATTAAAGAACAGGCTAATTTCTTCAACACCAAGGCGTGGATGATGGCGACGGAACTGAGATTTATCTGCCGTCATGTTACTCCCCTTAGAATAATACTAATCGGGGTGAGCCAGGGGGCCGCTTTTACCAATGCGGTTTTACAGGTGGCGCCCGAGCTTGACGGTACTTACAGCATCGAGGTGGGTACGCCAGCCTTGCCCTTTTCATATTTGTCCCGGCGGGTAATTACCAAACAGACACTGGCTCTTGATAACAACGGGATAAAGCCCGACCGTGTTGTCGAGGTAAACTTATGGGCGATGTTTGCAGCCGTTTCCGCCGCTCCTTTTCGGTACCTCAAATATCGCCTCCAGGGAAAGCCGATAAAATTGACCTATTGCATTAACGTTCCCGGGCATGACTATAACTGGGAATATCCCAAAGTCAGACAACAAATCGAAAATTTTCTCACCGTGTGCCTCGGCACACGTTCACGAGTAGGAGGTAAGCGATGAAACAGGAAAGATTTACCGAACAAGCACAGGAAGCGCTGGCTCTTTCCCAGGAGCTGGTGCGTCAATATCATCATGGCCAGTGGGATGTGGAACATATCCTGCTGGCGCTACTACAGCAGGAGCAGGGTCTGGTGGGCGATATCTTACGCGAACTCAGCGTCGATGTCGAAGCGGTCAAGCAGGAAGTGACCAATGCCCTATCAAGGAGCCCTCGCCTGACCTATGAGACGCCACAAATCTATGCCACGCCCCGTGTCGGCCAGCTCCTTCAGACTGCGGAGGCCGAGGCCGACCGTTTGAAAGATGAGTTTACCGGCACCGAGCACTTGCTGATTGCCATCACTGCGGAAACCAAGGGCGAAGCCGCCGCCATTCTCAAGCGCTTCGGCGTTGACCAGGAAAAGGTGTTCCTTGCTCTGCAGAAGCTACGCGGCGGGCATCGGGTCACTGACGCCCGCGCGGAAAGCAAGTACCGTTCTCTCCAAAAATACGGGCGCGACCTCACCGAGCTGGCCCGAGAGGGTAAGCTCGACCCGGTAATCGGGCGGGAGGAAGAAATCAAGCGGGTGATGCAAATACTGACACGGCGGACGAAGAATAACCCCGTTGTCGTCGGTGAAGCTGGCGTGGGGAAGACGGCCATCGCCGAAGGGCTGGCCCAGAAAATTGCCGCTGACGATGTTCCCGATTCCTTGAAAGGACGGCGTATCATCGCCCTCGACATGGGGGCCATGGTAGCCGGCAGCAAATTCCGCGGCGAGTTCGAGGAGAGACTGAAAGCGGTCATGGACGAGGTCAGAGAGTCCAAAGGTGAAGTTATACTGTTCATTGATGAGATTCATACCGTCGTCGGGGCCGGTGCCGCCGAGGGGGCCATTGCCGCCAGCAATATGCTTAAGCCGGCGCTGGCTCACGGCGAACTGCAATGCGTCGGCGCCACCACTCTTGACGAATATCGCCAGTTTATTGAAAAGGACAAGGCCCTGGAACGGCGCTTCCAGCCTGTTTTCCTCACCGAACCTACTGTGGAAGCAACTATCGAGATGCTACATGGGCTACGTCCCAGGTATGAAGCTCATCATAAGATTAAAATCAGCGACGAAGCCCTGGAGGCGGCCGCCCGGCTCAGCCAGCGTTATATCTCCGATAGGCACCTGCCCGATAAGGCAATCGACCTTATCGACGAAGCGGCCAGTAAGCTACGCATCGATACTGAAAGCGCTCCCCCCGAGGTCAAATCTCTTGAGCAGCGCCTGAAACAATTGACCAATGAAGAGGAGGCGGTTTCCCAGCGTCAGGACTACGAGCGTGCTGCCCAGCTCAAGAGCGAACGGCTGCGTCTGGAAGACGAATATAACCGGGCCAAGAGCGAGTGGCTGAAGCACGAGAAGATTGATAGCACGGTGGACAAAGAAAAGATTGCCGAGCTTATCTCCAAATGGACCGGCATTCCCGTTTCTCAGATGCTCGAAGGCGATAAAGAAAAATTCCTTCACATGGAAGAGCACATCCACGAAAGGCTGGTTGACCAGCAGGAAGCCGTTACCGCAATTTCTGAGGCTATCCGACGGAGTATGTCCGGTCTTAAAGACCCGCGGCGACCTATCGGCAGCTTTCTTTTCCTCGGCCCGACCGGCGTCGGCAAGACCGAGCTCGCCCGGACTTTGGCCTGGTTCCTGTTCGGTGACGAGAACGCCATGGTACGCCTCGATATGTCCGAATATCAGGAAAAACATACAGTCGCCCGTCTTATCGGCTCGCCACCCGGCTACGTCGGCTACGAGGAAGGCGGCCAGCTTACCGAAACGGTACGGCGGCGTCCCTACCGTGTCATCCTGCTCGATGAAATCGAAAAGGCACATCCTGAGGTCTTCAATACCCTGCTCCAGGTCTTCGATGACGGCCGGCTGACCGACGGCCACGGCCGTACGGTGGACTTCAAAAATACCGTGGTTATCATGACCAGCAATGCCGGCGTCGAACTCATCAAACGCGAGTCCCGCCTCGGCTTTTTGCCGCCCAAAGACGAGACCCAGGCACACAAGGACAGTTACGAGAGCATGAAAGAAAAGGTGATGGATGAGGTAAAGCGGACTTTCCGCCCTGAGTTTATCAACCGTCTCGATGATATTATCGTTTTCCATGAGCTTGCCGAGGGCCAATTGAGACAAATCATCGACCTGCTGGTCAAAGACCTCGAAGGGCGCCTGGCTGACCGCAAGCTGAAACTGGAAGTGAGCGAGGTAGCCAAATCGTGGCTGGCGAAAGTCGGCTTCGACCCGATATACGGGGCCCGGCCGTTGCGGCGGGCACTGGAACGCTATATTGAAAACCCGCTTGCGGCAAAAATGCTCAGCGGTGAATTCAAAGAAGGCGAGACTATTCGGGTTGACCTGGTCAATGAGACCCTGACTTTTGCCACCGGGAAACCGGAGAAAGTCGGCCGTAAACGTTAAGCTTTGGTTAGCAGGTCAGTATCTGACCTGCTAACCCACTTCAGGCCAACTTGTCATTATTGGTACTTTCTGTTAAATTAAGAAGTCTGCGGGGCCGTAGTTCAGTTGGGAGAACGTTTCACTGGCAGTGAAAAGGTAAGGGGTTCGAATCCCCTCGGCTCCACCAATACATCTCCCGAACCTTTGGCTACCATGCTATAATAACTTCCATTAGACGATGTTTGATAGCTCCGCGCTAAATACTGTTCCGTACTCTTCGGGGAGCGGGTAGAAAGGAGGTAATTATGGACTGGGGTCTTTTCGGGCTTGGTATGGTAGGTGCTCTGGTGACGGTTTACCTCTCTAAGGATGAAATCATTCCGGAATTCCGTGCAATTTTTGACACCTCAGAGATAGAGAAAGGGTGCTCCGAATTGCTGGAGAAGAATAAGAAAACAAGAAAGGAAATCGACGACGCTCAGGCGAAGCTATTAAAGAATCCATCGCCAGATGAGAAAGAGAGCCTGAACACTTACATCGGGACGTCACAGGAGGAATTACGCGAGGATACGAAGAGATTACAGAAGCTTGAGAATGAAATGATGTGGAGCCAGATTTGGCGCAAAGGTGTTGGTATCCTTGTTTATATTGTTCTTGGTGGTGTTTTTGGCGCGCTGCTGGCTGACTGGGTGAAGATAGAAGGTACTACCGGGGCTCTACCCAGGGTGCTGGTGGCTGTGGTTGTCGGTGCCGGCTGGACCGGCTATTTGTCAGCCATCGGCCTGAAATCACTTTCGAAGAAAACCGACGAGGCGATTCAGAATAATCAAAAAGATGCCAGCCAGACCATTGCCGAGTTGAAGAAAGCAGTTGAAGAGCTGGCAAAAAAGATAACGGAGCAATCTGCCAAACCCGCCGCAGCGGCCGGAAGAGGTACCGTAGCACAGCCGGAAGTTGAGCCGATAACTATCAGCCAGCTGGTAGAAAATTTCAGGAAGGATGCGGACAATGCGGATATTGCGTTACAGAGTAAGTTCGACCTTACCAGACGCCAGGTGCAGCGAGGCCTGAAAGGAATCCTGTAACCGGGCTTTAGCACCGTTTTGACCTGCCCCAGTAGCTCAGGTGGATAGAGCAGCGGTTTCCTAAACCGCGTGTCGGGCGTTCGAGTCGCCCCTGGGGTACTTGTTTTCTCTTAACTTTATCCCTTTTATCCGGAAACTTGACGCTTCAGGCTCACCCCCCTCGTTGACCTATTTTGACAGGCAAGATATAATCTAGGTGTCCTGAAAATAGGGCACTAAGTTCCGGTAACTAACCATTAGTATCGGGATGAAGGCAGGTGAGGGTGACTGAAAAATCGGCGGATGAGCGCCGTCCCAAGCTGCGTAAGCTTTTGATTCAGCCTGAGGTGCTGGCACTGGTCCCGGAAACAATCGCCCGGAAACACAGCGTCATACCCCTGGAAGTCAAGGGTAACGTGCTGCATTTAATCATGGCCAACCCCTCCGATATCCTGGCTATCGAGGCCCTCGAAGTCCAGACCCAGATGCGCATCGAGCCGGAAGGCGGCACTCCGGAAGAAGTCTCCGAGGCCATCGATTTCAACTACCGCTCTTACGAAGAGCTTGAAAAGGAGATTTCCAGTTTTTCCCTCGCTGGCGCAACCACTGAGGTCGCCGGGGAAAATATCCCCACCGAAATGGTGGACGATGCCCCCATCGTCAAGGCACTCACCCTGATTATCGACGAGGCCGTTAAAGCCCGCGCTTCGGACATCCACATTCAACCCCAGGAAGACGAATTACTGGTACGCTACCGCATCGACGGTGCTCTGCAGGACATGCTCACTTTGCCTATCAGCACCGCCGTCCCGCTTATCTCCCGTATCAAAATCCTGGCCAGCATGAATATCGCCGACCATCACCGCCCGCAGGACGGCCAGTTCTCCGTCAAGCCGAAAGGGCGGCGGGACAAGATGGATATCCGCGTCGGCATCGTCCCGACGGTTACCGGCGAGATGGCGGCGCTGCGGCTTCTCGATAAAGCCAGAGTCATGATGACCCTGGCACAGCTCGGTTTCCTGCCCGAAACGCTGTCCCGTTATGAAGAGATGCTCAAAGTCCCCCACGGCATGCTCCTCGTCTGCGGCCCGACCGGCTCGGGTAAGACCACCACCCTTTACGCCTCTATCAATAGCCTCGATTACCGCGGGCGCAACATTATCACCATCGAAGACCCGGTCGAGTACCGTTTCAAATACGTTAACCAGATTCAGGTGAACCCGCGGGCCGGCCTGACTTTCGCCAGCGGCCTCCGCTCTATCCTCCGCCTCGACCCTAACGTTATCCTTGTCGGCGAGATGCGTGACGGTGAGACTGCCGGCATCGGCATTCAATCGGCCCTCACCGGCCACCTCGTCCTGTCTTCCATCCATGCCAACGATGCCATCGGCGTCGTCTCCCGCCTCATCGACCTGGGCGTCGAACCGTTCCTGGTCGCCTCCGCCCTTATCGGCGTCCTCGCCCAGCGCATGATACGCCGCGTCTGCCCCGATTGCGCTCAACTGGTGGACGTCCCCCTCATCGAGCAGGCCGCCTATGAACGGGAAACCGGCGAAAAACGGACGCAATTCATGTACGGCCAAGGCTGTAGCTCATGCTCCTACACCGGCTACCGGGGACGGACGGGTATTCATGAAATCCTGCACCTCAGTGACGCGGTAAGGTCTCTTATCTTGAGCGGCGCCTCTCCCTCCGAGATACGGAACCAGGCGGTCAAAGAGGGTATGATATCTTTGATGAAGGACGGGATGCTCAAAGTGAAGCAAAATATCACCACTCCGGCGGAAGTGCTGCGGAGGGCTTACTCCGTAGAATAACCGCGAGAGGCAGGTTGGGATACCGATGAATTACGAATACGTTGCTTATAGCGAAAGCGGAGCCCTGGTCAAAGGCAAACTGACGGCCGGCAACGAAGAGGCTGCTACCGAAATGCTCGGCTATGCCGGCTACCGGACGGTCAGCTTGAAACAGAAGGTCCCTTTCTTCAGCTCGGATACGATGGCCTCATTCTTATACCAGGTCAAACCGACCGAAATTCTGCTCTTATACCGCCAGCTCGCCATGCTCCTCGAGTCGGGTACCAGCATCACTTCCGCTCTGGACCTGCTCCAGCTGCAGACGGACAACCGATTGCTCCAGAAGGTGCTCAAAGAAATTCTGACCGAAGTGCGCGGCGGCGGTCAGCTTTCGGTAGCTCTCAGCCACCATCCCAAAATCTTCCCCGGCGTATATTGCCGTCTCCTCGGTGTCGGCGAGCAAAGCGGCGACCTCGAGTCGGTTTTGAAGCAGGTGGCCGATTATATTGAGAAGGAAGTGACCACGTCCAAGGAGACCAAAGGCGCCCTGATGTATCCCATGATTACCTTTATAGTCAGTATCGTTGTGGTCGTTCTCATGATTGTCTTTGTGCTGCCGTCTTTCACCAGCCTGTATGCCTCGCTCGGCGTGGGGTTACCCCCCACGGTAATATTCATGCTTTCCCTTTCTACGTACACACGGGCTTACGGGCTTCAACTTCTCCTCGGCCTGCTGGCTGTTGTTGTCGCCGGCTTTCTCTATGTCCGGACCGCTACCGGGCGGTATAACTGGGACAAAATGATGTTCAAAATACCGCGGCTGGGCCGGGTGAAACACCTCAGTGAGCTTTCCCGTTGTTGCCGGAGTATGGCGCTCCTCTTCAAATCCGGTTTACCCCTGACGGAAGTTATGCCTCTCGTCATACAAAGTTGCGGCAACCAGGCCTTAGGCCGGGCCTTGGACGATGTCCAGCAGGAAATGCTGAAGGGTGAAGGTCTGTCCAAACCGATGACCAAGAATAAAGTATTCCTGCCCATGATGGTGCAGATGGTAAGAGTCGGCGAAGAGACCGGCAGCCTGGACGTTACCCTGCAAGCCGTCGCGCAAAGCTACGAAGCCGAAGCTCAAGATAAAATGCACTCGTTCATCGCCCTTATCCAGCCAACGATGACGGTTTTCATGGGTCTGATAATTGCTCTTCTTGCCCTCACCCTGATGTCAGCCATGACCTCGATGTACGGCGGGATGTAACGCATCAGAGGAGATGAAAGAATTATTGACCAGGATAAAGACTAACCATGAGTCCGGGATAACTCTGCTGGAGACGGTTGTCGCTCTGGGTATCCTGGCGGTAATTGCCGTTACCTTCCTTGGTGGCGTCGCGATGACCTCTCGAGCCGCCTTTGTTGCCGATGAACAGACTACCGCCGAAAGCCTGGCCAGGAGCCAGATGGAATGGGCCCGTAATAGTCTCTATTCTCCCGAAGCAACCCAGTACACGGCAGCGCCGATACCGGCTGGGAAAGACTATATCAATTACTCAGCCACGATTGATGCTCAGCCATTGCACACCCCCGATGACGGCATTCAGAAGTTGATTGTGACCGTCCAGCGTTCCGGTGAGACGGTCATCAAGCTGGAAGGGTACAAAGTCCAATGAAACGGCGAGAAAAAGGTTTCACTCTTATTGAATTGCTGGTGGTCATTGCTATCACGGCTATTGCTGCCGTCACGGCAACAATTGTGATATTCCAGGTTTTTCGTAACACGAATATTAATAATGACCGTATGACGGTAGCCCGTGATGTGCAAAATGCCGGTTACTGGATTAGCCGTGACGCCCAGATGGCCGTTAGCATGACCACTAATCTCACCGGTGACGATTTTCTTTTTATCGATTGGACGGAATGGGATACCGATGGCAACGAAACCTACCATTCTGCCGGCTACTCCTTTGAAGGCTTGACCAATAACGTTGGTAAGTTGATAAGGACTCACTGGAGCAGCGCCGGGGCGAGTGATAACACTGTAATTGCCCAGTATCTTTACTATGAGCCGAGTAACGTCGATAATACCACTAAAGCCACCTATCAAAGCTCGGTGTTGACACTGCAAGTGACGGCAGTAATTGGTGACATCCGGGAAACCCGGGAATATCAGGTTAAGCGCCGGCCAAATTTTTAGCGAGAATGTAACCGATGTTAAGATGGCTACAGCGATTTTTCAGAAAGGATAAAGGACAGGCCCTGCCTATTGTCCTGGCACTGCTGGCTATCGGTGGATTGACGATAGCCACGAACCTCAATTATGCTACTACCGCCCTCAACGGAGGCAGAGTCGTCGAGGACCATACCAAGGGAGTTTACGCCGCGGGCTCGGGTATCGAGTATGTACTATGGTATCTGCAAATGTACGGTACACCGCCCGCTTCACCCATGCAACTATCGGAAAATATCAGCGAGATGACGGTGACCGTCCGGACCGAGGAGACAGGGACTTTTACCATGTACCTCGGCGGAATGGTGGTGTCCCAACCCGGCCCCCATAACGACTGGTTTAATGTGAGTTCGGTGATTAACTGGGAAGAAGGAGTCGGCGCCTGGAAATATACCATTTCCATCGATTGGGTATCAGGGACCAAAACGATAAAGCTCGATGAGCTCGGTGCCCGGCTTCCTCCGGGCTATGGGTATCGGGATGACCTGCCTGTCACTGCCTCTGACGATATTCTTGGGACGATGCAAGCGGGCTATCCGATGTTGGACGACAGCGGCGGGGCTTATCTGGTCAACTGGGAGTTCGGCCCATCGGACCCCAAAACTCCCAAAGTCTCTGAAAACCAGACACCGCGAACACAGAGTTTCTACATTAGCTATGAGAGCGGCAGCGGCAGTCTGGAAGGCTACTATGCTTGGGTCGTTGCTCAAAGCGAGGATGTTGGAACCGTGAGCGACATTACCGGGGCACGTTACACCGTTACCGGAACGGCTGCACGGCTGGATGGGAGGGGGACCGCCTACGTTGTGGCCGATGTCATCAAAGAAGATGGCACCGGGAATATCTACATTCTTTCCTGGCAGGTTTTAAAGTAGTATTGTATATTTAGGAGACCATGTTGAAACTAAACAAAAAGTTCCTGATTATTATTATTGCGGGCGTTTTTGTCATCGTGCTCGTGGCTCTGAACATGGTGCGCTCGCAACAAATTAGCCAGCAGGAAGAACTGACTCAGAAACTTACTCTGACCCAAACGAGACTCAAGGGAGTACAGTTCGAGACACTTGCGGCCCGCCAAACCGACCTGGAGAAACAACTGAGCCAGTCACAGTCGCAGCTTAATGTCGTTACAGCCGTGCTTGCCGAGGAGATTAACAGCGTTAGTATCACCAACCGCATCTTCGAACTGGCCAAGGTTCAGGACCTGGAAGTGAAAGATATAACTTCATCGACGGCTAGTTCTACTCTCGAAGGGATTGCCTGCTCGGTAGTAACCTTTAATATTAGAGCACAGGGTGATATATTCCAACTGGTCACTTTTGTCACCCAGTTAAACGGTCTTCTTGCCACCAGTACGGTCCAATCGTTGAAACTAACGGCCGTGGAGGCAGGTGGCGATACGTTCACCGCCGATATTCAACTGGCCGTGTACACAAATCAAGGGAAATAGACTATGGCAAAGAAAACAGTAACTTTATATGTTGATGATACCAGCTTGCGGCTCCTCGTTGCTGATGGCAAGGAGATAAAAGAATGGGCGGAACAGCCGCTGGAACCGGGGCTGATTAAGAACAACGTTGTGGTTGCCGAGTCAGAGGTGGCCAACCGGGTCCAGCAATTGATTAACGCTCAGCAGGTGGCAACAAATAAAGTGATTGTCGGTATGAGCGGTTTACGATGCCTGACCCGCCCGCTTCTTTTTCCGCAATTACCTAAAGAGATGCTGGAAGAAGCCGTACGGCGAGAAGCAAAGAGGATGTTGCCGGTATCTCCCGACCAGCTCTACCTTTCGTGGCAGGCTATCCCGGCTCCCGATGGAAAGACACAACTGTTCTTAGTCGGATTACCCCGCGCCACCGCCGATGCCTTTTGCAGGACATTGCACCTGGCGGGGGTGAAACCTTCCTCCATGGACTTGAAGCCGTTGCTGCTGGCCAGAGTGGTGAAAGAGGCTAATGCCATCATCGTTGACGTCCAGGCAACGGAATTCGATATTATCATCCTGACGAATGGCATTCCTCAGCCCATCCGTACCGTACCCTTTGCCGATGAAGCGGCACCGCTCGAGCAACGGCTGACGGCAATAAGTAACGAGTTAAACCGGACGATTACCTTCTATAATTCCAACAATCCGGATAAACCATTGGCCGCCGACGTGCCCGTATTTGCGTCCGGATATCTGGCTAATGAGGCTAGCCTATGCCAGGCTTTGTCCGGTGAGGTCGGGCATTCCGTTTCACCGCTGCAGCCACCTTTCGAATGTCCCAATGAATGTGACCCGAGTCGCTTCATGGTTAACATGGGTCTGGTTCTGCAGAACCTTTCGCCAGGTAAAGTCACCGGGTCGTCTTTAGTTAACCTGAATGTGCTGCCGGTGCCTTACCAACCCAAGCCGATTTCTCTGACTAATATCCTCGCTTTGCCTGCCGCCGCTATCGGCATCGGGTTAATCGCTCTCTCGGTAATAATGTTGCAAAATGCTTCAGCCGATGTGGCCATGACGAGTGCCGAGCTGACGACTACAGAACAACACCTCCAACAGCAAATCTCGCAACGGCAGGGACTGATTGATGGCGTTACCAAAATCGAGAACAAAGTTAACGAACTGAATACCTCTCTGGATAGCTTCAGTACGGCACTGGGCAGTATTGAAAAAGCCGGCACGGAGATGAACCGTAACCTGGAAGCCGTACTGCAAAATCTGCCTTACACCATAACTTTGAACGATGTGACCCATGCTGAGAATACGCTGATGGTCAGCGGCTTGGCACCTGATGAAAAAGAAGTGCTATCCTATCTCAACCAACTGGAAAAAAGTGGTCGGTTCGGCTCGATTACTCTTACCGGTATGAGCCGGACGGAAAGCGACAAGATGTCTTTTACCATGAAGGGGAGTCTGGCCGCGCCGAGTGACGCCCTGAGCAGTATCGAGCTCGCTGTGAGAAAGACACCGGTAACCGTTACGCTCAATAATATCAGTAACATCGAAGGCACGATAAATATCGATGGCAACTCGCCCTCCGAAGATGAAGTGTTAGCCTATCTCAGTGCTTTAGATGCCACGGGTAGATTCGATGATATTACAGTTAAGAGCATGAGGACGGTAGCCGGTGAAGGTACGTCTTTTTCTCTAACGCTAAAAACGAAAGGATAAGCAGTGGATATTCTGGCAGTAGTACATTCGGCAGCAGCGAAGGGTGCTTCAGATATACATCTTGTCATACCCAATCCACCGATATTCCGCATTCATGGTGGTTTGCAGCCTCAGACCGATATGGAATCATTAACCCCTGACAGTATCAGCGAGGGTTTTGCCCAGATAACTACCGAGCAGGAAAGGGATGAATTTGAGCGTTACCGTGAATTGGACTTTGGCTATTCTGTGCCTGAGGTCGGTCGCATTCGCTGCAATGCCGCTTTTCAGCAGGGCAGTCTCAGTTTGGTGATCCGTCTGGTACGTTCGAAGGTACCCACTATTGAGGAACTCGGCCTCCCCGAGGTCTGCAAGGAACTGGTGGCGAGGCCGCGGGGGTTGGTGGTAGTTACCGGACCTACCGGGAGCGGTAAATCGACCACATTGGCGGCTATGATTAACTATCTCAATCTTACCGAAAAGCGGCGGGTGGTCACCATTGAAGACCCTATCGAATACGTTTACACGAGTAACAAGTGTACGATAACCCAGCGGGAACTGGGCAGTGACACTCTTTCCTTCGCCGAGGCGCTGCGTCACGTATTAAGGCAAGACCCGGATGTTATTCTGGTCGGTGAAATGAGAGACCTGGACACAGCTTCGGCAGCACTTACTATCGCCGAAACCGGCCATTTGGTCTTGACGACAGGCCATGCGACCAGTGCTTATCAGGCTGTAGAGCGAATAATTGACCTTTTTCCTCCACATGAGCGCCCGTTGGCCCAGTCGCGACTGGCCTCCCTGCTACTTGGTATTATGGGCCAGGTGCTGGTACCTAAAATTGATGGTGCCGGGAGAATGGCAGCTCTTGAAATCATGCTGGCGACGCCGGCGGTGAGAAATAACATCAGAGAAGGTAAGGTCTATTTGCTGCCCAATACCATGCTTACCCAAACTAGACTGGGCATGGTCTTGCTTGACCATGCCCTGGTCGACCTGTTCCGTAAGGGGGTTATCAGCCATGAAAACTTACTGGCTTTCTGCAATGACCGTGACGAAATCGTCAAAATCATCGGAGAACCACCGGTGTAAACGTTTTATGATGACGCGTATCTTAGACTCTTGCAACTTGGGGTGACATGCTTTACTATTCAGGTTAATGAGAGTCCGAAGATGAACATATACGTTACGCTTGTCTTCGTTGCTATCATTATTTATCTTGTCTTCCTGCTTATCGCAATGCGGCAACGTGAGCGAAGATATTCCGTGCTGAACCGGTCGAACGCCATTATCACCTCCAGTATGGATGTCCCTCGTGTGTTTAAGAACCTCGTCCAGGAGCTCAAGAAGGTAGTTGATATTGGCTGGGCTGCCGTGGTTCTGGCTGAGGATAACCGTCTCAATTTCCTGGCGCTGTCTGGCGAATCTGATTTGGACTGGAAGGTCGGCGAGCATATCCCTATTGAGGGGACCGCAACAGAGCAGGTAGTCGCTCACCAAAAAACCATAGTGAAAGCTGACCTATTTACCGGAAGTAGGCTCAGTATGGAAGATTCTTTTCTCAAGCATGGGATGCACTCGATTGCATATCTTCCCTTAATTACCAAGGGACGGACCATCGGTAGTTTCATTTTAGCCAGCCGTCGTCAGAATGCTTATGACCGTCAGCAGATAACGCTGCTTGAGCACCTGGCTGTCCAGATGGCGACGCCCATTGAAAATGCACGGCTTTATGCGGCTATTGAGGAAAAGGCACGCATTGACGACCTGACCGGCTTGCTTAACCGGCGGTCTCTGGATGAACTGCTTGCCAGTGAGATTAGCCGTCACTCACGTTACGGTGGCGTCTTTTCCTTAGTTATCCTCGACCTTGACTCTTTCAAGACTTTCAACGATACTAATGGCCACCTGGCTGGCGATAAACTTCTCGGGAAAATCGGCGGCGTTATTAAGAACACTATCCGGGGGGCCGACCGGGCTTTTCGCTATGGTGGGGATGAATTCGCTATTGTCCTGCCTAATACGCCTATCAATGCTGCCATACGGGTAGCGGAACGGGCCCGCAAGCAAGTAGCCGCACAGACGGCCGGTGGCCCGACTCCGGTCACTACTAGCCTCGGCGTATCTGCCTGGCCAGCTGATGGCACGACTGCTAACGAAGTGATTGCTGCTGCCGACACGGCCCTTTATGAGGCCAAACGGAGCGGTAAGAACCGTAGCCAATCGACGCTTGACAAGCCGCCGAAACAATAAAACTGCGGGTTAAGGCTGCTCACGGAATAGTTCGGACAGGTCCAGTTCCGGGGGATTATCGGGGGCGGAGAGGAATTTCCACCAGTTCAGTTCTTTGGTTATTTCCGTTTCGATGGAAGCGAAAGCATCAACCACTGCCGGGTCAAAATGGCTTCCGCGCCCTTCCTTGACGATACCCATGGCTTTTTCCAGCGGCATTGCGGCACGGTAAACGCGGTCAGAGGTCAGGGCATCGAACACATCAGCCAGAGCAACAATACGGCCGGCAAGTGGGATGTCTTCTCCTTTCATCCCTCGTGGATAGCCGCTGCCGTCCCATTTCTCGTGATGGCTCAGGGCGATAGCTTCAGCCAGCTTGATGAAGTCAGCACTGGCGTCCTTCAGAATTTCGGCACCGATGGTGGTATGCTGCCTCATAATTACCCATTCGTCTGGTTCAAGCTTACCCGGCTTCTGCAGGATACGGTCGGGGATGCCGATTTTGCCGACATCATGCATGGGGGCAGCCCAGAGCACCGATTCGACAAAGTCATCATCGCTGCCTATCGCCCGGGCGATGGCACTGGAGTAGTGGCTCATCCGCTGGACGTGGGCGCCGGTATCTTCATCTTTGTACTCAGCCGCCCGTGATAGCCGGTAAACGGTGTCAAGCGACCCGATTTTTATCTTTTCCAGAGCTTTGGCCAGGGATTGCGTTCTTCTGGCTACTTCGGTCTCTACTTCCTGCTGGTAGTGACTAATATGGTCGTTATAGGCTTTTACTTTAAGCAGGGACTTGACTCTAGCCTGCAGTTCGGCAGCATCCACCGGTTTGGTGAGAAAGTCATCCACCCCGGCTTCCAGAGCCCTCAGCCTCTCTTCGGCTTCCTCATGAGACGTCATAAGGATAACAGGTATCAGCCGGCTGGCTTCAGCCTGTTTTAGCCGCTTCGTCACTTCAAGACTATTTGTTTCAGGCAGGGCTATATTGAGTAAGATAACATGGGGGGTGATATCCTGCGTCCGTGCCAGCGCTTCTTCACCGTCACTGGCTAGAATAACTTCATAGCCCAGTGGCCTCAGCATGGCGGCGATGGCTGAATTGCTCCTCGCATCAGCTACAACCAGTATCTTAACCTTCTCTTGCTGCACTTCCCGACACCTATTTCAAAATACCAGCACTCAGGCCTTAGGCACAAAAGCCAGGAATAACCTATCGTCCTCAAAGCGATTTTCTTCAAGAGTTACCTCTGCCCCGGTGGTTACAGAAATAAGCCCCTGTAATTCACCTGACAAAAAGGATGTAATTTCCAGCCGCTGGCCGGTGCCGGTCGCTTCAGCACACTCTTTAACCTCCAGCTCCAGCCGGGGTTGCTCAGCCTTAATTTCAATTCGAGACTGGCGGAGGTGAGCGTAATAATCAATTACGTTTTTCAGCCCTTCACGGCCGTAGAATTTAGCCAGAACCGGCGCCAGGCTCCGTCCCACTCGACAGCCGACATCAAAACTACTGGCGGCCAGGTGTTCCGGGTCGCTCAGCAAAGCATTAAGTAATACCAGTTGGTAATAGTTAATGTCAACCAGGTCGCCGATTATCCGGACCGGCAGGTTTTGCAGTGTTTTTTCCAGGCGCGACGATAGTTCGGTCTTAAACTCCGGTGGCGCCAAGTAGGCCTCCTGCTTTGCCTGGATCTCGGCATCCTGCTTATCGCCAATGACAAAACGGCAGGACTTATCGCCACGGGCGAGGCAATCTGTCTCGATGCTGGACAGTTCCCGGTTGATTAAAGAAGCCAGAATCCCGGCAAAAGTGCCGGCATGGTAGTAACAGACGCCATAGCTGAGACCACTTAACCCGGAACACTCGACGCAATCGCTGAATTCAAGGTTAATCCGTAGTGGGTCAATATCAAGGCCGGTTATTTCCGGATTGCCTTCCCTGGCCTGTACCATCATCGAGGAAAATACCCTTTTGACTATTTGGCTTAGGTTGGTAAGGGCTCGTGCCCTGGGCCAGTATTCGAACTTCCAGAAATAGTCGGGTGGCATACCCAGCTTGCGCACGATGTTGTAAGCATTCCGTGAAGCTGACGACTGGGCCGATGCGTAAAGTAGTTTGGGCATGGCCGGGTTGGACTCGACTAGGGATAATAACCTGGACTGCGGCAGATAGAGATCAATATCGTCACCCATTTCCGGTCGGAGCAAGACACGCTTTTTTACCACACTGGCCAGTAGTGCCAGCCAGGCCTGGTCAATAATTTTATCCATCATCCACGTCCGTCAAACTGAGTTCTCCGGCCATTGCCCGGTCGATGGCTTGGTATCCCCAATCGTCCTGCTTACGGTGGGCGTAAAGCCCGGCAGCGATGATTAAATAACCATAAATGAACAGAGTCTCCGGAATAGCCGAACGGAAAAGTGACTCTGGCGGAAGCAGGGCAGGAAAAAGTGTAATGACCAGTTCAAAAAGATAGTCAAACAAAGTGCTGAAAACGATGCCAAAGACAATAATCGTAAAAGTCAGGCTCTGTTGCTGCCGTGATTTCAGGTACTGGACATAGAGCCAGAGGACAGGTATCAGGACGATGATAAGGACCGCATCCAGTACACGCATGGAAAAGGCAAGAACGGTGGCCATCGTGAGATTGGCATTGTTCACAATCGTACCCAACTGCGGGTATATAGCGACAAAGAGAGAAAACAGGGCGGCGAGAATCAAAACAAGCCAGCCCTTTTTGTTCAGCCGTGTCACGTCAATACCTTTGAGCAGATTAAGACAAAACAGAAATAGCATGGCGTAATTAATAAACTGGATACCCTCGACCAGGCGCAGGGTCTCGGTGGTGCCGAGGCGGAGTTCGAAGTAAAGACGCAGGGTAGGCGAATAAGATAGGAAAAGAATAATGGCGAACATATAGATAAGAAGAAAGACGGCAAAAAAGATAAAAGCATTTTGTAGCTCTTTACGATAAATGGAAGCCACGTTGAGAGCGAGCAGGAAGCCGATAAAGAGGGCCAGCGGCTCGACGATGTCAACATAAGTCGGCCAGACCCTGGCAGGTAGGAACAGGACAACCAGAGCTGGAATGGCCAGAACCGGTAACGCAATTTTAAGAAAACGAGCAGCAGTCATTGGCTAGCTCCTACCCAATACTAGCACAGGCCTGATATACCAGCAAGCGTTTGGCTTGCCGGTGGCATTACAGGCGACTTGACAAGGGTAGTTAATTATGTTATAAAAGCTTGACCATTTTAATACCTTTGTGAAATTGTATATTACTTTCCACAGTATGCCACAATACATAATGCGAAAAGCGCTATAATACGGTAAAGCCCTCTAGGTTGACCGTGTGACGAACAGAATAGAGAACGAGAAAGTTGGGGGAGGCGGAGTAGATGTTCGGCAAAATGCTGGAAAAGGATGGGGTGAGATAGATGCAGACGTATATTATTAGAAGGGTTCTACTGATGATTCCCTCGGTATTCCTTATCACGATAATACTCTTTATTTCTCTTCGTTTCATCCCCGGAAATGTGATTGACCTGATGGTGGCGGAGATGGCTACCGAGTCCGGGATGGGTCAGCAGTTGACCGCCGATTACATCAAACATAAATTGGGCATGGATGTGCCTATCTACGTTCAGTATGGCAAGTGGCTGGGTGCTGCTGTACAGGGTGACCTGGGAAGGTCTTTATGGACGGACCGTGAGGTGACTGAGGAAATATCCAGTCGGCTTCCCATCTCTATCGAGCTCGGTGTCATGGCGCTGATAACGGCTGTACTTATCGCCCTCCCCATCGGTATCTATTCGGCGATACGTCAGGATACCTGGGGTGACTACGTGGGGCGTACTATCGCCATATTGGCTATTTCACTGCCCAGTTTTTGGCTGGGCACTATCGTCATCGTGTACCCGTCAATATGGTGGGGCTGGTCACCACCGATGGAATATATCCCCTTTGCCAAGGACCCGATGGGGAATCTGGGGCAGTTCCTCTTGCCAGCGGTGATTCTGGGTATGGTCCTTTCCGGTAACACCATGAGAATGACACGCACCATGATGCTGGAGGTGCTCCGCCAGGATTACATCCGGACGGCCTGGGCGAAAGGACTCACGGAACGGACAATCATTTTCCGACATGCCCTGAAAAATGCGCTGATTCCGGTCATTACCATCGTCGGTATCCAGCTCGGTATTCTCATCGGTGGCTCAGTAGTGCTGGAGCAAATATTTGTGCTGCCCGGTGTTGGCCGTCTTTTGATTGAGGCACTCAATAAAAGAGACTACCCGGTTATTTCGGGCATCAATGTGGTTCTCTCAATTTTCGTTCTGTTCATGAACCTGATTGTTGACCTGATGTATGGCTATCTCGACCCGAGGGTTCGGTATGAATAGAGGGGAAGGTGTAAAATGACTGAGGTTGTGTCACCAGTAGACTTACCGGTAGCCGCAGTAGTGAAAAGGCGCTCCTTTATACTGGATGTGCTGACCCGGCTGGTCAAAGAAAAGCCATTGGGCACAGTGGGTGGTATCATCACGCTGATATTGCTCTTGGTTGGTATTTTTGCCAACTTCCTGGCTCCCTTCGGTTACAATGAGATTGACCTCGCCTCGCGTTTGAGTCCTCCGTCGGCTCATCATGTTCTCGGTGCTGATAACCTGGGTCGGGACTTGCTGAGCCGGATTATCTACGGAGCTCGCATCTCGATGTATGTCGGTCTGGCTGGCTCTCTTTTGAGCGTAATGATCGAAATGACCATTGGTATTCTCTCAGGCTTCTTTGGCGGTAAGCTTGACTTAACAGTACAGCGTTTCGTTGATGCCTTCCAGTCCATTCCGCCGTTATTCTTCTACCTTACCATCATGGCTGTTCTGGGACCGGGCCTCATCCAGGTTATTTTTGTCCTGGGGATGGTGCACGGCATCCGTCAGTCACGGGTAGCAAGAAGTGCCACGATTGGCATCATGGGCAATGTTTATATCGAGGCAGCGCGCGCTATCGGTGCAACTAACAGCCGCATACTTTTAAAACACATCCTGCCTAATGTGGTCGCAGTCATCATGGTGGCGTTCACGGTAACAATAGGCTTTATGATTATTTCAGAGGCGACGCTGAGCTTCCTTGGCTTTGGCATCCCGCCGCCAATTCCAAGCTGGGGGAGCATGCTCAGCGAAAGCGGACGCCGGTATATGCTGCTAGCGCCATGGATGGCATTATGGCCCGGGCTTGCTTTAGCTATTGTCGTCTATGGAATAAACATGCTGGGGGATGCCTTTAGGGACATTCTCGACCCGCGGCTGCGGGGTGGCTTGGGCCGCTACTCGGGAACGAAGAAGCGGCAGCCAGATAAGCTATAGGAAGAAACAGCGAAGTGAGGTGAGTGACATCGACGAAATAGTTCTTGAGGTAAAAAACCTAAAGACATACTTCTATACCAATGATGGCGAGGTAAGAGCGGTTGATGACTTGTCTTACCATGTGAAGAAGGGTGAATGTCTTGGTCTCGTTGGTGAGAGCGCCTGCGGCAAGAGTGTGAGTGCTCTCTCCGTGATGCGTCTCATCCCCTATCCGCCGGGGATTATTGTCGGTGGCGAGGTCTTCCTGAAGGGGAAAGACCTGCTAAAAGCCAGCGAGGCCGAGATGCGTGATATCAGAGGCGACCGTATTGCCATGATCTTTCAGGAACCGAGCACTTCGCTCAATCCAGTACTTACCGTTAGTCTTCAGTTATCTGAATCGCTGGCGTTGCATCGCGGGCTGGACAAGCAGGCTGCCAGCGCTGAAGCGGTCAAGCTACTGAGGGTGGTGGGGATTCCGGATGCGGAAAAAAGAGTCAATGATTATCCGTATCAGTTCAGCGGAGGCATGCAGCAACGGATCATGATTGCCATGGCCCTGGCCTGTAGTCCAGAGTTATTGATTGCTGATGAGCCGACGACTTCAGTCGATGTTACCGTGCAGGCACAGCTATTGGAGCTGCTTGGCGAGATGAAAGGAAAATTCGGTACCGCCATAATTGTTATCACACATAACCTGGGTGTAGTCGCCCGCTATGTGGACCGGGTCATGGTAATGTATGCCGGGCGGCTGGTGGAAACCGGCCCGACCGACGAGATATACCATAATTCCAAGCACCCGTATACAGTGGGCTTGCTGGCTTCAGTACCGCGGCTGGACCTACCCCGCAAGCGCGCCTTAAGCGTCATCCCGGGTTTACCGCCCAATCTGGCCCGTCTGCCTAAAGGCTGTGCTTTCCAGCCTCGCTGTAAAATGGCCATTGACAAATGCAAGGAAGAAAAACCCGTTTTGGAAGAGGTGGGCCCGGAGCACTTGGCGGCTTGCTTCAGAAGTGCAGAAGTCAAGGTATAGAATAAAAAAATGAGTAGGTGGCGGCATTATGGCGACTGACAACTATCTGGTTGAAGTAAAAGACCTCAAAATGTATTTTCCCGTGATGGCCGGCGTCTTTAAGCGAAGGGTTGCTGACGTCAAGGCGGTTGACGGGGTCAGTTTTTATGTGAAGAGAGGCGAAACTCTTGGTCTGGTCGGTGAGAGCGGCTGCGGTAAGACGACCACGGGCCGCTGCATTCTCCGGCTGTACAAGATAACCGAGGGCAAGATGTTTTTTGAGGGGAACGAATACGCAAAAGTCAAGGGCGAAAAATTACGGCGAATGCGGCGGGACATGCAGCTTATTTTCCAGGACCCTTATGCTTCGCTTAACCCGCGCATGACGGCCGGAGATATTGTTGCTGAACCCATGCTGGTACACGGCTTGGTCAAGGGTAAGGATTACCAGGAGCAGGTAGCGCAACTATTGAGTTTGGTGGAGCTTGAGCCCTCTATGGCGGTACGTTATCCCCATGAGTTCAGCGGTGGTCAGCGCCAGCGTATCGGTATCGCGCGGGCACTTTCTGTCCGACCAAAGCTTATTATTTGCGATGAGCCCGTTTCAGCTCTGGATGTTTCTATCCAGACACAGGTCATTACATTGCTCATGAGGCTGCGAGAGGAGATGCATCTGACCTATATTTTCATTGCCCATGACCTTTCTGTAGTCCGTCATATCAGCGACCGGGTGTGCGTGATGTATCTGGGCCGGATTGCTGAGATTACTGACAGCGACGAGCTTTATGATAATCCGCTTCATCCCTATACTCAGGCGCTGCTCTCGGCCGTTCCCATACCTGACCCGGTGGTTGACCGTCAGCGGAAGCGTATCTTGCTGGCGGGTGATGTTCCCAGTCCGGTTAATCCGCCGCCGGGCTGCAATTTCAATCCCAGGTGCCGTATGGCCATCGACATCTGCAAGGAACAGAGGCCGGAGTTGCGGAATATTGGTGGCGAGCATTGGGTTGCCTGTCATCGGGTCTAACCGAAGGAAACTCAGCCGCTGACCCTCAATTAGTTCAAGACCCCGGGGTTTGGTGAGACCAACGACAAGGTTATTATGTCCTCAAGCAGAAGTCCTGACTTTGGAGTTCTTCACCAGTTAGGTGAGCACCAGTTGCAGATTTTGGTTCACAGGTCTATACTTATGTAATTCACGTTATGTTTAGAACTTATCAGATACAAAGGAACCTGGAGAAACCGTCAAAATATGTCAAAGCCGAGAAAGAAAGATACTGAAAAAAATGTAATGCCCGCAAGTATGCCGGGTAAGAAAGTTAGCGAAAGTAGCCGCAAAAAACTGTGGACGGGTATCGTCATTGCCGCCCTGGTGGTCATCGCAATTGCGCTTATCGGTGGCATCAGTTATTACCGGGCCTATGTGGCTCCCTTCCACCGCATCATCATGACGGTCGATGGTACGGACGTACGCATTGACTACTTTCTGAGGAGAGCCAGGCTGTCCGGCGGAACAGGTTTCAGTACTCTGGATATGTTGACTAATGAAATGGTTATTAAGGAGGCAGCGCCGCAGTATGGCATTACCGTTACACCGCAGGATATTGATGCAGCGCTACGTAGTATGGTGGCGGCGGGGTCAAGTGACAATGAGACCAGCGCGAATATGACTGATGCCGAATTCAGGGAATGGTATCGACAGCAGTTAAATGAGAATGACATTTCGGACGTCGACTATCGAGAAATTATGAGGGCGAGCCTTCTGGCGTCACGCCTTCACCAGTATCTAGCCGACAGGGTGCCGACCGTGGCGGAGCAGGTTCATCTTAATGTGATTATGGTAGAAACGCTAGATGAGGCGAACGCCTTACGGGAGAGGTGGACGATGGGGGAGGATTTTGCCAGTCTGGCCCGGGAAGCGTCTATCGATATGCAAACGGGCGAAGTGGGGGGAGATGCGGGCTGGATACCGAAGGGAGTGATGGGAGTGTCATTGGATAATACGGTATTCAGTCTGGCCGTTGGTGAGGTAAGTGAGCCAATACCCTGGAATTCGGACCCCGAGAATACCGACCCTAACATTCAAACAATTTATTACGTATTATACATGGTTTCCGAGAAGGACGAGGCGCGGGAAGTGGACAGTGACTACCTTAACGTGCTAAAAAGTAATGCGCTCGATGTCTGGCTTGGCCAGGAGATGAAGAACCACGATATAAAATATAATTATAACTCTGAAATTAATGCCTGGATAAACTGGCAACTCACTAAGAATGCACCGCAGTCGAGTGGCCAGAGTAGCGGGGGATAATGATACGTGTTGAGAAGCTGACCAAATATTACGGAAAGCGGTTGGCCGTCGATAATATCAGCTTTAACGTCGAAAAAGGTGAAATTGTCGGTTTCCTCGGCCCCAATGCCGCCGGTAAGACGACCACCATGCGGATTCTGACCGGATTTCTGGCACCGACTCGGGGCGATGTCTGGGTCGCCGGACACAATATGATGACGCATTCTCTGGAAGGACGTCGGCATATCGGTTATCTGCCGGAAGCCGTACCGCTCTACACGGATATGACTGTTCGGTCTTATCTTGATTTTCTGGCCCGACTGCGCGGCCTGGAGGGACTGAAACTCAATCGCCGGTTGGGTGAGGTAGTGGAGATATGCCATCTTCAGGAATACGTGGATGTTATTATCGGTAAATTGTCCAAAGGCTTCCGCCAGCGGGTTGGTGTGGCTCAGGCGATTATCCACGACCCGGAGGTCCTTATCCTGGACGAACCAACGATTGGCATCGACCCCATCCAGGTAGCGATGACGAGGACACTGATTAGTGAGCTGGGTAAAGAACATACTATTCTGCTTTCGACCCATATCCTGCCCGAAGTAAGCGTGACCTGCCAGCGCGTGATTATCATTCATGAAGGTAAAATTGTAGCAGAAGACCGCATTGAAAACCTTTCGTCTGTCATCAGCGGTTCGAAGCGTATCAAGCTGGAAGTAAGAGGGCCGTCACCGGAAGTGGTCAAGCGTTTGCGCCAGGTGCCCGGTGTGCTTCGGGTGAGTCATCAGGGTGACTATTATATGGTGGAATGTCCGGCCGACCAGGACCTGCGTGGTAAGATAACGGAAGCCATCATCAAGAGTGGCTGGTCCCTCCTTTCTCTGGAATCGTTGGAAATGAGCCTCGAGGATATCTTCCTGAAGTTGACGCGGGAAGAAGAAGCGGGTGAAGAAGCGAAGTAATGAAAAATACACTGACGATAGCGGCTAAAGAGTTCAAGTCCTACCTGTCATCACCGATGGCTTATATCGTGACCGGTATCTTTCTCCTCGGTACTGGCTTCTTATTTGCCGGGAGTTCAACTACTTATTACGAAACGAGTATCAGAGGCTTCCTGGGTAGCGGGCTCTTCGCTATCTTGTTTTTGGTCTTGGCCGCAGTACTTACGATGCGCTTGATTGCGGAAGAGAAGAAGCTGGGCACGATTGAGTTATTGCGGACGGCGCCGGTAAGCGATAGCGAAGTAGTCGTCGGCAAGTTTCTGGGCAGCCTGGGTATCCTGCTGGTCATGCTTGCCCTTACCCTGTTCTACCCTATCTTGTTAGTCGCATTTGGCGACCCTGACCTCGGGCCGATTGCCGCCGGTTACCTCGGGCTATTGCTTCTCGGCGGGGCTTCTCTAGCCGTCGGTGTTTTTGCTTCTTCACTGACATCTAATCAGATAGTGGCGGCAGTGGTTGGTGGTGGCATTCTCATTGGCCTGTGGCTGGTTGATAATGCTGCCGGTTTCTTACCTCAGTCAATAGCTAATGTACTTAACTATGTGTCTTTCTCTCATTACTTCACTGATTTTGCGTTGGGCATAATCGATACCAGAGCTATCGTCTATTACCTGAGTATCACGGCGTTATTTTTGTTTTTAGCGATACGGTCTCTGGAAAACAGCAGGTGGAATTAGATGCAGACCAGACCTGAGGAACGCAGTTATGCCGCGATGTTAGCTGGGCTCGGACTGTTTACGCTGCTGGTCGGCTTTATCATTATGCTGGTCTTCCCTCCCATCCGGCTGGCGGCCTGGGCTATCCTGGCCCTGGGGGTATTACTGCTCGCCGCTGCCTTTATTGTTGATTTCAGGCGGGTGAAGGGGGCCATCACCGGTCGGTGTGGCCGTTTTGGCACCAGCATTACGGTCATGTCCTCCATTTTTGTCGGTATTATTCTCTTTGTAAATGCAATTAGCGTTGGCAGCTATCACCGCTTCGATGTGACGGCGCTGGCGCAGTTCACGATTACTCCACAGACTAAAGAAGTCCTCAAAAACCTGAGTATCCCGATACAGGCTATCGAGTTTTTCATTCCTAATGACCAATATGGTGTTGCTACTTATGCCAATAGTCTACTGACGGAATACCGGAACTACACCAATATGATTACCGTGAAGACGATTGACCCTGACCAGCATCCGGACCAGGCCAGACAGTACGGTATCACGGAATATCAGTCAGTTGTCTTTGAAAGCGAGCTGGGACGCCGTGTGGTGCTGGGAAGTGATATTCTGGAGGGGGGAGAAAACGCTTTTACCAGTGCTATCCTCGAAGTTACCGGAGTAAAACAGAAGAAGATATACTTCCTGACCGGACAGGGTGAGAGCGATATTGACATGGCCGGGACCGGCTATAGTCAGGTCAGGCAGGCCTTGCGGGATAGCCTGTATCAGGTGGAAAAATTGGACCTCATTGTTACTCCCACCATACCCGCTGACTGTGCTGCCCTGATAATTGCCGGACCACAAGAAGAAATGACCACCGGTGAGTTGAATATTATTCGGACTTATCTCGCCATCGGCGGGTGGGCGGTTATCTTACTCAACCCCGGTGCCCCGAGCGACATTAAACAGTTGGTTTCGGACTGGGGTATTACCGTAGAAGATGGTACGGTTATTGATGCCACAGCATATTCGCTTGATAAGAGCAGCCCCAGCGTATCGAGAGACAGAAATGCCTTCGGTCTGGCGGCAATTTACTTTCCAGAAAGCCTGGCCCTTGTGCCACAAGAGGCAGCCCAGAATGTTCTGACGATAATCCCGCTGGCCTATACCGGTAAGGATAGCTGGCTGGCGCGGAACTATGACCCCTCCCAGCCGCCTGATGAGATGCAGGCAGGAGACCTGGCGGGCCCGCTGGCTCTGGCCGTGCTGGTAACACCTACTCCGCCCAGCGATACTTCGCAACAGCCTACTCTTCCCGGGACACGCTTGATAATCGTCGGTGATTCCGATTTTGCGGCCGATGGTAATTTCTATGATGGTTATAACGGTGACTTTTTCCTTAACATCGTTAACACTATTACCATGGGTAAAGAGATTGTTTCAGTCCAGCGCAAGGTGCTTCCTTTCCGCCGGCTGATTGTTGGCCCCGAGGTACAGAGTTTTATCACTTACTCCAGCATCGGCCTGCTACCGCTTCTGGTTTTAGTGGCGGGCGGGGTTATCTGGTGGCGCCGCCGCTAGCATTGCTGCTACATGAGGGATTGACTTGAGAGTCAAAAGCATTCTTATCTTGCTGGTAGTTCTTCTGGTTGTGGGCGGATTCTACTATTATACTCGCCCCAGACCGACGGTACCCCAACAGGAACCGAAGATATATGTCTGGGATATTGATATGGACTCCATTCAGCATATTACAATAGAACTTCCCAATGAAGGTGAGAGTGAGTCCTTTATCAAAATCCCGGAAGGGGACACTTTTCCATGGTACTTTGATGACCCACAGCACTCATCAATAAACGCGACACGGTGGGGGGGTGGTATAACTCTACTTTTGAGTGGTCCGGGGGCTGACCGCGTTATTGCCTATAACGCCAGTGAAGAGACACTGGCGGGCTACGGTTTGACTCAGCCGCAGATGAAGATAACGCTGACCTTAAACGCCGATAATAGTACTATGGAGATTCTGGTCGGTGACAGAACCCCGAATGGTGTCAACTACTATGTGAAGGTACCCGGAACTAATGATGTCTGCACGGTAGATTTTACTTGGTATGAAGTGCTGTCCGGTCTGGTCACCAATCCGCCCTATGCTTCTTCTCCGGCTGCGGCTAAGACCCAGTAGCGGGCCCTATCTCCGCTTTATTCGTGTTTACTCGTGGGTCTTTTTGACGTAAACCTTGAATTGACCCTCCTGCTCTTCCATGCCCAGACATTCGTGGCCGGTAGCCTGGCACCAGGCGGGCATATCCTGCTTTATCCCCTTATCATCAGCCACCACTTCGAGGACTTCACCTACTTTTAGTTGTTTGATTTTCTGGGCGGTCTTCACGATAGGCATCGGACAGTACAGGCCGACACAGTCTAAACTTTCATCTGCTTTCATTTTTTGGGTACCCGGAATTAAATAAAAAGAGAGGTCTTGGCTTTGGTGGCCTCGCTGAGAAAAGTCGCCGAGCCGGCAAATTCATCGACCTCGCTGCGAAAGGAATCTTTGGTCAGGCCGAGCAGTTCCATACCGGTAGTGCAGGCAATAAACTTGACCCGGCTGTCATGGGCCATCGTAATCAACTCATCGACGGCCGGCATATCAATATTGTTCATCTGCCTTTTCATCATCCAGGTGCCCAAGCCGAGCACGTGGTGAGCGGAAAGCCGCAGGCGTTTCGACCCACCGGGGTTGAAGAAGTTGAGTATCTTCCGGGTCAGCCCCTTTTTCTTGGTGCCATCCCGGTCTTTCCGGATGATGTTCAGTCCCCAGAAGGTGAAAAACATGGTCACTTCCATGGCCATGCTGGCACCGGTAATGGCCAGCATAAAAGCAACGAGGGCCTTGTCCAGGTCCCCACTAAAAACGACAATAGCTAGCTTGTCTTTTGGTTTTTGTGTCATGGGGTTTTGTCTGAATTGGGCTTATCTCTGGATAGTGGCGCCGCAATGAGAGCATTTCTTGCTGTTTCGGGCCACCGGTTTGTGGCATTCAGGACAGTAGAGTATGGTCATCGAACAAGGCTTACAGTAGGGCAGGTCGGCCTGCAGCATTTCCTCATCGCAGTACGGGCAGCACGGTTGCTTCTTGGCTTTTTGTTGCGTCATTGTTTTTTCTCTCCCTTGTTCTTTTTGCTGAGGTAGTCTTCAATGGCTTTAGTCAGCGCCTGTGCCCCCAGATTAGAACAGTGAAATTTTTGCTTGGGTAAACCCTCAAGCTCGTTGGCGACTGAAGTAGGCGTTATTTTCAGTGCCTCTTCCAGTGTCTTCCCCATCGCCATCTCGCTTACCATGCTGGACACAGCGATGGCCGCCCCGCAGCCAAAGGTCTTGAACTTGATATCCTCTAATCGATTATCCTTGACTTTGATGTAGAAAGTCATCATATCACCGCAGACGGGGTTGCCGACCTCGCCGATACCGTCCGGGTTTTCAATTTCACCCACGTTACGCGGGTGCATAAAGTGGTCCATGACCTTTTCGCTATATACCGGCATACTACCTGCCTCCTTTGCTACCTTTAATGAACTTGGCATAGAGCGGTGACATTTGCCGCAGACGTTCCACGATAGGAGGTAACACTTCCAGAACGTAATCAACATCTTCGGCAGTATTATCGATGCCAAAAGTGAACAATATGGAGCCCTGGGCTAATTCATGAGAAATGCCCATGGCAATGAGTACATGCGAAGCTTTGAGTGCTCTCGAAGTACAGGCAGAGCCACTGGTGACGGCCACGCCCTGGCTGTTCAGCAGCATTAGCATCGATTCGCCTTCGATGAACTCGATGCAGAAACTGGCTGAGCCCGGCAGCCGCTGTTGGGGATGACCGGTGACAACCACGTGGTCAATCTTGGCAGGTAGTTCTTTGAGTAGACGGTCACGCAGTGTGGTGAGTTGCTTGATACGGGCAGGCATGTTGGCTGCGGCTACTTCAGCGGCCTTGCCCAGGCCGACGATACCGGCGACATTTTCCGTACCGGCACGGCGTCCGCCTTCCTGAATGCCACCATCGAGGAGCGGCATGATGCGTACGCCTTTCCGTACCCAGAGGGCGCCGATACCCTTCGGGCCGTAGAACTCGTTTCCCGCCAGACTCAAAGCATCTACTCCCAGTTTCTTGGCGTCAACCGGGATAGTCCCGGCCGTAGCCACGGCGTCGGTATGAAAAACGATTTTATTCTCTTTGGCTATCTTGGCGATTTCTTCGATTGGCTCGGTAGTACCGACTTCGCCGTTGGCGTGCATCACTGAGATGAGTACGGTGTCTTTACGGATGCTTTTGCGCACATCTTCGGGGTTGACCGCGCCATACTTATCGACCGGTACCAGCGTTAGCTCAAATCCCCATTTCTCCAGTGTCCGTGCCGAGTTAAGTACGGAAAAATGCTCGATGGCAGAAACAACCACGTGTTTTCCCTTGGTCTGCTGAGCGAGGGCCAGCCCCTTAACGGCAAAGTTATTACTCTCCGTACCGCTGGCGGTGAAGATAATCTCTTCGTCATCGCCTCCGATGAGCCGGGCCACCTGACCTCGTGCCGTATCGACTGCTTCGCGGGCGACATCGCCCCAGTCATGAAGCGAGGAAGGGTTGCCAAAGCTTTCACCCAGGAAAGGTAACATCACCTCCCTGACTTCAGGAAGAAGGGAGGTGGTTGAGGCATTATCCAGATAGACCTTTTTCATTATTGCTCCTTACTTGGGGGTAGGCTCCAATAGGTCAAAATCGGGTTGAGTGGTACTTCACTCTTTGGTAAGTGGATTTATCATATTGGTATTTATAATATTAGCACATTACATCACCATAGATAAAGTGGAAGAATAGAAAAGGTTGAAAGTCCTCCTCACAGCTGTCAGCACTTAGCTATCTTACGAGATTTGCCACGTTCTTCTATAGAAGGACTCGCAATGACGATTAGAGCTGGGCGTGTAACTTTTCCCAGAGCTGCTTGACCTGTTTTTTAACGTCGGCAAGGTCGCCGTCGTTATTGATAACCACATCGGCGTGCTTGGTACGTTCTTCATTAGATAGCTGGGAGTTGATGCGGGCGAGGGTCTGTTCTTCAGTCAGTCCGCGGTCTTTCTTCAGGCGTTTAAGTACCGTATCTCTGGAGACAACCGCTACCCAGACTTCGTCCACCAGCGGTGTCCAGCCGGCCTCAATCAGAAGTGCCGCTTCGAGGACAATGACATCGGCTCCCTGACGGCGATATTCTTCAATCCTGGCTTTCACAATTTCATACATCCGCGGGTGCATAATCTGGTTCAGGCGGGCTAAGGCCTCGGGGTTGTCAAACACCATTTTCCCCAGTCTGGGGCGGTCGATTTCACCGGCATCATTCAGAATCTGTTTGCCGAAAGTTGCAACAACTTCACGCCAAATTGCAGTATCCGGCCGAAATGCCTCATGGCCGATTTTATCGGCATCCAGCACCGCGGCGCCAAGTTCAGTCAGGAAGCGTGATACGGTGCTTTTACCGCTACCGATACCGCCGGTAAGTCCGATGACTCTGGTCATTCGCTGCTCCTAAATTTCTCTGGCTAAGGTCAGTCCCCAGACGGATGCTGCCCCGGTTGCCTTGAGTATCGCGGCACAGGCGTCGAGGGTTGCTCCTGAAGTAGCCACGTCGTCAATGAGTACTACGTGCTTCCCTTTCAGCCGGTCGTTACGGCAGGAGAAAGCAGCCGCCACATTACGGCGCCGCTCTTCCACACTTGCTGTCCTTGCCTGTGAAGTATTGTAGCGCTGGCGAATCAGACAGTCACTAACAACCGGTAAATTGGCCATTTTCCCCAGTTCGCGGGCTAGCAGTGCCGATTGATTATAGCCTCGTTCCCGCAGGCGCCTGCCATGTAACGGTACCGGTACTAGGACTTCGCCCGCTATTGGTTGGGCATTAAGGAAGTCGTTGAGCAGACGGGCCAGGGGCGCGGCGAGGGCTCTCAAATTACGGTATTTTAGCTGATGGATTGCTTCGCGCATCACTCCGTCGAAACGGAAAGGAGAACGAATACCATCGATAGCGGCATCCCAGTTGACGCAACTCGGACATAAGATGCCGTTGAGCTCTGGACGTCCGCATTTCGGACAGATGGGCGGCGCCACGCGGACAAGCGAAAGCTGGCACGAATGACAGAGAAGCTCGCCTTCCCGGTGGCAGCCGATACACCGTTGCGGGAAGAGAAAGTCGAGAGCTTTACTTCCCAGCCTGGCTACTTGCGGAAGCAAATTCGTCGCCTGGCAGTTAGGACTTTAACAAGCCTTAGTACTAGCGTGGGCGGGCGGCATGAAGAGCCCCACTCATGATGGGTTCATCGATATAGACATCACCGTTCCTGATTTTCAGGTTGAAGCCACAATCAGGATTGGTGCAGACCCATGCTTTGTAGTGGATGGCTGCACCCTGGCTGCCGAAATCGGATAATGGTACCAGGTCGCCGGTCTTACATTTTTGACATTTCGGGAAACATATCTGTTCCACGGGGCCACCTCCCAGCCGGAGTTAATTTTCTTAAAGTATACACTAAACTGATGCCTGCTGGCAAGGGGTTTGTCAAGCTTGGCGACGTTCGGCTATTAGTATTGTTACTTTTCTGTAACCTCCTATAAACGGGTGTCTTTTTACCCCATTCTTTACATATCTAACACCCTGTTATTTTTCAATTATTGGCCATTCGACGGAAATAAATAGCGAGGTTCCAAGATGACGATTTGAATCGAGAGAGGGCGTCCGTTACGCCTGTGTCAGGCTTGCATTATGTCTGGCTTGGTGTTAAACTATACTCGAAAGCCTACTACGCCATTGGAGGTGCCGATTTGCCGGAGCAGATTGCGGAGGTTTTAGCGCCCTATCGAGGACAAAAAGGAGCTTTAATCCCCGTCCTACAAAAAGTCCAGGAGAAACTCGGCTATCTGTCTGAAGCAGCAATCTCGGAGATAGCCGAGTTTTTGGGTCTAACCCAGAACGAGGTCTTTGGTGTTGCCAGTTTCTATGCCCAGTTCCGCTTCAAGCGCCCGGGTGAACATATTATCAGCGTGTGTCAGGGTACCGCCTGTCACGTGCGTGGTAGCCAGCGCATCCAGGAAGAAGTAGAGCGCGTGCTCGACGTTAGGCCTGGGGAGACCACCAAGGATTTTAAGTTCGGCCTAGAGCGCGTAGCCTGCTTTGGTTCCTGCGCGCTGGCGCCGGTGTTGGTGGTGGATAAGACCGTTTATGGCCGGATGACTGTGGCCAAAGCCAGACAAATATTGGATGAGTACCGGGGGAAGCAATAATGTCATTTGCTGAAGTCCAAAAACAGGCGCAAGCCGAATGGGAGGCACTCCAAAAGAGTACCAAACCGCGTATTCTTATCGGGACAGGGACCTGCGGTAAAGCTGCCGGGGCCGAGGCTGTCCTGGAAGCAATCAACAAAGAATTAGCCCGGTTGAAAATCGATGCCACCATCATGCAGGTGGGTTGTATCGGAATGTGTTACGTTGAGCCACTGGTGGATATTATCAAGCCCGGCCGTCCCCGCATCTGCTACGGTAACCTCACTGCGGAAAGCGTGACCAAACTCTTAGAGGACTATCTGGTCAATGACGATCCCCGCCCCGATTTGGCTCTCGGCACTATCGGCGAAGGTACCGTTGAGGGGATACCCAAATTGTTCGAGTCGCCGGTATTCAAACCACAGGTACGTATATCGCTGCGTAACTGCGGCCATATCGACCCGACCAACATCAAGCACTATATCGCCACCGGCGGTTACAGCGGCCTGGTCAAAGCACTGTCGATGAGCCCTGAGGAGGTTATCGACCTGGTGAAAAAGTCAGGCTTACGTGGCCGGGGTGGGGCTGGCTTTTCAACCGGTCAGAAGTGGACCTTTTGCCGTCAGGCCCCCGGGAAAGAGAAATACTTAATTTGTAACGCTGATGAGGGTGACCCGGGTGCTTTCATGAACCGTGCCCTGCTGGAAAGCGACCCTCACGCTGTTCTGGAAGGTATGCTGATTGGTTCTTATGCCATCGGGGCCACCCAGGGCTATATTTATTGCCGTGCCGAATACCCGCTGGCTTTGGAACGGCTGAGACTGGCTCTCAAGCAGATGAAAGAGCTGAACCTGCTGGGCAACAATATCCTGGGCACGGACTTCAGTTTCGATATCGATATTAAAGAAGGTGCCGGCGCTTTCGTCTGCGGTGAAGAGACGGCTTTGATTGCTTCTATCGAGGGTAAGCGGGGCATGCCGCGACCGCGTCCGCCTTTCCCGGCCAACTACGGTCTGTGGGGCAAGCCTACCAATATCAACAATGTCGATACGTGGGGGCATGTCTCCTATATTTTGCAGAACGGGACTGATTACTACACTACGCTGGGTACGGAGGCAAGCAAAGGGACGAAGACCTTTACCCTTGCCGGTAAGGTAGAAAGGACCGGTCTAATCGAAGTACCGTTGGGTACTCCTTTAAGGAGTATTATTTACGGTATCGGCGGCGGTGTTCTTGACGGCAAGAATTTCAAGGCAGTACAGACCGGAGGGCCGTCGGGCGGTTGTTTATCCGTGAATCTGCTCGACTCACCGGTCGATTATGAGGCCCTGGCCAAGGCTGGCTCAATCATGGGCTCGGGCGGCATGGTGGTCGCCGATGAGGATACCTGCATGGTTGATATGGCCCGCTATTTCCTGACCTTTACCCAGAATGAGTCCTGCGGCAAGTGCGTGCCCTGCCGTGTTGGCACCCGACAGATGCTGGATATACTGGAACGGATTACTCACGGTGAAGGCAAGCCGAGTGACATCGAGCAACTCGAGCAATTAGCCGAGGTGATTAAATCGGCCTCCCTGTGCGGCCTGGGGCAGACCGCACCTAATCCGGTGCTGACGACGCTGCGTTACTTCCGTGAGGAGTACGAAGCCCATATTTATGAGAAAAAATGCCCGGCCTTGTCCTGCCCGGCGTTAATTTCTTTTTATATCCTGCCCGATAAGTGCGAGGGTTGCATGATATGCCACCGTAATTGTCCCGTCGAAGCTATTGCCGGCGATAGGAGAATGGTGCACGTTATCGACCAGGAAAAGTGCATCAAGTGCGGCACCTGTTTGGAGATGTGTCCCAAGCGTTTCAGTGCCGTGGTTAAAGTCTCCGGAGAGAAAATTGAAGTGCCCGAAAAGCCAATCCCGGTGAAGGCCAAAGAAAAGGCAGCAAAGGAATAAAACGGTGACAACTGCAGCAACGATTACCCTAACTATCGATGGTAAGCAAATCGAAGCTCGCAAGGGGATGACGGTATTAGAGGCGGCCAAACAGGCCGGTATCTATATCCCGACATTGTGTTATCATCCGTCCCTGTCTCCTTATGGCGGTTGCCGTTTGTGTATCGTGGAGATTGAAAAGATGCGTGGCCTGCCGCCTTCGTGCACCACGCCGGCGGAAAATGGGATGGTGGTAAAGACCAACACGGAGCAACTCCAGGAGTTCCGCCGCGGTGTCCTCGAGTTGATTCTGACCGAGCACCCGCATACCTGTCTTATCTGCGACCGCAAGGAGCGCTGCCAGTCTTTCGATATCTGTTTACGTAGTGTGGGTATCACCGACCGCTGTGTGCTTTGCCCCAAGAATGGGCGCTGCGAGTTGCAGGAAGTAGTCGACTACGTTGGTATCAGGGAAGTCAATTTACCTTATAGCCATAAAGAACTGCCGGTGCACAATACCGACCCCTTCTTCGACCGGGACTATAACCTGTGTATTCTCTGCGGACGCTGCGTCCGGGTGTGCCAGGAAGTAAGACAGGCCAGCGCTATTTCCTTTACTTTCCGTGGTGGCCGTGCCTTACCCGGCACTGCTTTCGACCATCCTCTGATGGAATCGGGCTGTCAATTCTGCGGTGCGTGCGTTGATGTCTGCCCGACCGGTGCTCTGATGGAGCGAGGCCGCCGCTGGGCGGGAACAGCCGACCGCGGTGTGGTCACTACCTGTCCTTACTGCGGCGTCGGCTGCCAGCTGGAGCTACAGGTGAAAGACGACCGTATTATCGAAAGTCTGCCTGAGATGGATAAGTCCGGGGCCAGGACGCAGCTTTGTGTTAAGGGGCGTTTCGGCATCGCCGAATTTGTCCATCATCCCGAGCGGCTGACTACGCCTCTGGTGAAACAGAACGGTAAGTTTGTTGAGGCTACCTGGAATGAAGCCCTGGATATAATTGCCAGCAAGCTCGGTAATCGTAAAGGCGAAGAAGTGGCCGTTATTTCCTCGGCCAAGGCGACCAATGAGGACAACTACGTTGCCCAGAAATTCGCCCGGGCGGTGTTGGGGACCAATAACATCGACCACTGTGCCCGGCTTTGACATGCTCCCACCGTGGCCGGTCTGGCCACAGCCTTCGGTAGCGGAGCGATGACGAACTCCATCAAAGAAATCGGTGCGGCGGCCTGTATTGTAGCCATCGGTACCAATACCACCGTCGCCCACCCGGTTATCGCCCTTGAAGTCAAGCAGGCGGTGACGAAAGGGGCGAAACTCATTGTCATCAATCCGCGGGAAATCGACCTCGTCCGCTTTGCCGAGCTCTGGTTGAGCAACCGTCCCGGCACCGATGTGGCCCTGCTGATGGGTATGGCACGCATCATTGTGGACGAAGGGTTGCAGGATATGGCTTTCATCGAGCAGCGCTGCGAGAATTTCGAGGCTTTCAAGGCATCGTTAAAGGACTTCGACCTTGAGACCGTCGAGCGGATTACCGGTGTCCCCCGCGATAAGATAGCCGAAGCGGCCCGCATCTACGCCACCACCAGACCGGGCAGCATCCTCTACACGATGGGTATTACCCAGCATTCCCACGGTACGGACAATGTGCTGGCGATTGCCAACCTGGCCATGCTTACCGGCAACGTCGGTAAGCCGTCCACCGGTGTTAATCCGCTACGTGGACAGAATAATGTCCAGGGAGCCTGCGATATGGGTGCTCTGCCCAATGTCTATACCGCCTACCAGTCCGTGGCTGACCCGGCCATCAAGCAGAAATTCGAGACAGCCTGGGAAAGCAGCCTGAATCCCACTCCCGGCCTCACCCTGACTGAGATATTCGATGCCGCCGAGAAGAAGCGTATTCAGGCCGTCTATCTTATCGGCGAGAACCCGGTGTTGAGCGACCCCAATGCCACCCATATCAAGAAGGCCATCCAGTCGCTGGACTTCTTCGTCGTGCAGGACATTTTCATGACGGAAACGGCGCAACTGGCTGATGTTGTCCTGCCTTCGGTGAGCTTTGCCGAAAAAGACGGCACCTTCACCAATACCGAACGGAAAGTGCAGCGGGTGCGGAAGGCCATCAAGTCGGTCGGCGATGCCCGGCCGGACTGGATGATAACCTGCCAGATTGCCCAGAGGATGGGGGCGAAGGGCTTCGATTTCGAATCGCCCTCCCAGATTATGGATGAGATTAACCAGCTTACGCCGAGCTATGGAGGCATCAACTTCGGCCGTCTCGATGAAGGCGGCCTGCAGTGGCCCTGCCCGACCACCGACCATCCGGGCACGCCTATCCTGCACACGGCCATGTTCACCCGCGGCAAGGGCAAGTTCTCACCGCTGGCGTACAAACCGTCGGCGGAGCTGCCGGACGAGGAATACCCGCTCATCCTGACCACGGGACGGGTCTTGAACCAGTACCATACCGGCACGATGACACGGAAGGTGAAGGGTCTCAATGCTATGCGTAACGAAGAGCTGGTGGAAATCAACCCGAAGAATGCCGTGGACATGGGCATTGCCGATGGCGACCGGGTAAGGGTCATTTCTCGGCGCGGTGTCGTCGAGGCCAAGGCAAAAGTGACCGATGTCTCTCCGGTGGGGGTCGTTTCCATGGACTTCCACTTCGGTGAAAGCCCGACCAACGTGTTGACCAACCACGCCCTCGACCCCGTCTCCAAAATTCCCGAGCTGAAGGTCTGCGCTGTCCGAGTCGAGAAAGACGGGAAGAAGTAACTCAGGTAAAATCTAGCTGAATTAGAAGGGGGGCTGCCTTTCAGGCAGCCCCCCCTTTGTTATCTAGATGACGTGCGGCAGACCGCCGCAGGTTAGATTGTTCAGCCGCCCTCGAAACCCACCTTGACCTCGTCACCCCTGACCAGAATGGGTACTATCCCTGCTCCGTTTGAAAGGCGCATTACCTCTTCGCCAGCCTTGGGATTACCATCTATGCTAATCTCTTCATAAGATAGTCCTAGCTCTTCAAGGTCCTGCTTAGCTTTGGCACAAAAGGGACAACCTGACCTGGTATAAAGGATAGCCTTTTGCGGTGTCCGGGTATTACTTTTCTCATCGAGCTCATAGAGTTTCTCTATGACAAAACCCACATACTTGTTGCACTTTTCCTTCCACATGCCCGATTCCTGAAATTGACGGTGTGCCTCGGGTTTGGAAAAATCAACGCCAAGGAGGTCTTGACAGCCAATAATGCCGAACTTCTCTTTAAAGCTCTTGACAAGCTGGCTGGCATCGTCACGTGCGTCGAGACGTTCCTGTTTGGCCCTCTGTTTATCAGCTAAAGGCCAGCAATGGCGTAGCCCCAGGCATACCGCCGCTGCCGATACTGCCCCGCAGGGTGCGGACCGCTCGCCAGCTATGCCACCGTTGAAGGCGATACAAGTCCAGAGGAAATCCTCATTCTTCAGACCGTACGCTTCCCACATAACTTGCAGGACGGCCGGCCCTCAGTGATAGCCTTTATGCATGAGTTCAAGGGCACGGTCTTCGGCTTCCTGGAGGGGGATCTTCATCGTCATGGTTTACCTCCTAAACTTATCTTCCAAAGAAATTTACCAACTTGTGAAGTAATTGTCAAAGAGCCATATAACGTTAGCATTACTGGCCTACATCACCCGGTTTGATTATACCTTCTTCCGTAACAATCCCCGTAATCAGTTCAGGCGGGATGAGGTCAAAACCGGCCTCTAATTCAACCTTTTCGGCGGTGAGACGGGGATTAAATTTGGCCGTTTCGCAGATGACATAAAGTGGTATGTTGCTGTCCCGGGCCATCAAAGCCAGCCAGTCAGTCGGCCAGCCGTTAACGAGCGAGCCGTCGGCCAGGATGGAGTCGGCACCGACCAATACTTTTTGCACCCCAAGGGTACGCAAGTTATGCCTCACGGCATTGTCCGGTATGATTTTGGATGGTATTTGGTAACGCCTGAGGGCTTTCGTCGTCATCTCTCCATAGTCTTTATCGCCCACTCTCGACCGGCTGACCACCACTTCAAACTCTTTACCCTGCTTGCGGGCCAGCCGGAATAGCTCATTTAACGTCGAACTGAAGCTGCACGCCATTATTTTATTGCCGTTGGCGATGAGATCGGCGCCGTTTTTAGCCGCCTGCCGCCCCGCCTTTTTCGAGTCCTTGATAGTCTTATCGGCGATGGCGGTGGACGCCTGTCTTAACTTCGGTAAATCCTTTTCCGTCCTGGCTTTTGCCTGTACCTGGTAAAAGACGGTAGCCATCAAGTTGGTTAACGGGGCCATGTTGGGCCTGGCTTCGGTAAGCTTGCCGCCGGCTTCCGTGATAAACCGGAGAAAGCCAGCAATATCCTGACTGTCGTCCCGTTCGATGGCCTCCTTTAATGTCGCCACGGCCTTGCGGGCAAGCTGGCTGGCCCCGCTCTCTTTGTCCAGCACCAACATGCCGGTCTCTCTGATGATTCGGACGATATTATTGATGCGGCGGTGGAACTCAGCTCTTTCCGATGGCGGGATGTGGGCTTTCTTTTGCCGCGCCACGGCCCAGCGGTCGAAATCGGCCATTTTCAAATCTTCCGGCACGAAGTCGGCCTCCGAGGGCATGCCGTAAATCTTCATGCCGGCTTCGAGGGTATTATCCCGCGTGACGTCGTGTTGCTCCCATCGTCCGTCCAGATAAATCTCGTGGATGACATGGTCGCGCCGTTTCCCCAGCGTTTTTGTTTTCCCGGCCAGCCACGGGTCCCAGCGGGCGGCGTATTCCCACAACTTGCTCTCGGCATCGAAGCCGAGCACCTTCAGGCGGGCGGGTATGCCAGCATAGCGGTGCATCGCCACGGAGCCGGCATTCTTGGCGGCACACATGCCGCTGCCTTTGGATAGAGCTGCCGAGGCGGGCACGTCCCAGTTATCGTACGTGAACACGATTTCGTTCTTCCAGAATTCCAGAATGCGATTGGACTTTTCGCGCTGACTTTTCGCCCCGGCTACGATGGCATCGGCTTTGTGCCGGATGGTTTCGCTGTCGAAATCGCAAAGCGGGCTTGACTTCAGGTACTTTGAAATGTCATTCTTCATCTGGCGTAATTGTATGATGAAAAGAGAGCGAGTTCAATTCGTCTCGGACGGCAACCGGCTTATCGGGGATTTATACCTGCCGCGGGAGAAGGCGCCGTGCGTTGTTTTCTGTCATGGTCTGGCTAGTAACAAAGATAGCGGCAAGTGGCCGGTCATGGCCAGAGCACTTTACGAGCAGGGTCTGGCCTGTCTCGCCTTCAATTTTCGGGGCTGCGGACAGGGGGACGAGTGGAGCGAAGGCGACTTCGCCGATGCCACCCTCTCGGCGAGAATCAGGGACTATCAGGCTGCCCTGGACTTCCTGGCTACGACGGATAAAGTCGATATGGAGAAAATCGGGGCGGTCGGGTCGAGCCTGGGTAGCTGTGTCGTCGTGGCGGCCGGCGACCCGCGGCCGACGGCTTACGTCGTTCTCGCCACGCCGCTCCAGATAAGGGCGACGCCGGCGATGCTCGCTGCCTTAAAAGAAAAAGGGTATTTCGAATATCCCGGTGCCGACGACCCGCGCATGTCCCGTATCAGCCTGGCTTTAATTGAGGATATGCAGCGCTACGACCTCGCCGCCTCGATAAAGAAAATTACGCGCCCGGTATTAATCATTCACGGGAGCCATGACAACATTCCGGTCGCCGATGCCGAGGAGTTATACGCACAGGCCAACCCGCCGAAAAGACTGGAAATAATCGAGGGCGGTAGCCATGCCTTTACCGATAACCCGGAGCATTTACAACGGGTGGTAGACCTCAGCCAGGCATGGCTGGTTAAATACCTTGAATAAGAAAACGGCTGTCATTCTGAGCGTAGCGAAGAATCCGTATTTTGTGTTGGAGAAACGGATTCTTCGTCACCCCGAACCGTCGGGATTCCTCAGAATGACATCTTCGGCTGATGGCTGACCGCTATTTAAAATACCAGCGCGTCCTCGACGGTAATCCTGACGACGTTGTTCGGTTTCATGTTGCGGGCAGCCAGGTCCTGGGTGAGTTTATCGAAAAGAGGTCCGGAAGACAGGACTTCGGCCTTGCCCCAGACGCGGTAGCCGGTGCGCTCACCCGCCTTGATAGAAATGATGGCGACCTGCGGGTTTTCTTTCAGGTTGGCCACAGTGCGCGGCGAGCGGGTATCGACAAAGAGCACGTGCTCGTCATCGAGGACCTGGAAAGTCCCTTTGGCCGAGACATTGGGTTTGCCCGATTTACTGGCCGTTGCTACGAGCGCCGGCTTGCATTCTGCGATTGCTTTCTGGACTTCCGGTGACATCTTCATAACACTTCCTCCTTCCGGGCGTCTGCGGATGCCCGTTTGACATGGAAACCGAGGCTTATCATACACCAAAGAAACTGATAAGACAAGCTGATAGCTTTCTCGTTGCAAGGCAACGAGATGTCATGTTAAAATACCGTTTGCACCCTTTAAGCTCAGGGTGAATGTGGGCCGCTAGCTCAACTGGTAGAGCAACTGACTCTTAATCAGTAGGTTCTGGGTTCGAGTCCCAGGCGGCTCAGATACAACCCTCCCCCGATGTGTCTTCCATACCGACGCAAGTGTCGGTATCCAGAATTACTTGCCATAGACCGCAGGTCGTCCTTCATGAGAAGAATGGATTCCGTGTCGAGCACGGAATGGTGAATAGTTTTTCAACAGCCTTAGCATCCCTTATTGACGAGACCCATATTATAAACTATCATTTGATTAATTAAACTTTGCAGCGCCATATCTCAGGAGGTGGAGCAATGGAATCCACAGTTGACCACAAGAGAGACGGTATCGGATTAAAAGCAGGCAGCGAAGTCAATGAGTACCGTGAATCAGTCAGGAAGCTGATTGACACCGAGGTCAGGAATATCCTTGATGAGGAGACGCGGAAAGCAACCCGGGAATTGATTGAAGAGCAGAGGAAGGCGATAAGGCAGATTGTGGATGAGCACAAGCTGGTTATCAAAGAGGTGGTGTAAGAGGAGAAGAAGGCCATCTGGGCAAGGGCCGAGGCCTTGCGGAAATCGATATTGCAGCTTGGCCTGTGAGGTTTCCACCTTCCTCAGCACGGTTGAAAATACGGCAATAGAGTCGACAGGAAGATGATATGGCTTGGTGGCAGGCTTTACCGGGTTTGTGGCAAAGTATCTTAATCGTCCTTGCCTTCATAGCCGTGGGGGTACTGATAGGACTCCTGATAGGTTATGTGATTCTGCCGTTTTTGCAGACTTCTAATTCACCAAAGCGCGACAGGGATACCATGGCTAAACGGCCGGCCAAACCCGCGGCACAGGTACATGACCCGCTGGCCGCATCGATGAAGAAGCATTATGAGACCATCGCGACTGAAGCCGGATTCAAGTCCGCCGCCCAGAAGTATGCCGAATCCATCCCCAAATATGAAAAAGCCGCCGTAGCTGAAGCACCGGTCAGACCGAAGGCGCCGGCGGTTCTTCTGGAAATCGAAAGTAATTTAGCCACGGCCGCCCACCCTCGCACCGACCCGTTATTACCCTTTCAGATTGATGCCCTGGATACCCACCCGGGTGAATTCGAGTTATTACCGGCCGAAGTCCGGGAGGAAATAAGACAGGCTTACGTCGATATGCGTTTAGCCAATGATATCGTCTGGCTGGTAAGAGAAGTAGGCCGCCGCAGCCAGGAACTGGACGAGGGTTACATCAAGCTCTGCACCCGCATTACCGCCCGCCTCGATAAAGTCATGCCGGCGCTGAAAGCGACGAAGTAGCTGGCAAGGTATCACCAGGTTCGAGGTATGATTACTGGGCGGCTCAGGTACAAACCGCTCCCCATCCGCAAATATTTTTCTGGCGTATTGTCTTTGACATTCTTCCAACTCCGTTTTATAGTTACGACAAACGCTACGATTTGAGGACAATTCCATGTGGATACAAAGGATTAGGCTTCACAACGTCAGAAGTTTCTCGAAAGAAGAAATAGAATTTTCAAAAGATATAAATGTTTTAGTTGGCCCAAACAACGCAGGTAAGTCAACTCTTGCTTATGCTGCACTACTTGTCCAGGGAGGCTTTTCATTTAGTTTACGTTACCTAAGATTAGGAGGAGACCATGGAAATGTACAAATAGATCTGGCAGACGCACCTAAATACTTTGGGAATGCCACCGAAAATGGTAAGCTAACATTAAATATTGATATCGCCAGCGGTACTACCGCTGCACCAACAGCTATTTATGGTGGGAACAAGAGGGGTATAAATCTCGTTGACCCAGTAGAGCCGAGAAACTTCGTTTACCCATATCTTTCGAAAAGAAAAGTCGGAGGCTATCAAGAAGATGTGAGAGCACAATTTGCATCGGCGGTAACAGGCAATTTACAGAACCTCTACGCAAAAATAGATAAGGTATCGAACCCAGGGATGCCGGCGTATAATCCGTATATTAATGCTTGTAATGAAATACTTGGCTTTGTGGTTACATGCATAAACTCTGAGAATGGTAAGAAGGCTTGTTACATAGTAGATAATGACACGCAAGTAACACTAGACAATATGGGAGAAGGGGTAGCTAATATCTTGGGTCTCTTGGTCGATCTCTGCATTGCGAAAGATAAGCTTTTCGTAATAGAGGAGCTTGAGAATGACATTCATCCTAAAGCACTTAAAGGTTTGTTAAGACTCATTATAGAAAAATCAAAAGATAATCAATTTATCATTACTACGCATTCCAATATTGTCACTAGATTTTTGGGCGCAGAACCAAAGATGAAAATCTTTGAAGTAACCATGGAATTTAAGGACAAGATACCGACTTCTCACGTTAAGCTGATAGAAAACACTCCGGAAGCAAGAAGAAACCTTCTAGAAGACCTGGGTTATGAGATGTCTGACCTGGATTTATGGGAAGGTTGGCTAATTCTTGAGGAAGCTTCTGCCGAGAAAATAATTAGAGAATACCTTATTCGTTGGTTCGTCCCTTCGCTGCAAGGGAAGCTGAGAACTTTCTCTGCCAGGTCAGTTGATGAAGTCGAACCTAAGTTTGCCGATTTCAGCACGTTATTTAGTTATCTTAACATGCAACCGGCATATAAAAACAGGGCATGGGTGATTGTTGACGGAGGCCCGAAAGAAAAAGACATTATTGAACGTTTGAGAAAAACGTATCAGGATAGCGGTTGGCACGAACGTCTATTCCAGCAATTCAATAAGCATGACTTTGAGAAATACTACCCAAATAATTTTAAGGGGAAGGTAGAGGAAGTCCTGGCTATAAATGATAGGGATAAAAGGCGAAGCGAAAAAGGGGCTTTACTTGGTGAGGTGGAAGCTTGGATAAGGGATAATCCTGAAGAAGCCCAAGCTGCATTTGAAAAGTCAGCCGCTGAAGTCATCGCTAAACTAAAAGAAATCGAAAAAGAGATGGTTCCGAAGCAAAATAGCTGAGACGTCATGGGCTAGCTAATCTATTTTTCTCTAATCGCCTCAATAATCACTTTTGGCAAATCCTTTTCTTTTACCGCCTGCCATCCCACCCGTTCGCCGGCGGTCACGATAACTTTTTTCGCCCGTGAGCGTAATTCTTCTTTATTGAGGCACATGCGGGGGCAGCCGCAGAGCAGCACCAGGACGTCAGGGTTATTTCC